>NZ_CP085167.1:1755000-2055000 GCF_022788715.1 Sulfitobacter sp. DSM 110093
CGCCTTCGGGATGGAGGTCATCTGGTGGAGTTCAGAGGCCGGGCGCGCGCGGGCGAAAGCGGATGGCGAGGCGGTCGCCGAGAGCCGCGCGGCGTTTTTCGGCACATGTGACGTAGTTTCGCTGCATCTGCGGCTCACCCCCGAGACCCGGGGTAGCGTCACCGCCGAAGACCTCAGCGCCATGCCGCCCCGCTCGGTACTGGTGAACACTTCACGCTCCGGGCTGATTGCCAAAGGCGCGCTGCTGCAAGCGCTTAACGCCGGGCACCTCGGCGCGGCGGCGGTGGATGTCTTTGATACCGAGCCGTTAACAGATGCCAATGACCCGCTGCTCTCACACCCCAAATTGATCGCCACCCCACATATCGGCTTTGTCACCGAAGACGAATTCGACAAGCAATTCACCGATATTTTCGAACAAGTGAATGCCTTTGCGGCAGGCGCACCGATCCATATGATCAACCCTTCCGTCTACGCGTGATAAGGCCCGCCACCAGCGGCGCGCCGACGATCACCAACACGATGCGGGTCAGGTGGTGCGTGATGACAAAGCCCAGATCGGCCCCGGTGACGATGGCCAGCACCGTCATCTCGGCCTGCCCGCCCGGCGCGAAGGCTAGGAACGCCTCGACCGGATCGCCCAACCCGGCCCAAGTGACGAGCCCGGTGAAACCTGCGGCCAAGACGGCGAGCACCAGCACATAGGCGATGCCTGCCAGCACCACCCGCGTCAGCTCGCCCCATGTCACGCCTAGAAAATGTACCCCGATCCCGCAGCCGATGAAGAACTGCGCGGCAAGGATGGCTTCGGCTGGTGGGCGGCTGTGGATCAGGCCGGAGAGTGACAGAACGGCGGTCACGATCATGGGGCCAAGGATGGACGCGCCAAATAGGCCGATCCGCTCTCCTCCCTTCCAGCCGATCAGGGCTGCGGCGGCCATCAGGGCCATCTCGCCCACCGGCAGTTCCGTCACCGGCGCGCCGATGGGATTGGTCAGCCCAGCCCCGTAAGCCAGCGTCAGAAAAGCAGGCGCGAGGGTGACGATAATCAACACCCGCGTGGCATGGATCAAGGACAGCGCCCGCGGATCGCCCCCTGCTTCGGTGCCAAAGATCACCATGTCCTGCAAGCCGCCCGGCATCGCGGCGTAATAGGCCGTCGGCGCGTCGAAGCCCCAAACATGCCGAAAGAACGGGACGCCGATAATCCCGATCAGCGCAATAAAGACCGGGACCAGTGCCACCGACATCGCCATCTGTGGCAGTTGGTGGAAAAGATCAGGCGTGATTGAGGCCCCCACTGCCACCCCAAGGATCGTGCGCGCCGCGACCGAGACTTGGCCGAATCCTTTGATCGGCACGTTCGACAATGCCGCGATAAGGCAGGCGGCCATCGGCCCGAAAAGGAATGGCAGCGGCAGACCGAGCCACCAAAAGAGAGCAGTACCAGCCGTGGCGAGGATCAGGGTCAGCGCACGACGGCGGATCGGTTGGGAGAGGCGCATAGGGTTCAACTCACTTCTTCTTCCGGGCTTGACCCTCTTTGGATACGATTGTATCCACCTGTATGCAATATCTATCGGAGGGGGTTTTATGAGCGAAGAAGACCGCACACCGCAGGGCAACTCTGCCTACAATCAGCTGATGGACGAGCTGCGCGCCGGACGGCTGAACCCCGGCGACCGGCTGCGTGAGACCGAACTAGCTGAACGGCTGGGCGTCTCCCGCACCCCCGTGCGCGAGGCGATCCGCCAGCTAGAGGCCGATGGCGTCGTGGCGCATATCCCCCGGCAAGGGGCGAGCATCCGCACGCTCGACTACGCCGAGGTGATGGAACTTTACGAGATGCGCGCCGTGTTGGAGGGCACCGCCGCACGGCTGGCCGCCCGCGCCGCCTCGGACATCGAGATCGAAGAGCTTCAGGACATGAACCAGCAGCTTGCCACCCTGGGCAACGTGCCCGAAGCCTTCACCCTCAACCGCCAGTTCCACGCAGCGCTTCTGGACGCCGCAAAAAACCGTTTTCTGACCCGCTCGATCCACACGCTGCAAAAGACGCTGATGATCCTCGGCCCGACAACGCTGACCGATCCCGACCGCGCCGAGAAAGCGGTTGAGGAACACTTTGGCGTTCTCGACGCGATCAAAGCCCGCGATGCCGCCCTCGCCGAAGCGGCGATGCGCGCGCATATCGAAGCAGCCCAACGGGTCCGGGTTCGCGCCTTGCGCGCTCAACCCGCGCGTGATGAGACCTATGATGGAGACCTGCTGTGACCAAGGTTTACGATATCGTCGTGATCGGCGGCGGCAATGCGGCGCTTTGTGCCGCGATCACCGCCGCCGAAACAGGAGCCCGCGTGCTGATCCTTGAGACCGCGCCAAAACCCTACCGGGGCGGCAATTCCCGCCATACCCGCAACTTCCGCTGTATGCACCACGGACCACTGGGGCCGCTGGTCGAGAGCTACACCGAAGACGAATACCTCGCCGACCTGATGAAGGTGACGGGCGGCAAGACGGATGAGCACCTCGCGCGCCTTGCCATCCGCACTTCTGAGGAATGCCTGCCTTGGATGGAAGAACATGGCGTGCGGTTTCAGCCTTCGCTCTCGGGCACCCTGTCCCTTGCCCGCACCAATGCCTTCTTCCGTGGCGGTGGCAAAAGCCTTGTGAATGCCTATTACCGCACCGCCGAAGGATTGGGCGTGGATGTGCTCTATGAAGCTGCCGTCACCCATCTGGCGTTGGACGGCGACCGGGTGACGCGGGTGGACTATACGCATGAGGGGGCGGCCAAGAGCCTCTCGCCCAAATCCGTCGTCGTGGCCTCCGGCGGATTTCAGGCCGACACCGATTGGTTGGCGCGGGCATGGGGGCCGGCGGCGAAGAACTTCCTGATCCGGGGCACGCCCTATAACCGCGGCGTGGTACTGGCGGACCTGCTGGACCAAGGCATCGCACAGGTGGGCGATCCGACCCAGTGCCACGCCGTCGCCATCGACGGACGCGCGCCAAAGTTCGACGGCGGGATCGTCACGCGGTTGGATTGCGTGCCCTTCTCCATCGTCGTGAACAAGGACGCACAGCGGTTTTATGACGAGGGCGAAGATGTCTGGCCCAAACGCTACGCCATCTGGGGCCGACTGGTGGCCGCCCAGCCCGATCAGGTCGGCTATGTCATCATCGACGCGAAATCGCTGAACCTGTTCATGCCTTCGGTCTTCCCCCCGATCAAAGCCGATACGCTGGCGGAACTGGCGGGAAAGATGGGCCTGCCCGCTGATGCGCTGGAGCACACCGTGGCCGATTTCAACGAAGCCTGCGGCGATCAAAGTGGCTTCCACCCCACCGAGCTTGATGCCGTGGCGACCACGGGTCTGACCCCGCCCAAGACAAACTGGGCGCGACCGATCACCGAGCCGCCGTTCTACGGCTATTCCCTCAGGACCGGCGTCACCTTTACCTACCTTGGCCTGAAAGTAGACGAGAACGCGCAATGTTCCATCGGCGATCGCCCCGTCAACAACCTTTGGGCGGCGGGCGAAACCATGGCGGGCTCGATCTTGGGCCAAGGCTATCTTGCCGGATTTGGCATGACCATCGGCACCGTCTTCGGACGTATCGCAGGCAAGGAGGCCGCAGCCCATGCAAATTGATCTACTCCAAGAGGCCCGCCGACAGGCCGAAATCTGCAACGCCTGCCGCTATTGCGAAGGCTACTGTTCGGTCTTCCCTGCCCTTCAGGCCGAACGCGCCTTTTCTGACGGGGATCTGACGCAACTGGCGAACCTGTGCCACAACTGCCGGGGCTGCTATTATGCGTGCCAATACACCGCTCCGCATGAGTTTGAACTGAACCTGCCCCAAGCCTTGGCCGATGTGCGCCAAGACAGTTGGGAGGAGTTCGCCTTTCCACGTGCCGCCGGGAAAGCCTTCCAAAAAAACGGCCTCGCCATCGTGCTCGCCACTGTCTTGGGCTTTGCCCTGCTCTTCTGGGCTGCCCGTGCGCTGGCTGCTGCGGGGGGCGAGGGATTTTATGCGGTGCTGTCTCACAATGCGATGGTGGCGATTTTTCTGCCCGCCTTTCTGTTTCCGCTGTTCAGCATCGCCATCGGTCTGCGGCGTTATTGGCAAACGGTGGGCGGTGCTCCAGTCCGCCTATGTCACCTCAGCGGAGCCATCGCCTCGGCTGCCAACATGCGCAACCTCAAGGGCGGCCATGGTGACGGCTGCAACTTTGAAGACGAAGACCGCTTCACGCACGCCCGGCGCTATGCGCATCAAGCAATCATGTATGGCTTTCTGCTGTGTTTCGCTTCGACCAGTGTGGGAACCCTCATGCACTATCTGCTGGATATGCCCGCCCCATATGGGCTGTTTTCGGCACCAAAGCTTCTTGGGCTCTCGGGTGGCATTCTATTGGTGTTGGGCTGTAGCAAGATGGTCTGGCTAAAGCTGCGGTCTGACAAGTCACTCGGCGCAAGCAAGGCCTTTGGCGGTGAGATTGCCTTTACCGGGTTGCTGGGATTTGTCGGACTGACTGGTCTGTTGCTCTATGCCGCAGGCGGTTCTTTTTGGATGCCGGGCTTGCTGGTCATCCACCTTGGCGCCGTGCTCGCGTTCTTTCTGCTGACACCTTTTACCAAAATGGCACATGGATTCTACCGAATGGCGGCTTTAGTCCGGGATGCGCAGCGGCGCGAGGGAGCCTGACAATCTGGGTTAGAAACACCGAATGGATGGGCGGGCTTTGTTTCGCTCAATCACCAATCTGCAATTCTCCTCACGCGCGTACTGATACGGCTTTCATTGCGGGTTCCATTTCCTTCGAGAAAAAGGGACCAACCAGCTCGGGCAAGTTATATGGGTGAATGACTAGATCTCGGCTGCGGCCCCGAAGGGAAGCAGATCAAGAGAACCGTCTGAAATGGACAAGCTTTGCGTCTGTCGTCACTGAAGACAGCACCAAATGTTTGAGTTCGTCAACCCTATGGGAAGCGAGATGATTTTGTGGAGCGCGTTATTCGATTAGAATTAACGCGCTCCACAAATACCATAAAAACAAGGACTTCACGCTGCTTGGGTCCGAATAGCCTTGGGCGTCAAAACGGCCCGATTGGGCTATAATCACTTGGTATATCAGACACGGGGCGTCTCCGCTTAACTACAGCCGCTGGTGCCACCGCAGGTGTTGCACTTCATGCAGGTGCCGTTGCGGACCAAAGTATAGTTGCCGCATTCGCCGCAAGCTTCGCCTTCGTAGCCCTGCATCTTGGCCTTTGCCCGCGCATCGAAGCTCACCGCGCCAGAGCTTGCGGAAGTGGAAGACTTCACCGCAACGGCCATGTCAGCACCGCCGCCGACCTGAGGCACGAGGGTCTCAAGCGCTGCGCTGGTATCCACGGTCTGACCGCCCTGAAGCACCACAAGCTCTTGAGGTAAACGATTGCGCAGATAGCCTGAGGAGCTGATTTGTTTCAGTACATCCAATGACTTATTCGCCGCTTTCTCGCTAAGCTCGCTAACATTGCCGAGGTTCTCTTCTTCGCCACGGCCCAGATCATCAAAGGTCGCCCCTTCGGGTTTCACATGCGCCAGATCGGTTCGGTCAAGGTAGGACACGGCGAGTTCGCGGAATACATAGTCAAGGATCGAGGTCGCCTGCTTGATGCTGTCGTTGCCCTGCACCATACCCGCGGGCTCAAATTTGGTGAAGGTAAACGCATCGACGAACTCTTCCAGCGGCACGCCGTATTGCAGGCCCACCGAAACCGCGATGGCGAAGTTGTTCATCATCGCGCGGAAACCCGCACCTTCCTTATGCATGTCGATGAAGATTTCGCCCAGTTTGCCGTCT
The DNA here is from genome assembly GCF_022788715.1 of Sulfitobacter sp. DSM 110093. NCBI lineage: Bacteria > Pseudomonadati > Pseudomonadota > Alphaproteobacteria > Rhodobacterales > Roseobacteraceae > Sulfitobacter > Sulfitobacter sp. DSM 110093. The sequence goes on from NZ_CP085167.1 coordinate 1,760,858, forward strand.
TCATATTCGCCCGTGCGCAGATAGACCTTATGGCCGCCCACATTGGCCTTTTGGGTATAGCCTTTGCGGCGCTGCGGCATCTTCTCGCGGTGCGATTTTATGATTTCTTTGACGATCACCTTCTCGACGATCTTTTCGGCCAACACGGCAGCTTTCTCATGTGGGCTGCCACTCTCCAGAGTCTCGGCGGCGTCATCGTCGTCTTCGACAAGGGCAGCGGCCAGTGGCTGGCTGAGTTTCGAGCCATCACGGTAAAGCGCGTTTGCCTTGATGCCCAAAGACCAGCTGAGCTCATAAGCCTTCTGGCAATCTTCGATGGTCGCGTCATTCGGCATGTTGATCGTCTTAGAGATCGCCCCCGAGATGAAGCTCTGCGCGGCGGCCATCATATAGATGTGGCTGTTAACCGAGAGATAGCGTTTGCCCTTCTTGCCGCAGAGGTTGGCGCAGTCGAAGATGCCGTAATGTTCTTCTTTCAGATGCGGCGCGCCTTCCAGCGTCATGGTGCCGCAAACATGGTCATTGGCCGCTTCGATGTCCGCCTTGCTAAAGCCGAGCGAGCGCAGCAGGTCAAAGGTCGGATCATTCAGTTTCGCGGTTGGGATGCCCAGCACCTGCGTGCAGAAGGCCTCTCCCAGCGTCCACTGGTTGAACACAAAGCGGATGTCGAAGGCCTGCTTCAGTGCGGCATCCACCTTGGCCAACTCATTCGCGCCGAAACCGTGACCTGCCAGCGTGGTATGGTTGATCGCAGGCGCGTTGCCGATGGTGCCGTGGCCCACGGCGTAGCTGACGATCTCTTCGATCTGGGCCGAACCGTAGCCGAGTTTCTCCAGCGCGGCAGGCACAGATTGGTTGATGATCCTGAAATAGCCACCCCCTGCGAGCTTCTTGAACTTCACCAGCGCGAAGTCAGGCTCAATCCCCGTGGTGTCGCAGTCCATCACCAGACCGATGGTGCCCGTGGGCGCGATGACAGAGGTCTGCGCATTGCGGTATCCGTGGGCTTCGCCCAGTTTCAGCGCCTCGTCCCAACAGGATTTGGCGATGTCGACCAGCCCCGCCTGTGGGCAGTTGGCATGATCCAGTGGCACCGGTTTGACCGAAAGCTGCTCATAGCCATCTGCCTGGCCATGGGCCGCGTTGCGGTGGTTGCGGATGACGCGCAGCATATGCTCGGCGTTCTTGGCATAGCCCGGGAAGGTGCCCAATTCGCCCGCCATCTCGGCCGACGTTGCATAGGCCACACCGGTCATAATCGCGGTCAAGGCACCGCCAAGCGCGCGGCCCTCGTCGCTGTCATAGGAATAGCCCATGTTCATCAGCAGGCCACCAATGTTCGCATAGCCCAGACCAAGCGTGCGGAAGTCATAGGACCGCTGCGCGATTTCCTTGGACGGGAACTGTGCCATCATCACACTGATTTCCAGTGTCACGGTCCAAAGACGGCTGGCGTGCATGTAGTCCTCGACCTGAAACTCGCCATCCTTGAGGAAGGTCAGCAGGTTCATTGAGGCCAAGTTGCAGGCCGTATCGTCGAGGAACATGTATTCCGAACAGGGGTTCGAGCCTCGGATCGCGCCATCTTCTGGGCAAGTGTGCCAGTCGTTTACTGTGTCGTGGTACTGAATGCCCGGATCAGCGCAGGCCCAGGCGGCGTGGCCGACCTGATCCCAGAGGTCCCGCGCTCGGATCGTCTTGGTCACACGGTTTTCGGTGCGGCTGATAAGCTCCCAGTCGGCGTCTTTTTCGACGGCTGTGAGGAATGCATTGGTCACGCGGATCGAGTTGTTCGAGTTCTGGCCGGAGACCGAGTTATAGGCTTCCGAATCCCAATCTGTGTCATAAGTCGGAAATTCGATGCTCGTGTGGCCCTGCTTGGCGTAATCCAGCACCCGCTTGACATAAGTCTCGGGGATCGCGACCTTTTTGGCTTCGCGGATCGCCTGCTTCAACTGGTCGTTCTTGGCCGGGTCATAGGCGTCTTCGGCCACGCCGTCCCATGCTTTGATCGCGTCGAACAGCAGGTTCAGCTTTTGCTCGTGCATCTTGGAGCCAGCCACGATGCTCGCGACCTTCTGCTCTTCAAGCACCTTCCAATTGATGAAATCTTGAATATCGGGGTGGTCGGCGTCGACGATCACCATTTTGGCGGCCCGGCGGGTGGTGCCGCCGGATTTGATGGCGCCAGCGGCGCGGTCCCCGATCTTGAGGAACCCCATCAAACCCGACGACTTGCCGCCGCCCGACAGCTTCTCGCCCTCTCCGCGGAGCGATGAAAAGTTGGTGCCCGTGCCTGAACCGTATTTGAACAGCCGCGCCTCGCGGACCCAAAGGTCCATGATCCCGCCGTCGCCGACCAGATCGTCGGCGACCGATTGGATAAAGCAGGCATGCGGTTGCGGGTGCTCATAGGAGGATTTCGACCGCGTCAGCTTGCCAGTCTTGTAGTCGACATAGTAGTGCCCCTGTGCCGGGCCATCGATGCCGTATGCCCAATGCAGGCCGGTATTGAACCACTGCGGGGAGTTCGGTGCCGCACGCTGGCTAGCTAGCATATGGCGCATTTCGTCGTAGTAGGCCTGAGCGTCTTCTTCGGTGGTGAAATAACCACCCTTCCAGCCCCAATAAGCCCAAGCGCCCGCTAGACGATCGAACACCTGCTTCGAAGACGTCTCGCCGCCCATGGTCGCGTCATCTGTCGGGACCGAGCGCCACAGGAATTCCGGCACGCCCTTCTCTTTGACGCGGCGCGTGGCGCTTGGCACGCCTGCTTTGCGGAAATACTTCTGCGCGATCACATCGCTGGCGACTTGGCTCCAGGCTTTGGGCACTTCGACATTATCAAGCTTGAACACCACCGAACCGTCAGGGTTGCGGATTTCCGACACCGTGGTGACAAAGTCCAAATCCGCATAGGCGTCCTGCCCGGCTTTAGTGAAATTACGTTCAATTTTCATTGTCGCTGCCTCATATCCAGCATTTCAAATCCCAAGCCGATCGCCACTCAGCAGACCGCCTCACCCCATTTCTTTCGTCGGCAGGAAACAGTTCGGCTTCGCAATGCCAGCCCGATAGCAAGCAACTCGATTTTACTAACGATGGTTGTTCTGCCCTGTCCTGCTGCCTTAGCGCCTAAACGTGTTAACCACTATATCTTGTGGCGCTTTTGGTAACCCGCACAAATTGACGTAGATATGACTATAGGGTCAACGATTTTTTTACGATTTATTTTGACGCAGCAGGTTGACCAAATAGGACGGATTTACCTTTCAGCAGCCCAACCGATTCAAACTCAGGATATCCCCAGAGATACCCGCAGGCCGCGTGCCGCAGGCGGAGGTGAAATTACCTTTTCCCGTGGCAGGGTTAGCGGGCCGGATTGAGAGATTGGTTTAATTCATCCACAGCAACAGGTGCCAGCGGACCGGAACGTAGCGGCAAGTCCCAACTGAGCCAATGAAATGAGCCGCGATGACATCGCGCGCGCCCTCTTCGGCGAAAGCGCGACAGAATCGCCACGGTTCACAGCACAAACGGCAAAGACCCACCACAAACGCAGCGGTCGATACTAATTCTTGTGCAAAATGGGAAAGACGCAACATTGACGGCCCAAGCAAATGCCAAGGCCAATCAATATCACGACTGGAATGAAGTGGTCGGAGCGAGAGGATTCGAACCTCCGACCCCCTGTACCCAAAACAGGTGCGCTACCAGGCTGCGCCACGCTCCGACTGACGCTTCTTTAGCTATAACCCTGGGGATTGAAAAGCCCTGAATGACCGAAAGTTCAGGAATTTGGCAGAGAATTTAACAAGGCCACGCAGGATCGTTCTGCGCAAAGGCTGGATGGCGGATTTCGCTGCCTTCGGTGATGCCAAGACGCTTGGAAAGACCGCCGTTAATTTCCAAAACGGAAAGCAGATTGTCCCCGCCCGGAATCGGTGTCTCGTCCAATGGTTTTGCGGAGTGGTGGATTTTCTGAATTACGCCCTGCGAATCGATAAAGAGCAAATCCAACGGGATCAGCGTGTTGCGCATCCAAAAGCTTAGCGGCTGCGGGGTTTCATAGATAAACAACATGCCCGAGCTCAGCGGCATTGACCGCCGGTGCATCAAACCTTGGGACCGTTCGGCGGTATCATCGGCCACTTCGATTGAGAAACGCGCCTTGCCCCAGTCTCCGCGCAGGGTCACTGCATCATCGCGGCAGACATTCGCCGCGGCCGCCCCCGTCATCAGCAGGCCAGCAACCGCCGCGCCCGTTAACCGCTTGATAACGGTCAACCGTCTATCACTGTTTCCCATGATCTTACCTCCGCTGCCAACTGGCCCCGATCGCCAACAATCACCCGCATGGCAACAGCTTCGCCCGGTTGCAAATCACAAAGGCCCGATTGCCGCAGGACATCCATGTGTAGAAACACATCTTCAGGGCAGCCAAAGACATTTGCAAATCCGAATCCCTTGGCCTTGTCGAACCATTTGACCCGCGCAGGCTCAAACTCAGCAGCGGCAAGTTGGTCAGGATCAAAGCCGACAAAGTCGACAACCGCTGGGGGCAGTTCATCGGGCGGCTCTATGGTAAGCACTTCGACAGCCTGGGCACCGCGATCGGTTTGCTGCACACGTATCTTGACCCGCGCACCATCCGCGACCGAGCTTTGCCCAAAACTACGCAGCACATTAACGTGCAGCAAGATGTCAGGCCCGCCACTGTCGGCGACCACAAAGCCAAAGCCTTTGAGCGGATCGAACCACTTTACCACCCCCTCATGGGGGGCGTCGCAAGTTTCCGGTTCTGCTTCATTCCCAAACACGTCTTTCATCGGTCTCGGCGGTGCCCCTTTAAGGATTGAGCCGGGTGACAGCCCAAGGCGACGCTATGTCAGCCCGGCGCCACCGAAAGCGGTCATGCAAACGAAACTCTCCATCCGCCCAGAACTCAATCTCAAGCGGTGTAATACGGTATCCCCCCCAGAACGGCGGACGTTTTGGGTTCACCCCCTGCTGCGCCGTTACTTTCGCCACCTCGGCCATCAGCGCACCCCGCCCCGACAAAGGCTGCGATTGGCGCGACGCCCAAGCGCCCAGACGGCTTTTGAGCGATCTGGAGGCATAATATTCGTCGGCTTGAGGCCCATCTTCACGGCTAATTAGCCCGCGCACCCGGACCTGACGGCGCAGGGATTTCCAATGCATCACGAATGCCGCTTTGCCTGCGGCATCAAGCTCATGGGCCTTTTGGCTTTCATAGTTTGTATAAAAGACAAAAGCTTCCGGCTCGATCTCTTTCAGCAGGACCATCCGTGCATTGGGCAGGCCTTGCGAATCGACGGTGCTGAGGGCGATGGCATTTGGATCATTCGGCTCACTTGCTTCCGCTTCGCTTAACCAGCGCTGCGCAATTGCAAAGGGGTCATCCCCTGCAAAGATACCTGTCCGCGTCTCCATTCGGCATCCCCTTTGAGAGTATTTAAGCCCGCATCCGGTCTGCGCCGGGTTCAGTTCCATTCGCTATGTCATTTGTTAAGGATGGGCAACTCAAAGGACAACCACACCGGATTTCCGACAGTTAGCCGCCGATCTTATGTCAAAACCTTGGCGGCCGTCCGCCTGTGCAGTCTTGATGGCAACGGCGCAATCGCCTAGACCAAGACAACCAAAACACAACATAGACAAGGCGGCGGAATGGGAAACGAACTGATGCGGGGCAAGCGCGGGCTCATCATGGGCCTTGCGAATGACAAATCAATCGCATGGGGCGTGGCCAAGGCACTGGCCGATGCTGGCGCCGAACTGGCCTTTTCCTACCAAGGCGATGCGCTTAAGAAACGCGTTGGCCCTTTGGCAGAACAGCTTGGCAGCGACATCGTTCTGCCCTGTGATGTGGGCGACGAAGCCTCGATCGATGCGATGTTCGACGGGCTGAAAGAACGCTGGGACGGGCTTGATTTCATTGTTCACGCCATCGGTTTTTCTGACAAGGGGGAACTGCGGGGCCGCTATGTCGATACCAGCCGTGGCAACTTCACCATGTCGATGGATATTTCGGTCTATTCCTTTACCGCCGTGATGCAGCGCGCGGAAAAGATGATGTCGCCCGGCGCCAGCGCCCTGACGCTGACCTACTATGGTGCGGAAAAGGTCATGCCGCATTATAATGTGATGGGTGTGGCCAAGGCCGCGCTTGAGGCGTCGGTGAAATACCTCGCCGAGGATCTTGGCAAGGACGGCATCCGCGTCAACGCGATCTCTGCCGGGCCGATCAAGACGCTGGCGGCCTCCGGCATCGGCGACTTCCGCTACATCATGAAGTGGAACGAGTACAATTCGCCCCTGCGCCGCAATGTCACCACCGAAGATGTGGGCAAAGCTGCACTCTTCTTGCTGTCGGATCTGGGCAGTGGCACCACGGGTGAAAACCTGCATGTCGACGCGGGCTATCACGTTGTCGGCATGAAGGCGGTTGACGCGCCGGACATGTCCAAGGAATAACGCGCCCCAAACCTCATTCCGCGCGGGTTCCCGCGCAAACTGCTGCAAAGGAACATCATGAGCACCCCAAAGGACGCCTCGCGCCTGCCCCACGAAAAGGGTTTTCACATCTCTTGGGATCAACTCCACCGTGACAGCCGCGCGCTGGCGTGGCGGCTGGATGGGCTGGGCCCTGACAAGGGCGCGTGGCGTGCGGTGGTGGCTATCACCCGCGGCGGCATGGCGCCTGCGATGATCGTCGCGCGTGAACTTGATATCCGCACGGTCGACACGATTTCGGTCATGTCCTACCATTCAGGCGGCGGCGCTGCCGACCAGCGGCGCGAGGCCAAAGTCCTTAAATCCCCCGACGCCGAGATGATGGGCGATGGCACTGGCATCCTGATTGTCGATGATCTGGTCGACAGCGGCAAGACCATCGAACTGGTCCGCGAGCTTTACCCCAACGCCCATTTCGCCACCGTCTATGCCAAGCCCGAAGGCGAGCCGCAGGTCGACACCTTCATTACCGGGGTCAGCCAAGACACTTGGATTTTCTTTCCGTGGGACATGGCGTTGCAATATGTCGAACCCTACCGCGGCAAGGATTAAGGGGCGCTTTTATAGCGCCGCCTGCCCTTCCCGCCCTTTTTGCCGGATACAAAAATGACGCTTTCGCGCACCGCCACCACATTCTTCCCTCCGGTGATGGAGGCGCGGCGCTGGCTGGATGGCGTCACGTTCACCGCCGACCGTCCGCTGATCAACGTAAGCCAAGCCGCCCCCGTCGATCCGCCCCCAGCGGGGCTGCGCCGGGCGATGGCAGACGTTACGATGAACAATGATGAGGCGCATCTTTACGGCCCAGTATTGGGTCTTCCAGAGCTGCGCGCGGAACTGGCCCGGCAGACCGCGGAAAAATATGTGGGCGTCGTGACGGACGAACAAGTCTGCATTACCTCGGGCTGCAACCAAGCCTTCGCCGCGGCCATCGCCGCCCTTTGTGGTGAGGGGGACGAGGTAATTCTGCCAACGCCATGGTATTTCAACCATAAAATGTGGCTCGACATGAGCGGCGTAGGCGCCGTGGCGCTGCCTGTTGAGGCTGACATGCTGCCCGATCCGGCACGTGCAGAGGCGCTGATCACGCCGCGCACCCGTGCCATTGCATTGGTGACCCCGAACAACCCTAGCGGCGTAGAATACCCCTCTGCTTTGGTGCAAGAGTTCTTTGATCTGGCCCGCCGTCACGGCATTACGTTGATCTTGGATGAGACCTACCGCGATTTTCACAGCCGTCCCGGCCCGCCCCACGCGCTCTTCAGCGACCCGGACTGGCATGACACACTGATCCACCTCTATTCCTTCTCCAAGGCCTACCGGCTGACAGGGCACCGCGTCGGCGCGTTGATTGCCAGCAAAGCGCGGCTCGCCGAGGTTGAAAAATTCCTCGACACCGTGGCGATCTGCCCGGCGCAAATCGGCCAGCACGGCGCGCTTTGGGGGATGCAGAACCTTGGCCCGTGGCTAGCTGCCGAACGCGAAGAGATCCTTGCCCGCCGCGCCGCCATTACCGCACAGATGCCCAAGCTTGAACCGCTGGGTTGGGAGCTTTTGGGTCTTGGCGGTTATTTTGCCTACTTGCGCCATCCGTTTGACCTGTCTTCGGCAGAACTTGCTCGGGAATTGGTACGCGATGCGGGCGTCCTTTGTCTGCCCGGTACGATGTTCCAACCTGAGGGTGACGACAGCGGTGCAGCCCAGTTGCGCATTGCCTTTGCCAACCTCGACGCAGATGGCTTAAACGTGCTTTTCGACAGGCTTGCAGCCCTGCCACGCAACGCATAGACAGGTCCGAAATTAACGAGGGACCGTGTCATGGCCAAAAAAGGCTTCAGCTTTTCGAAAACCGCCGTTTGGGCCTTGATGGCCCTTTTGATCTTGGGTCTTGGCGGCTTTGGCGCGATCAATCTCAGTGGCAATCTAAGCAGCATCGGCAGCGTCGGCGATAAGTCCATTTCGGTGGATCAATACGCCCGCCAATTGCAGCAAGAAATGCGCGCGATTGAATCGCAGACGGGCGAAAGCCTGCCTTTCGCCCGAGCCCAAGAGATGGGCCTCGACCGCGCGGTGCTGCAACGCATCGTACGCAACCGCGCGCTGGATCATGAAGCCGACGAAATGGGCATCTCCATCGGCGATGCCACCCTGCGCGATGAGATCGTCGCGATCTCGGCTTTTCAGGGCATCGACGGCAACTTTGACCGCGAAGGGTATCGTTTTGCGCTTCAGCAAAGCGGTATGAGCGAAGCAGAATTTGAGAAATCAATCCGCGAAGAAGCTGCCCGTGGCCTGTTGCAACGTGCGATTTTAGGCGGCGTTTCCATGCCAGACACCTACGCCCGCACGTTGGTCGGTTATGTCGCCGAAGAGCGGAGCTTTACTTGGGCCCCGTTGAGCGAAGCCGACCTAGATACGCCAATCGCCGCCCCTTCGGACGAAGAACTGAAAGCCTATTACGACGCCAATACCGATGATTTCATGCTGCCAGCCAGCAAAAGCATCACCTATGCATGGCTCGCCCCCGAAGACCTGCTGGACGAGGTCGAAGTCCCCGAAGAGGAACTGCGTGCAGAATATGACGCCCGTGGCGATGAATATAATCAGCCCGAGCGTCGCTTGGTGGAACGTTTGGTTTTTGCCAATCAGGAAGCAGCCGATCAGGCCGCGGCCGCGCTCGAAGTTGATGGGACGACTTTCGAAGCATTGGTCGAAGAACGCGGGCTGGCACTGGCCGATGTGGATTTGGGCGACGTCGCCAAATCCGATCTTGACGGTGCAGGCGACGCGGTTTTTGCTGCCGAGACAGGCGCAATCGTCGGCCCACTGCCCAGCTCGCTTGGCCCAGCCCTTTTCCGGGTGAACGCAGTGCTGCCCGCGCAGAATGTGCCGTTTGAGGAAGCGCGCGAAGTGCTGGAAGAAACCCTTGCTATTTCTCGGGCGACCCGCGCCGTGGAGGCCCGCGCACAAGAGATTGACGACCGTCTCGCCGGGGGGGCCACGCTTGAAAATCTGGCCGAGGAAACGAAGATGAAGCTCGGCACCATCGACTGGACCGAAGACAGCAGCGAAGGCATTGCCGCTTACGGTGCATTCCGCGAGGCCGCCGCAGGTCTTAGTGCAGACGCCTTCCCGCAAATCGACCAGTTGGAAGATGGCGGTGTCTTTGCCATGCGCCTTGATGAGACCAAGCCAGAGCGGCCCAACCCCTTTGATGCCGCCCGCGCCGACGTGGAAGCCGCATGGCGCAATGCGCAGATCGTTGACGCGCTGACCACCAAGGCCGAAAGCCTGACCGCTGGTCTGACAGAGGAAGGTGCATTTGCAGCCGCCGGGCTTGAGCCGCAGCTTGGCGAAGGCATGACCCGCAGCTCCTATGTTGATGGCACGCCGGACGATTTTATGGATCAGGTCTTTGACCTTGACGAAGGGAGCGTGGCCGTGCTGCCCGCTGGCGATAACGTCGTGGTTCTGCGTCTGGATGCGGTGACGCCAGCTGGAGAAAACGACCAGACCCAAGCGCTGATGGACCGGCTGTCGCAGCAATTGGATCAGGCGCTGGCCCAAGGTCTTTTCGACATCTACAGCGACGCGGTAATGCGTGATGCCGATCCGCAGATCGACCAACGCGCGGTCGACGCCGTGCATGTGAACTTTCCCTGATAGGCATTTTTGATGGCATTAACCCCGGATTTCGATACGTTCGCTCGCGCCTATGATGCGGGCGAAAATCAGATCGTCTATACCCGCCTCGCCGCCGACCTCGACACGCCGGTGTCGCTTATGCTGAAACTGACCGGTGCTGCGGAAAATGCCTTTGTGCTGGAATCCGTCACGGGCGGAGATGTGCGGGGTCGTTATTCCATTATCGGCATGAAACCTGATCTGATCTGGCGTTGCCGGGGCAAGACTGCCGAGTTGAACCGCTCCGCGCGTTATGATGCCGAAGCGTTCGAGGGCATGCCCGGCGATCCGCTGGACCGCCTGCGCGATGTCATCGCGGAATCGCGCATCACCCTGCCCGACGATCTGCCCCAAGCTGCCGCTGGTCTCTTTGGCTATCTTGGATATGATATGATCCGCTTGGTCGAACATTTGCCCAATGTGAATCCCGACCCCCTTGGCCTGCCCGACGCGGTGATGATGCGCCCCTCGGTTGTGGCGGTGCTGGATGGTGTTAAGGGTGAAGTAACAATCGTGTCGCCCGCTTGGGTGTCTGAAGGGCAATCGGCCCGTGCTGCATATGCCCAAGCCGCCGAGCGGGTGATGGATGCGGTGCGCGATCTGGAACGCGCCATGCCGCAAACCTCCCGCGATTTGGGAGAGGCCGAAGACGCGCCCGAGTCGGTGAGCAACTTCACCCATGAAGGCTACAAGGCCGCCGTTGAAAAGGCGCGCGATTACATCAAGGCGGGCGATATCTTTCAGGTGGTGCCAAGCCAGCGTTGGGCCCAAGGGTTTACCCAGCCCCCCTTCGCACTTTACCGCAGCCTGCGGCGCACTAACCCCTCGCCGTTCATGTTCTATTTCAATTTTGGCGGTTTCCATGTGGTCGGTGCATCGCCCGAGATCCTTGTGCGGGTCTTTGGTAATGAAATCACCATCCGCCCCATTGCGGGCACCCGCAAACGCGGCGCCACTCCGGAAGAAGACCGCGCGTTGGAGGCCGATCTGCTGAGCGATCCAAAGGAACTAGCCGAGCACCTCATGCTGTTGGATCTGGGCCGCAATGATGTAGGCCGGGTTGCGAAAATTGGCACCGTGCGCCCCACCGAAGAATTCATTGTTGAGCGCTACAGCCATGTCATGCACATCGTCTCAAACGTGGTGGGCGAACTGCGTGAGCGCTGCGATGCGCTTGATGCCTTCTTTGCCGGGATGCCCGCAGGCACCGTCTCGGGCGCGCCTAAGGTCCGCGCGATGGAGATCATCGACGAGTTGGAGCCTGAAAAGCGCGGCGTCTATGGCGGCGGCGTGGGCTATTTCAGCGCGGGCGGCGACATGGACATGTGCATCGCCCTGCGTACGGCAGTGGTGAAAGACGAAACGCTCTACATCCAAGCCGGTGGCGGCGTTGTCTATGACAGCGATCCAGAGGCCGAGTTCATGGAGACGGTGCATAAATCCGGCGCGATCCGCCGCGCGGCTGCTGATGCCTCGCGGTTTGTCGGTAAGGGTAATAACTGATTATGGCCCCCCGCGCCCCCTTTCAGATTGCGGGGCATTCCGTCGCCCCCGGCAGCAGCCTTGCGGTCGACCTGCCCGTCTCGATCCTGCCGGATCACACGCCGGTACATTTGTCGCTGGAAATATTTCATGGCAAGCGTCCGGGGCCAACGATGTTCGTCTCTGCCGCCGTGCATGGGGATGAGGTCATCGGCGTTGAAATCAGCCGTCGGCTTCTGCGTGCGCCGCAGCTCAGCGCGTTACGCGGCACATTGATCGTGGTGCCGGTGGTGAACTCCTTCGGCTTTCTTAACCGCTCACGCTACTTGCCAGACCGCCGTGATCTGAACCGTTGTTTCCCCGGCTCGCCCTCGGGCAGCCTTGGCGCGCGATTGGCACATATTTTCCTGCAAGAGGTGGTGCTGCGCTGCGATTTTGGCGTCGATCTGCATTCGGCGGCGATCCACCGCACGAACCTGCCGCAGGTCCGCGTCTCTCCCGCCGACAAGGTGACCCAGAAGATGGCGCTGGATTTCGGCGCCCCAGTGGTGCTGACCTCGCCGCTGCGCGATGGCTCTTTGCGCGCGGTCGCGGCAAAACAGGGCACGCCGATCCTGCTTTATGAGGCGGGCGAAGGGCTACGCTTTGACGAGATGGCCGTGCGCGCGGGGCTTGCGGGCATCCTGCGGGTCATGCGCGGCCAAGACATGCTGCCCGCCAAGGGCATCGCCCGTGCCCGCAGCGCGCCATATATCTGCACCGCGTCTCACTGGCTGCGCGCGCCCGCTGGTGGACTTTTGCGCACCTTCCGTGGCGAGGGGGAAACAGTGGCCGAGGGCGATCTGCTTGCTATCGTATCAGACCCATTCGGCAAGGAAGAGGCCGAACTGCTGGCCGATGCGCCGGGGATTCTTATTGGCCGCGCGATCCTGCCTATCGTGAACGAAGGCGATGCGGTCTTTCACCTTGCCAAGCTCAGCCCCCGCGCGGCCGAGGCGACTGTGGATGATCTGGCCAGTCAGTTGGAAGAAGACCCGCTCTTTGACGAAGACGAGATCATTTAAACCTGCGCGAGATCACTCCTCGCGCAGCAGCACTGTAGAGATCGGAACCAAGGCCACGTCACTTGCCCGGTCCTGCAATCCCCAGAGAAGCAGCGCCGAGACGGTATCGGGCCGCAGGCGGCCCAGCATAATCACCGCCCCCTCTTGCCCAGCTTTGAATGCCGCTTGATCAAGGAATCGCCGGATCACCCGCGCGGTTTGATCACTGCTGTCAAAATCACGAAACACGGGGTCCGCAGGCACGCCCGCCTTCCGCGCGAGCTTGGGCATGGTGTTAAGCCCTTTATCTTGCGTAACCAGACCGTGACCTGATTGCGCAAGGATATCCGTCACCTGATCTGCCAAGGCGCGGCTGCCTTGAAAGCCGCTTTCGGTCCCTTCCAGCACACCCACTACGGGACCGATCCGATCAAGCGTGGCGGCAAAGGCGGTTTCCGCATCACTCGGCTGCGCGCCCTCAGGCAGATCAACCAGCGCCAGCACCTCAAATCCAGCTTCGCGATAGGTTTCCACCCGCTCGGCGGCATCAGGCAAGCTACTATCCACGGCAAAGCTTAACGGATAGGGAAAACTGCGCAGCGCGGCCAATCCGGCGTTTCCTGCGGTGACCGAGGTGCCATCGTCGATCAGTACGACGCTCATCAGCGGTTTGCCCTCGGGCTGCTCATTGGCAAGGCTGTTGGCAACAATTGGACGCGGGTCTTCCTCGACAGTTTCTGCGGCTTCAGAAACCTCTTCACTTGCTTCGGCTCCGGGGCGGTTAATCACGACGCCAGTCTCCCGATCGGTCAAAGTGCCGACGGGGGTGCCGATCACGGGTCGGCTTTCTGTAGGAGCCTCATCCGGTAATGGTGTCACTTCGGCTGTCTCAGGCTCCTCCGTAGGGGCAATGCTCTCTGGCTCTGTCGCAGGCTCAACCTCTGCGACCTCGGATTCCTCCGGGGTTTGCTCTGGCTCCGCTTGGGCAGTCTCCTCTGGCGGCAACTCTTCAGCCGGCAGTGTAATCGCCTCTGCCTCGTCAGTGTCCGGCGCCTCCATCCCTTCAGGCGCATCAAAAGCCCCTTCGATATCGGTCACTTCGGGTGCGGGCGGCTGCGCGGGTTCGGTGCTGATCGAAAGCTCGTCCACAGGCTGCGGCACGCCGGGCGCCATCGCCTGCGGGTTAGGCAGGACCGGCTCTTCCGCGCCGGGAGATGTCGGCGTTTGCCCTTCAGGCGCTGCGGGCGTGCTTAACCCTTCGGCGCTGCCCGTTTCGGGCAGGCTGGCCGAAGTCTGTGTGTCAGGGTCAAGCGCGGCAAGACTGTCCTGCTCTGGCAGATCAGCACGCGGCGCGGGCGCGTTAAGCACCGGCGCGGTATCCCTGCTGCCCCTCTGTTCGCCTGCATCTGTCACATTGACCCGCGCCGGTGCAGTGCCAGCGCCGGGCGCATCGCCCACCTCTGGCGGCAGCGGCAAAGGCGCCATCAGCGACACCGCACCGGCGACACCGATGCTGGCCACACCGCCCCAAATCAGCCCGCTTAGAATTCCGCGTGCCATCTGCGCTACTCCTGCTGTCTGCGCCACGGCCAGAAAGCCCGGCGATCCCTCAATTGGCTTGCCCCAAACTCTTGACGATGGGGTTCAAGCCTGAACATGTATGCGAAAACCTATACCGCGCTCCGGCGCGGTTTCTCCAGTCCAAATACAAAGAAATGCCTGCCTGTGCTGCTGCTCATCGATAACTACGACAGCTTTACCTATAATTTGGTTCATTACCTGGGCAGCCTCGGCGCGGATGTGCAGGTGCACCGCAATGATGCGCTTAGCGTGGATGAAGCGATGTCTATGAACCCCGCCGGTATCTTGCTGTCTCCCGGCCCCTGTGACCCCGATCAAGCGGGAATTTGCCTAGATCTCACCCATGCCGCCGCCAAGGCGCGCGTGCCGCTTTTGGGCGTGTGTCTTGGTCATCAGACGCTTGGCCAAGCCTTTGGCGGCAAAGTCGTGCGCGCTGATGATATCGTGCATGGCAAACTTGGCCAGATGCAACATGAGGGGCGCGGCGTCTTTGCCGGGCTGCCCTCGCCCTTTGGTGCCACGCGCTATCACTCGCTTGTGGTCGAACGCGCAAGCCTGCCGGACTGTCTTGAAGTCACTGCGTCGCTTGATGACGGCACGATAATGGGCCTGCAACACCGTGAATTGCCCCTGCACGGCGTGCAGTTCCACCCGGAATCGATCCGTTCCGAGCATGGCCATGCCCTGCTGCAAAACTTCCTGAATGAGATGAAGGTCACAGCATGAGCGCTGCGCTAAAACCCCTATTGGACGCCGCGGCCAATGGGCCTCTGACCTCGGACCAAGCTGTTGAAGCCTTTGAAATTCTATTTGAAGGCGAAGCGACGCCCAGCCAAATCGGCGGCTTTTTAATGGCGCTCCGGACGCGGGGCGAAACAGTGACCGAATACGCCGCCGCCGCAAAGGTCATGCGCAGCAAATGCAATGCCGTGCATGCGCCCGAAGGGGCGATCGACATCGTTGGCACCGGCGGTGATGGCAAGGGCACGCTGAACATCTCTACTGCCGCCGCTTTTGTCGCAGCGGGCGCCGGGGCAATCGTGGCAAAACACGGCAACCGCAATCTGAGTTCGAAATCCGGCGCGTCAGACGCGCTAACTCAGTTGGGCATCAACGTCATGGTCGGCCCCGCGGTGGTCGAGCGTGAACTGGCCGAAGCAGGCATAGGCTTCATGATGGCCCCCATGCATCACCCCGCGGTCGCCCATGTCATGCCGACCCGGTCAGAGCTTGGCACTCGCACGATCTTTAACATCCTTGGCCCGCTTACCAATCCCGCAGGGGTGAAGCGCCAGTTGACCGGTGCCTATACACGTGACCTGATCGAACCGATGGCGCTGACGCTAAAACAGCTCGGCTCCGAGAAAGCTTGGCTCGTGCATGGCTCTGACGGAACTGATGAGTTGACCATCACTGGTGTTAGCTGGGTCGCCGCACTGGAAAATGGCGCGGTTAACCAGCGTGAACTACACCCCGAAGACGCGGGCCTGCCCGTCCATCCTTTCGAGGCAATCGCTGGGGGTGAACCTGCCGAAAATACTAAACATTTCAATGCCCTGCTTGATGGAGTTCCATCGGGTTACCGCGACGCCGTTTTGCTGAATGCAGCGGCGGCGCTAGTGGTTGCCGATGTGGCACCCGATCTTAAATCCGGCGTTGAGATTGCACGGGAGAGCATCGACAGCGGCGCTGCGCGGAGTCGCATCGAACAAGTGGCCCGTATCAGCCAGTCAAAATGACTGATCTAGACCGCGACGCCCTAGGCGACTGGGCCAAACTACCTTTTTTCTCAGAGGCTTGGCCCGGCATCGCAGAAAAGATCGCTGCTGATCCGCGTGAGATTTTGCCTCCCCGTCCACAAATTTTCGCTGCGTTAGAGCATCTTCAGCCGGATGCTGTTAAAGTAGTCATCCTAGGCCAAGATCCCTATCCCACACCGGGACATGCCCATGGTTACGCCTTCTCTGCCGAACCAGACGTACGCCCCATACCGAGATCATTAGGCAATATTTTCAAAGAATTACAGGATGATGTTGGTGCGTCACCTCAGAGCCCCGATTTACGTTTCTGGGCTGACCAAGGTGTCTTGTTGCTGAACGATGTTCTAACCGTGCCTGCAGGCGATGCGAATGGCCACGCGAAACTCGGCTGGCAAACGCTGACGGCTCAGGTGCTTACGCGGCTCTCTGATCGGCCCCGCGCCTATTTGCTTTGGGGGGCGCAGGCTCAAAAAACTGCAGCACAGGTTGATCCCGTTCAGAACCTTAAAGTTGAGACACCACACCCCTCACCGCTATCTGCGCGACGGGGCTTCTTCGGCTCGCGCCCCTTCAGCCGGGTGAATGATTGGTTGCAGCGCCAAGGCAAGCCCGCCATACATTGGACAAACCCGTGAGGATGCCATGACCGCCACAATACTGGAAAAGATCAAAGCCTATAAGCTGGACGAAATCGCCGCTGCAAAGGCCGAAAAATCGCAAGCTGACGTTGAGGCTGCCGCCCGGGCCGCGCCCCCCGTCCGCCCATTCGCACAGCGCCTGCACGAAGCTTCTCGCGAAGGGTATGGCCTTATCGCAGAGATCAAAAAGGCGAGCCCTTCCAAAGGGTTGATCCGCGAAGATTTTGAGCCAGCCGCCCTCGCGCGCGCTTATGCCGCGGGTGGGGCAACCTGCCTTTCAGTGCTGACCGACACACCAAGCTTTCAGGGTGCCAAAGAGTTTTTGGTCGACGCTCGCGCCGCCTGCGACCTGCCAGTGCTGCGCAAAGATTTCCTTTATGACCCCTATCAGGTCGCCGAAGCCCGGAGCCTTGGCGCAGACTGTATTCTTATCATCATGGCATCAGTATCTGACGCGCAGGCAGCAGAGCTGGAACAGACTGCCCAAGATTGGGGAATGGACGCGCTGATTGAAGTGCACGACGCCGCCGAGCTTAAGCGAGCCGAGAAACTGACAAGCCGGATGATCGGAATTAATAACCGCAATCTCAATACCTTCGAGACATCTCTTGATGTAACGCGTGAACTGTCAGAGGCCGTCCCGCCCGACCGGATGCTGGTTTGCGAATCCGGCCTTTATACCCCAGCTGATCTTGCCGATATGGCGATATACGGCGCGCGGTGTTTCTTGATCGGCGAAAGCCTCATGCGGCAGGCGGATATCGAACAGGCCACCCGCGATCTGTTGGCCAGCCCGCTTATCCCCGGAGGCATGTAATGGCGCTGACACATTTCGATGTTGAGGGCGACGCACATATGGTCGATGTGTCGGATAAGGCCGTCACATCACGTGTCGCCAAAGCTGAGAGCTACATCAAGATGTCCGCCGAAACCTTTGATATCATTACTGAAGGAAGGGCAAAAAAAGGCGATGTTCTGGCCGTTGCGCGACTTGCCGGGATCATGGCGGCCAAACGGACCGCTGACCTAATCCCCCTATGCCATCCGCTGCCGATCACCAAGGTCAGCGTAGAGCTTACTCCCGACGCCAGCCTTCCCGGCGTTCGCATAGTTGCCACCGTCAAGACCACCGGCCAAACCGGTGTGGAGATGGAGGCGCTGACAGCGGCTTCTGTCACCGCACTCACTGTCTATGACATGGCGAAAGCCGTAGATAAGGCAATGGAAATTGGTGGCACACGCGTTGTTTTGAAAGAAGGCGGTAAATCAGGCCGTTACGAGGCGACATGATCAGTATCGAAGAGGCGCTAGAAGCCGTTCTGGACCTCGTTGAGCCGCTAGATACCGAAAACGTTGCCCTACGCGCCGCCAATGGGCGTGTTCTGGCGCACCCCGTGACCGCACAACGCAGCCAGCCCCCTTTCGCCGCATCTTCGATGGACGGTTACGCCCTAAGACGCGCCGAGGTTGAACCCGATGCGATGTTCAAAGTCGTTGGCGAGGCCGCGGCGGGGCATGGATACGCGGGCACGCTGCGCGCGGGTCAGGCCGTACGCATCTTCACCGGGGCACCTGTCCCAAAAGGTGCTGATTTTGTCGTTATCCAAGAAGATGTAACTCGGCGTGGCAACCTTATCACTCTCGGCCACCGGGTTGATACCAAAGATAACATCCGTCCCGCCGGCGGCGATTTCACCATGGGCGAGCAACTGACCGCCCCGCGTATCCTGCGGCCCGCAGATATTGCTCTGCTCGCCGCCATGAACGTCGCGAATGTGCCGGTAATCCGCAAACCGATCATCGCGATCCTCGCCACTGGGGACGAGTTGGTGCAACCGGGCGAAGCTCCCGGCCCTGATCAAATCATCGCCTCCAACAGCTACGGCCTTGCCGCCATGTTTGAGGATGCGGGGGCCGAAGTGCGCATGCTCCCTATTGCACGGGATACCGTGGCCTCGTTAAAGCAAGCACTTGCATTAGCTCGGGATGCGGATCTGATTGTGACCATTGGCGGCGCGTCTGTCGGTGACCACGACCTAATCGGCCCGGTCGCCGCCGAACTTGGGATGGAGCAAGCCTTTTACAAAGTCGCTATGCGTCCCGGCAAACCTTTGATGGCGGGACGTATCAACGGCACGGCAATGATTGGCCTCCCTGGAAACCCTGTATCTGCAATGGTTTGCGGCGTAGTCTTCGTGTTACCAATGCTGCGTCGTATGTTAGGATTAAATGAGGTCAACGCACCCATCCGGAGCGCACCCCTTGGGCGCGCAATGGATACGAATGGGCCGCGCGCTCACTACATGCGTGCAACCCTTCGGGACGGTGCGCTTTACCCAGATGAACGACAAGATTCTTCGCTTCTTTCCGTACTTGCGCAGGCGGATGCGTTGATGATCCGCCCGCCTCGCGATCCGGCGCAAGATATTGGCGAACTGCAGCAGTACATCTTGATTTAGCGCGAACCTAAGGTTGACACAAAACAAGAACATCCCTAGAACAAACCAATGTAGAATGTTCAGGGGCCGTGTGATGCTGACCAAAAAACAACTTGATTTGCTGTCTTTTATTCATCAGCGCGTGCAACGTGACGGAGTACCGCCAAGCTTTGATGAAATGAAACTGGCTCTCGATCTGCGGTCAAAATCAGGCATCCACCGATTGATCACGGCGTTAGAAGAACGCGGTTTTATTCGCCGACTTGCCCACCGTGCGCGCGCAATCGAAGTTGTTAAGCTGCCCGAGAGCCTTGGCGGTGCCCCGGGTTTTGCCCCCCGCGTTATTGATGGGGACCGCCCTGACAGCCCACCGCCCGCCGCTGCACAACCGGTCACGGCGCATCATGCCTTTGACGTACCGGTTATGGGCCGGATTGCTGCTGGTGTTCCGATTGAGGCGATCTCGCAAGTCTCTCACAGTGTCACTGTGCCGGGCGGTATGATCGCCGGTCAGGCGGAGCATTACGCTCTTGAAGTACGCGGCGACTCGATGATCGAAGCCGGGATTAACGATGGTGACGTCGTGGTGATCCGTGAAACCTCTGTCGCCGACAACGGTGATATCGTGGTCGCGTTGGTTGAGGATCAGGAGGCAACGCTAAAACGCTTCCGGAGACAAGGCTCATCGGTCGCTTTGGAAGCCGCTAATGCCGCTTATGAGACCCGTGTACTGCCCTCTGACAAAGTGAAGGTTCAAGGTCGACTTGTTGGGTTGATCCGAACCTACTGACGCCCTGCCCGTCGCTTTGGCTTGGTGTTCCACATACGCGCTCCGGCGTATTCTCTTGCCGTGGTGATCTGCCAGCCCTCGGGCGTTTTTCTGAGCGCGAGAGCGCCTGTTACCCGCAATCGGATGGGATCAAAGACCAGGCAACCCCATTGCTGGGCTGCATCCACTTCAGCCGAGGCGATCACGATGTCACCGGGGTGACAGCCGCTGAATGCTGCAACGGCCCGCTTTCCCGAAAGGTGAATGATGCCCGCATCAATATCTGTCCACCGTTCAGCAGCGACAGTTTGGTCTACGCCTTCGCCATCGTTTTCCAGCCAATTTCGCGCAATGAACCCTGCGCCTTTTTCTTTGCTTAGCGCTCTACCCTTTGAGGTCATAACCCCTACAAGCGTGCCGGTATCGGCGACCAGTATGTCAGGTCGCACCACTCCGTGCCAAAGAATGAGGGAAAGCACCATCGCGGGGCATCCCAGCCACCGCAAGCGCCCTTGCCACAGCAGCAACCATAGAAATCCGAGCGCCAACAACGGCAGCACCCAGCCCCCCGGCCCCGGAACGAAACTACGCGCGCCAGCTAGGCCTGATACCGCTTCTGAAACGGCAAGGATCCAGCGCAAGCCAAGGCCCATTGCCCAAAGTGGGAGCCCCTCCACGCCAAAAGGAGCCAACATAGCGGCCAATACGGCTGCTGGGATCACCAAGACGCCCATGAGCGGAACCGACAGTAGATTGGCGATCAGCCCGTAATGCGAAACCGTGTTGAAATGGGCAGCGGAAATTGGTGCCGTTGCGAACCCGGCGACTGCCGAAGAAATCACCACCGCCACGATCGGGCGCAAGCGCTGCGGGATCACCGTCCCCTCAAAATCACGCATCCAACCGAAGACTGCGACAAGCGCCGTTGTGGCCGCGAATGACATCTGAAACCCCGGCCCCGTGAGGGCTTCGGAGCGCAAAGCCAAGACGATGATCCCCGCCACTGCTACCGCACGAAGCGAAATGGCACGACGGCCAATCATCAGTGCGCATAAGGCAACCGCGCACATGACATAGGCGCGCTCGGTCGCGACATTGCCGCCGGACAGCGCAAGGTAACCGGTGGCGGCAATCAGCGCCGCGCCAGCAGCAATGCTGCGGCTGGGCCAGCGGGTCGCCGTGATCGGATGTAGGGCCAGCATCAGACGCATCGCGCCAAAGACAACCGCGCTGAGCAGGCCCATATGCAACCCAGAGATTGCCAATAAATGTGCGAGATTACTGCTGCGCAGGTCTTGCAGTGCTTCCTGAGAGATGGCGCTGCGATCGCCAGTGGTGATGGCAGCCGCGAAACCGCCGACGTCGCCGGGCAGATGCTGTCGCACACGGGCTGAAGCGTTCATGCGAAGGCGAAACAACACGAGAGCAGGTTCCCCCATGATCGGCGGGGCAATGCCCAAAAGTGGCACCCGCGTGTAGCCGACCGCGCCCAATCCGGCAAACCACGCATGACGCTGGAAGTCGAAGCCACCCGGTTCTACCGGGCCGGCGGGGGGCGATAGGTGTGCCGTCGTCATCACCCGCATGCCGGGGGTAGGTTGGATGGAGCCGGGGGTTTGGGAATGTAATGACACCCGTACCCTCGTCGGGGTCAGTGCGGGCGGCACACGGTCCAGCCGAACCTGATCAAGGGTAACGCGGGGCGCATCAGATTGGCTTCGGTCCAAGGCAACGACCCGCCCTTCAACCGCCCCGTAATAGCGCCAGCCGAGCACCGGGGCCGTCATGGAATGTGCGCGAAAGGCAGCAAGAAGCAGGCCGAGAAGGATCAAAGCCACAGCAATTGCAAAGGGCGAGACACTTTCGGGCAACGCCCGTGCGATCCCCCCCAGCCCTGCAACGGCAAGCGCCACTGCCCAAAGGAGCGGCAAAGAAGGCTCCATCGGCAAGGAAAAGAACCACCCAATTCCGATCGCAAGACAGACCGGAACCCAGCCAAATAGATGCCCCCGCTGATGGCGCATGATGGCGCTAAAGTGGTTCAAAAGGCCCATGCTTGCCCCCGCGGATCGCACTGGGTAGATAGACATCAAATCCTAGGACCGGGGTGGTTACCAAATGGTAAACACCACCCAAGCGCCATATCTCTGACCGAAAGGCCTACCGTCATGAACGCCCCCGTTGTAACCCGTTTCGCCCCTTCTCCCACCGGGTTCCTGCACATCGGCGGGGCCCGTACCGCCTTGTTTAACTGGCTCTACGCGCGCGGGCGGGGCGGCAAATTCCTGCTTCGGATCGAAGACACCGACCGTGCGCGCTCCACCCCCGAAGCGACCGAAGCGATTCTTAAAGGCATGGCATGGCTGGGTTTGGACCACGACGGCGAGATCGTCAGCCAGTTTGAAAATGCACCGCGCCACGCCGAAGTGGCGAACGAGCTGCTTGCGGCAGGCAAAGCATTCAAGTGCTTTGCTTCACAAGACGAAATTAACGCCTTCCGCGAAGCAGCCAAGGCAGAGGGGCGCAGCACGCTTTACCGGTCGCCATGGCGCGACGCCGATCCGGCCAGCCACCCTGACGCGCCCTATGTGATCCGAATCAAGGCACCGCTGGGAGGTACTACCGTGATCCGCGATCAGGTTCAGGGGGATGTCACCATCCGCAACGACCAGCTCGACGATATGATCCTGCTGCGCTCGGACGGTACACCGGTTTATATGCTCGCCGTGGTGGTGGACGATCACGATATGGGCGTGACCCACGTGGTGCGCGGTGATGATCACCTCAACAACGCCGCGCGGCAGATGATGATCTATGAGGCTATGGGCTGGGACGTGCCGGTTTGGGCGCATATCCCGCTGATCCACGGCGCGGATGGCAAGAAACTGTCGAAACGTCACGGCGCATTGGGCGCGCAGGAATATCAGGTAATGGGCTTTCCGGCCGCTGGCATGCGCAATTATCTCGCGCGGCTGGGGTGGAGCCATGGGGATGACGAATTCTTTACCGACGCACAGGCGCAGGAGTGGTTTGACCTTGACGGTATCCGCAAAAGCCCCGCGCAGTTTGACCTGAAAAAGCTGGAAAACCTTTGCGGGCAGCATATCGCGCAAGCCGATGATGCCGCGCTGCGGCGCGAAATCGAAGCCTATCTGGAGGCCGCTGGTCTGCCTGCCCTTACGGCACCCCAAGCCGAGGGTTTGGAGCAGGCGATGTACTGCCTCAAAGATCGCGCGAAGACATTTCCGGAACTACTTGAAAAAGCAACATTTGTTTTGACCGAGCGCCCAATCACCCCTGATGAGAAAGCGGCAAAAAATCTCGATACGGTATCCCGTGGCATACTGTCGGAATTGACGCCGCAATTGCAAAATGCTAGCTGGAACAAGGAAACGCTGGAGGAGGTACTGAACGGTTTTGCTGCCGCGCATGACACCAAATTCGGCAAGCTGGCGGGGCCCCTTCGGGCGGCTTTGGCTGGCAGGGCAGTCACCCCATCGGTTTTTGACATGATGTTGGTGCTGGGGCGCGATGAAACCCTTGCCCGACTGACAGACGCCGCGGCCTAAGTTTTGGTTTAACACTTCTTTGGGCGGCTGGTTATAACTGAACGGGACAGCCCCATTTGGGGCTAGACCCAGACGGCGGAGCACATCTCCGCAGCCTACATTCGGGAAGGGATTTAATGACCAATAACAATAAAACTGCAACGCTGACGATCGGCGATCAAAGCTACGATCTACCGATTCACAGCCCCACCGACGGCCCCGATGTTGTCGATATTCGCAAGCTCTATGCGCAGGCGGGTGTCTTTACCTATGACCCGGGGTTCACCTCGACGGCGGCCTGCGACAGCACGATTACTTTCATCGACGGTGACAAAGGCGTGCTGTTGCATCGTGGCTATCCGATCGAACAACTGGCGAGCAAATCGCACTACCTCGAAGTATGCTACCTGCTCCTATACGGTGAACTGCCCGGCCCCAAAGCCTTGGAAGAGTTCGAATGCTTGGTGACCAACCACACCATGCTGCACGAACAGATGATGAATTTCTTCCGTGGTTTCCGCCGCGATGCGCATCCAATGGCCATCATGGTCGGTGTGGTCGGCGCGATGTCGGCTTTCTATCACGACAGCACCGACATCAACGATGAGCACCAGCGCGAAGTCGCGACGATCCGATTGATCGCCAAGATGCCGACGATTGCGGCAATGGCCTATAAATACACTATCGGTCAGCCGTTCGTATATCCGCGCAATGATCTGGACTATGCGTCGAACTTCCTGCGCATGTGCTTTGCCGTTCCGGCAGAAGATCATGAGGTAAACCCGATCCTGAGCCGCGCCATGGACCGGATCTTTACCCTCCACGCGGATCACGAGCAGAACGCCTCGACCTCGACCGTGCGTTTGGCGTCTTCTTCGGGCGCCAACCCCTTCGCTTGTATCGCTGCTGGCATCGCCTGCCTCTGGGGGCCGGCGCATGGTGGTGCAAACCAAGCCTGCCTCGAGATGCTGAAAGAAATCGGCACGCCTGATCGCATTCCTGAGTTCATCGCCCGCGCCAAAGACAAGAACGATCCGTTCCGTCTGATGGGCTTTGGTCACCGCGTTTACAAAAACCATGACCCGCGCGCGACCGTGATGAAGGAAAGCGCCGACGAAGTTCTGGAACTGATGGGGGTCGAGAACAACCCGATCCTTCAGGTCGCCAAAGAACTGGAAAAAGCCGCGTTGGAAGACCCGTATTTCGCGGAGAAGAAGCTTTTCCCGAACGTCGACTTCTACTCGGGCATCATTCTTGAAGCTATGGGCTTCCCCACATCGATGTTCACGCCCATCTTCGCCCTTGCGCGGACTGTTGGTTGGATCTCGCAGTGGAAAGAACAGATCAGCGATCCGCAGCTTAAAATTGGCCGCCCGCGCCAGCTGTATCTCGGCGAAGATAAACGCGATTACGTCGACATCGAAAACCGCTGAACTGCACATTTCAAGACTTAGCAGACGCCCCGGACCTCCGGGGCGTTTCGCATTTAGAGCTGCTTTTCAATATATCGCAGGACCCGGCGTTGTTGACCTTGGGGCAACAATCACAGCCCAGTCTTCTACGCTGATAGGGCTTTTCCGAATCGGCCCGTTCCGGGTGTTTTTGTGGTCAGTGGGCAATGTGTCTGAAAATCAGTTAATGTTTCCAAGCGCTTTGCCAGTTTCGAAACACCGGGGCGATAAATACGGCCAAATTGCGGCACTGTTTCTCGCCGCGTGACAATAGCCCCCAAGTGCTTGACGAGATTTCCACATCAAAGTTAGCTTGAAACCAAGACGTCTTTTCGGGGTGGGAAAGGCGTGATGGCGTCGGTGCCTCGGACAGTCTAGGCACCCGCATCTCGGCGTGATCCCACTCGGAATTATTGAAAGTTTATGGCTGCTTTACAGCACGCCGTGACGAAGGAACGCGCGATGACCGCATCAGATCGGACCAAAGGCCTTCGCTGGGACTGCGCCACCGGGCTTACGCCGACAAAGGCCGGTGATGTACCCGGCCCGCAAGGCGCGCTGGTGCCCGACACGCTGCATGACTGTGATCAGATCGCGGTGGTCTATGACAAAGGTCAGACCCCGCCACAGATCACCATAGCGCGGGTCTCGAACTCGGTTCATACGGTGCTTGCGGATGGGGTCGCCGTGGCGGTGGTGGCGCGGGCCAGTGGCCCGGCGCCCTCGGCTGATGATGTCCTTTTGGTCGAACGTTCGCGCTAGCCGTTACCGACCCTCAAACTTTGGGCTGCGTTTCTGGGTAAAGGCCGCGACACCTTCAGCGAAATCATGCGATTTACCACAACGACCCTGGGCTTCGGCCTCTAACGACAGCTGATCTTCCAAGCCATTGTCCCAAGAAGCGCGGATCGCTTTTTTCGCCTCGGCATAGGCTGCTGTTGGCCCGGCGGCCAATTGAGCTGCCTTGCCACGCCAATGGGCATCAAATTCCGCATCCGGCACCGCCTGCCAAATCATACCCCAATCATCGGCCTGCTGCGCGGTGATCTTATCGGCAAAAAGCGCTGCCCCCATGGCTTTGGCCATGCCCATCTGCCGTGGCAGCGCATAGGTGCCGCCCGCGTCAGGAATCAGGCCAATACGGGTAAATGCCTGCATGAAATAAGCGCTCTCACTGGCGAATACGACGTCTGCCGCCAGCGCGATATTCGCGCCTGCCCCTGCGGCTGGGCCATTCACAGCGGCGATCGTCGGCACGGGGCAATCAATGATGGCCCGCAGCAGAGGCGCATATTCTTCGCGCAGAGTTTTCTCTAGGTCAGCCACGCCGCCTGCCCGATCTGCCAGATCCTGCCCAGAACAAAAGGCCCGCCCGGCTCCTGTAAGGACCACCACGCGCCTTTCACGCCCACCCTTGGTCACCGCATGGGTCAACTCAGCCCGCATCTGCGTTGTCAGCGCGTTCATCTTGTCAGCACGGTTCAGCGTGATCAGCGCAACACCATCGGTCAGCGCATAGGTGATCGTTTCATAGTCCATCTTGATATCCTCAATTGCTTGACCGCAGCATATCAAAGGAAGGTCCTACTGCCAGTGCAACCGGGCGTCAGCCGTCGAGAATGTCGCGCAGGCGGGCTTCTTCTTCAGGTGAAAGTGGCGCTTCGGTCGCGGTTTTGCCGCGCGCACGACCGCGCAGATAGACGGCTCCCAGTCCCCCGGCCAGCAAGAGCATCAGCGGCCCTGCCCCCCAAAGCAGCCAATTCGCTCCGGTGGCGCGGGGGCTCAAAAGTACATATTCGCCATAGCGGGAAACGATGAAATTAACGGCCTCTTCGTTGCTGTCACCCACAACCAGCCGTTCCCGCAGAAGAATGCGCAGGTCGCGGGCAAGGCTTGCGTTGCTTTCATCAATGCTCTCGTTTCGACAGACTAGGCATCTCAGCCCTTGGCTCAACTCCCGCGCGCGGGCTTCTAGGGCGGGATCGTCCAACACCTCGTCGGGCTGTACCGCCCAAAGCGGGCTTGCCAACAGGGTCAGGATCAACAGCAAACGCTTCATTCCGCAGGCACTCCCACAGGTTGCTTGCGTGCGCCAGCCGCAACACGGAAACGTCGATCGCTTAGGCTCAAAGCCCCGCCAAGGGCCATCAGCGCACAGCCGATCCAAATCCAATTGGTCATCGGTTTGATATAGGTCCGCACGGCCCAACCGCCGCCGTCCTGCGCGTCGCCGATCACCACATAGACATCGCGCGCGAGGTTATAGTCGATCGCTGCCTCGGTCGTGGGCATCTGGGCGACGGGGTAAAAACGTTTCTCTGGCCGAAGTGTCGCAATTGTCTTGCCGTCCTGCGCGAGCGAGAGTGTGGCGATAGTGGTCAAATAGTTCGGTCCGCGTTCCTCACTCACATCTTGCAGGGTCAGCGTATAGCTGCCCACTTCGAAAGGGTCGTCGATTTGGGCCACACGGATGTCATCCACAGCCCAAGCCATCAGCCCCGCGATCCCCGCCATGGTAATGCCCAGCCCCCCATGTGCGGTGGCCTTGCCCCAATCAGCACGCGGCAATCGGCGCAGGCGTGCAAGTTTGCCCGGCCCCCGGCCAAGGCGCTGCATCACGTCAACCACCGTGCCCATGATCAGCCAAGCGCCGAGGAACATGCCCACAGGCCCCAACAGCCCGCGCCCAGATTGCATTGCAAAGGCCAGCCCCCCAAGCGCCACCGCCAGCACAAAGACATAGCGCAGCGGATAGATGGCACGCATAATCTTGGCCCGTTTCCACGGCATAGCAGAGCCAATAGGAAGGATCAGCCCAAGCGCTACCATGAAAGGGGTAAACGCGGCGTTAAAGAACGGCGGCCCGACACTGAGTTTGCGATCAAGGAACATCTCGGCCACCAGCGGCCACATTGTGCCAACAAAGACCACGAAACAGGCGACCGCCAGCAACAGATTGTTTACCACCAAAGCGGTTTCGCGGCTGAGCAGGCCAAAGACGCCCTTGGCCTCAAGCGCTGACGCACGAAATGAGTACAGCAGCAGCGCACCGCCGGTGAAAAACCCGAGAATGGCAAGGATAAACACCCCACGCTCGGGGTCATTGGCAAAGGCGTGAACAGAGGTCAGCAGCCCGGAACGCACGATAAACGTGCCAATCAGCGAAAACCCAAAGGCCAAGATCGCCAGAAGGATAGTCCAGCTCTTCAGGCTCTCGCGCTTTTCCACAACGATAGCAGAATGCAACAAAGCTGCTGCCAAGAGCCACGGCATGAAGGAGGCGTTCTCGACCGGATCCCAGAACCAGAAACCGCCCCAGCCAAGCTCATAATAGGCCCACCAAGACCCAAGCGCGATGCCGATGGTCAGGAACACCCAAGCCGCCAAAGTCCACGGGCGCACCCAACGGCCCCAAGCCGCGTCAACGCGCCCCTCAATCAACGCCGCCACGGCAAAGCTGAACGCCATGCTGAGGCCGACATAGCCGAGATACAAAAATGGAGGGTGAAAGGCCAAGCCCGGATCTTGCAGCAGCGGGTTCAAATCCTGCCCGTCGAAGGGCGGCGTTCCCATGCGCAAGAATGGATTAGACGTAAAGAGGATAAACGCGAGAAAGGCTACGCCAATCGCCGCCTGCACCGACAGCACCCGCGCCCGCAGGCTGGGCGGCAGGTTGCCGCCAAACCATGCAGCCATCGCGCCAAACAGCGCCACGATCAGCACCCACAGCAACATCGACCCTTCGTGGTTGCCCCATGTGCCGCTGATTTTGTAGAGCATCGGCTTGGCGGAATGGCTGTTAGCCACCACCAGTTGCAGGCTGAAATCCGAGGTGACGAAGGCCCACATCAACGCGCCAAAGGACAGCGCAATCAGGATAAATTGCGCCGCCGCCGCCGGTTCGGCCACCGCCATCCAACCCGCACGGCCCCGCCAAGCGCCCCACATCGGCACCACCATCTGTACCAGCGCCACGCCAAAGGCGAGCACCAGCGCGAAATGTCCAAGCTCTGTAATCATGGGCCGGACTATATGCGGCGTGCGCCCCCTAAGCCATGGCAAATCAAACGTGAAATCTGGTCAATCGGTCGCAGTCAGGCGTGGCTCCGGCGCCATGCATCAAGCGCAGGATTATCCGTAGGTTCGGCCGCCGCAAGGGCAAGCCGCGTGTCGCCACCCGTATCGGCCACACGCGGGGTGTCGGCACGCAGTTCACGCAGGGCATCAATATTCTCGACCACCTGCGGCACCCGCGCGATGCTGCCGACTATAGCGCGCTGAAACTCTTGCGATTTCACCTGCTGCCGCGCACCAAAGTAGAACGACACGATCACACCCAAAAGCCACCACAACGGCTCGGGCACTAATGCGATGCCCTGCATTCGTTCGGCAAACCACAGCGGGTTGACCATGGCGGTGACGAACAACCCCAAGGTCCCAAGCGCCAACATCGGGCGCGGCAGGCGGTTCATCCCATCCATGAAACGGTCAAATCCACCCTGCCGAGGATGCGCAAACTCCGCCCCATATTGGGCCATCGCTTGGCCCTGCACCACATGGGCACGCTGCGCCCCGGCCTCGGCATTCTCACGAAAGACCTCAACCGTGTCGCGGATCACATTTCGCTCCCCACCAAAGACAGTTGTAAAAATGCGTTCGATTAACCCCATTGTGCCACCCTTTGTGCGAATGCCGCGTCGGTCATGTGGTAGTGCGGCGTGATGAACTCTTCGGCCCGGCGGATCCATCCGCCTTTGCCGCCTGCGCGGCTACGCGCGTATTTGCGGCTGGCAGGGCGGCGGTCGGCCAGACGAAAGTAGTAGTTGCGCCGCGCAATGCCGTAGGCGTCGACCATATGATCGGGGGCGGCGGTTAACCCGGCATGGGAGGCGCGAATGGTTTGTGGCCCGATGGCACCGTCAACCACGATGTCCTGCCCCATTTCGCGCAACAGTTGCTGTAGGATCTTCACCGCATTGCTGCCTGCATTAACATACATGTCAAAAACGCTCGGCTGTAGCGGGACGGGCAGTTCCGCAATGCGTGGTGCGTTGAAGTAGTGCCTGACGAAAATGTCGACGGCCTGCGCCCGGCTTAGGCGGCGCACGTCCAAGGTATCGACCCGCCCGTCGCCCGTCAGATCCAGCCCCAATCGGCGCATTGTATGGATCGTCACGCCAAAATTCGTGGCCCCACCCGGATCATCGGGATCATTCACAAATCCGCCCTCACGCGCCACGATGGCACTGGCGATTTCTTGGACTGACTGCATGGCAGGCGCTCCTGTTCAACTTTAAAACAGGCTCGGCCGGATGGGTTAACGCAGGCTCAGGGGGCCGCGCGTTGCGTGAAGATCAACCCTCAGGATCGCGGTAAACGCCTTGTTCTTTTAGCGCGTCCGTCACTTCTTTGGGCATGTAGGTTTCGTCATGTTTCGCAAGGATTTCAGAGGCTTCAAAGACACCATCCACATAACGCCCGGTGCCGACCATGCCTTGGTTCTCTTCAAACAGGTCAGGCAGAACACCCGTGAACACCACCGGCACGGTCCCACCGCCATCCGTTACGGCAAAGCGAATCGCCTCACCCTGTCCCCGTTTAAGGGAGCCTTCCTCAACCAGCCCGCCGATGCGAAAGACCTCTGCCGGGCCGGGCGGTTCGGCGATCACTTGGCTAGGCGCGCGGAAGTAGTTGATGCCGTCGCGCAGCGCATAGCCGATCAACGCGGTCGACAGCACCAAGGCCACCGCAGCGACGGCGATGATCTGGATGCGTCGCTGTTTTTTCAGGCTTTTCATCGCGAACTCACGGGAAAAGTGGGGCCATCATCAGCCCCTCAGTCTCTGGCAGGCCCAGCATCAGGTTTGCATTCTGCAACGCTTGCCCACTGGAACCCTTGGTCAGATTATCAAGGGCGGCGACAACTGTGGCACGCCCCGTCTGGCGGTCGGCCACGACACCGACGTGACAGAAGTTCGAGCCGCGCACATGCCGCGTGCTGGGCGCTTCGCCAAAGGGCAGTACCTCGATGAAAGGCTCGTCGGCATAGGCTTTTTGCATCGTCTCATGAATGACCTGCGCATCACCTTTGACATAACACGTCGCCAAGATACCGCGGTTCGCAGGCACCAGATGCGGGGTGAACTGCACCTGAACGGGGCGCCCGGCCACGGCTGAAAACTCTTGGTCGAACTCACCCAAATGGCGGTGCGTACTGCCAAGCGCGTAGCCGTGATAGCCTTCGCTTAACTCAGCATGTAGCAGATTTTCCTTGAGCGAGCGCCCTGCCCCGGACACAGCGCATTTCAGGTCCAAAATGATGTCATCCAGATCAATCACCCCTGCGGCGATCAGCGGACGCAGCGCGAATTGGCCCGTGGCGGCGTTGCAGCCGGTGCCGGCCACAAGCCGCGCCGCTGCAATTTCTTCGCGGTAGAATTCGGTCAGCCCATAGACCGCCTCTTTCTGCTGATCGATGGCGGCATGTTCATTGCCGTACCATTTGGCATATATCTCAGGATCGCGCAGACGGAAATCGGCAGAAAGATCGACGATCTTCAAATCTTTCGGGAGGGCCGCGATCACCTCTTGGCTGGTCTTATGCGGCAACGCGCAGAAACATAGATCAATCTGCGAAAAGTCGATTTCGTCGATGGTAACGAGTGTTGGCAGCTCAAGATGGCGCAGATGCGGAAAGACATCCTTCATGCTTTGACCCGCCTTAGAGTTGGCCCCCAAAGCTTTGATCTGCATGGATGAATGGCCGGCAATCAACCGGATAAGTTCTGCCCCGGTATAGCCGGAGGCGCCGAGAATGGCGATGTTCTGGGTCATAGAGTGTCCCCTTGTTCGGAACGAAATGTAATTGGAGTTTAGGCGGCAGTGAATGTGATTTGTCGTCGCAAGAACTGCGTCGCACGGTCGCTTACGCGGGCGGGATCGCCCGTGGTGAGAAACGCCGCCTCGCCACTGCCCATCATCGCCGGATGCCGTTCAAGATAGTCCGCTAGCGAATCCGCGACCAATTCGGCTTGGCTAAACACCTTTACCTTGGCCCCCAAAGCCGCCTGAAATGCCTCTTGCATCAGCGGATAGTGGGTACAGCCCAAAATTGCCGCGTCTGGATCGGGCATCTTGCGTTTCAGCGCATCGACATGGCTGCGCACCAACGCCTCGGCCAAAATCATGTCGCCCTCTTCAATGGCATCGACCACCCCGCCGCAGGCTTGCGCCTCGACGTCCACACCGATGGCGCGGAATGACAATTCGCGTTGAAACGCACGGCTGGCCACAGTCGCGGGGGTGGCAAACAACGCCACATGGTTCACGGCCACTTCACGCGGCGGGGAATTGTCCCCCCATTGGCGTTCAGTCATCGCCTCAATCAAGGGCACGAATACACCCAGCACCCGTTTATCACGGGGAATCCAACCCTCCTGCATGCGCCGCAGCGCGGCGGCAGAGGCAGTGTTGCAAGCAAGGATCACCAGATCGCAGCCCGCATCAAATAGCCGCTGCACGGCAGCGCAGGTCAAATCATAGATGTCATCGGCGTTGCGCACACCGTAAGGCGCATGGGCGCTGTCAGCGAGATAGACAAAATCCACCTCCGGCAGCCGTTCTTGCACCTTATTCCAGACGGTCAGCCCGCCCAGCCCCGAATCGAAAATACCAACTGCCATGGTCTGTCGTCACCTGTCGGCTCTATGCCGTTCCTCAAACTCATAGCCAAGACCCTGATACTGGCCCGGCTTTGGTGACAACTCATAAGTGGCTTTGCGCAGGAAATCCATCATCGCTTTTGCGTCCCCCGCAAGCGGGTCAAGGGCCGCGCGCGTGATTGGCGCACCAATGGCCACCCGCACAGGCGTATCGACACGGGCGCGGAACTCTTTGATCAGCAGCCCCATTCGCAGATTGGCATGCAGATGGCTGGCGATTTGGAACAGTCGGCTGGTGTGTCCGTCAAAGTAGATCGGCACGACCGTGGCGTTGGATTTGGCGATCATCCGCGCCGTGAAACTGCGCCAGCCCGGATCCATCGGTTGCGAGAAGGGCCGTGCCGCAGTGCTGACTGTGCCACCGGGGAAAATGCCAATGGCGCCGCCTTGTTCAAGATACTTCAAAGCCGTGCGGCGGGTGGCAAGATTGACCGCCAAAGCGTCGCGGTCTTCGCCAAAGCTGATCGGTAGCAAATACTTCGACAAATCCGGCGCGCGGCTGAAGACGGAATTTGCCATAATGCGGAAACCTGGACGGGTCTGGCTGAGGATATGCCCCAACATCAACCCATCAAGGATGCCATAGGGGTGGTTGGCGATCAGAATAACTGGGCCGCTGGACGGGATATTATCAAGCGATCCGCGTATCACATCCAGTGACAGACCGCAGCGTCGCGCCATCGCGTCAAAGAACCCATGCCCGGCTGCCAAATCGTCTTGATAGCCCTCGGCGCGTTTCAGCAGGGAAACCCGGCCAGTGGTGTTTTCCATTAACCGGATCAGGGCCCTCCCGCCCACTGTGCGGGCGGAATGGGCATAGCTGATATCACGGGCGGACGTTACGATCTCTTGCCTCACGGCGACCTCCGGCTCGGGCGTTGTGCCCGACCCTAGAGGTGAAATGTAACAGCCGTATTACTCTGCCGCTTTCGCCGTCACCGTGCCGCCCGCGCGGATCACAGCCAACAGTTCTTCGCGCCGTTTTGCGGCTTTGGCCTCTGCCGCCTGTTTAACTGGGCCAAAGCCGCGGATCTGCAACGGTAATTCGGCCAGCGCCACGATGGCATCGCGGGTCTGATCGGTCAGCTTGGGCAGCACCTCGGCCATATCGGCCTCATACTGCTTGATCAATGCATGCTCCATCTTGCGCTCGGCGGTATAGCCGAAGGGATCGAGCGGCGTGCCGCGCAGCCCCTTGAACTTAGCCATGACCCGCAACGGCCCTTCGAGCCATTGACCAAACTCACGCTTCTGAGGACGACCGTTCGGCCCCATCTTCGAGATCAGCGGCGGCGCCATGTGGAAGGTCATTTTGAAATCACCATCAAACTCGGCCCGCGCTTTGTCACGGCTGGTGATGAGCAACCGGGCGACTTCGTATTCATCCTTGTAGCTCAGCAGCTTATGATAGCCCAAGGCGGCCGCCGCCTTCACGTCCCGGTCTTCGATCCCATCCAGCATTTTGGCATAGCGTTTGGCGAGACCCTTGCCTTGATACTCAGTCAGGTGGTTTTCGCGGAAGGCGATTTTGTCGTTCATTGACTTGGGCAATTCAACGATCTTCGGCTCGCTCACCAACTTGGCGTCCTGCGGGTAAAGAACGGCCCAGCGGCCAATCTCAAAGGCGCGCATGTTGCGCTCAACCGCAGCACCGTTCATTCGGATCGCCTCTTGCAGGCTTTCCAATGTCAGCGGCAGCAGCCCACGCTGCCAAGCCGCACCAAAGATCATCATGTTGGAAAAGATCGAATCGCCCAAAGCAGCCTTCGCCAGATCGGACGCATCGAACATCGCCACATCATCCTTCAGCCGCGCTTCCAGTGCCAGCGACAGACGGTCGTAAGGCATTTGGAATTCGGTATCACGGGTGAAATCCCCGGTGATGATCTGGTGCGAGTTCACAACCGCCCCGGTGCGACCCGGACGGGTCAGGCCCAACGTCTTGTGCCCTGCCGAAACAACCAGATCACCACCAATCAGCGCATGTGCTTCACCTGTCGCGACGCGAATAGCGCTGATGTCTTCAGGGCGCTCCGCCAGACGGCAATGGATATGAACCGCGCCGCCCTTCTGGGCGAGGCCCGCCATTTCCATCATGCCCGCACCCTTACCGTCCAATTGCGCAGCCTGTGCCAAGAGCGCACCGATGGTTACAACACCGGTGCCGCCGACACCGGTGATGACAACGTTATGAGTGCCGTCAATCTTGGGCAGTTCAGGCATCGGCAGGTCGGGAATGGTCAGTTCGGTTGTCGGGTCTTTGCGGACCTTGGCACCTTCCAGCGTGAGGAACGAAGGGCAGAACCCATTCACGCAGGAGAAATCCTTGTTGCAGGACGATTGGTCAATCGCGCGCTTGCGCCCCAGCTCTGTCTCATTCGGCACCACGGCCACGCAGTTCGACTGCACACCACAATCGCCGCAGCCCTCGCAAACGTCTTCGTTGATAAAGACACGCTTGTCGGGATCGGGGAACAAGCCCCGCTTACGGCGGCGGCGTTTTTCAGCGGCGCAGGTCTGGATATAGACTATCGCGCTGACGCCCTCATGCTCGCGGTAGGCCTTTTGCACATTTGGCATCTCATCGCGCTCATGCACTTCGACGCCTTTGAACCGCGCAAGGTCCACGTCTTCTTTCTCGTCATAGACCACGGCGATATGCTTGACGCCCATCGCTTTCAGTTCTTCCACGATCCGGTAGGAATCCAGATCGCCCTCATTATGCTGCCCGCCCGTCATGGCGACCGCATCATTGTAGAGGATCTTATAGGTGATGTTCGTCCCCGCCGCGATGGCCGCACGGATCGCCTGAACGCCAGAGTGGTTATAGGTGCCATCCCCAAGGTTCTGGAACACGTGCTTGGTATTAGAGAACGGTGCTTCCCCGATCCAGTTCGCGCCCTCACCGCCCATATGGGTAAAGCCGGTGGTCTCACGGTCCATCCACTGTACCATGTAGTGACAGCCGATGCCCGCATAGGCGCGGCTGCCTTCGGGCACTTTCGTCGAAGAGTTATGCGGGCAGCCTGCGCAATAGTAAGGCAGGCGCGCGGCGATATCCTCGGCATTGTCCGAACGGCGTGCCTCGTTCAGCGCCTCGAGTCCCGCTCGAATGCCGTCGGTCTCACGGCCCTCTTCCAACAGGATGCCGCCGATTTTTTCGGCGATCAGGATCGGGTCAAGCGCACCACGGGTCGGGAACAGCTCTTCGCCATGCTCCATGCCCGCGCCGCTTTTGTGCCAGCCATAAACCCGGCGGTGGGTGTCGTTAAACAGCGCTTCTTTGATCTGAATTTCGATCAGCTTGCGCTTTTCTTCGACCACCACGATCAGGTCCAGCCCATCAGCCCACTCATGGAACCCCTGCATGTCCAGCGGGAAGGTCTGGCCAATTTTATAGGTCGTGATACCGAGGCGCTCGGCCTCGTTCTCATCGATATTCAAAAGGCTCAGCGCATGCACCAGATCAAGCCAGTTCTTACCCGCAGCGGCAAAACCGATCTTGGCACCGCGCTTGCCCCACATGCGCTTGTCCATCTTGTTGGCATGAGAGAATGCCTCGGCCGCGAAACGCTTGTAATCGATCATCCGCGCTTCTTGCAGATGCGGCGTATCACCCAGACGAATGCTTAGACCGCCATCAGGCATGTCGAACTCCGGCGTGATCAGCTTCATCCGGTTCGGATCACCGTTCACCACACTGGTGGCCTCAACGGTGTCTTTCATCGTCTTCAGGCCGACCCAAAGGCCCGAGAACCGGCTCAGCGCCCAGCCATAGATACCGTAATCCAAGATTTCCTGCACACCAGCGGGCGAAACCACCGGCATATAGGCATCCACCATTGCCCATTCCGACTGGTGCAACACGGTGGAGGATTCACCGGTATGGTCATCCCCCATTGCCATCAGCACACCACCATGAGGCGACGTGCCCGCCATATTCGCATGGCGCATCACATCGCCGGTGCGGTCCACCCCCGGGCCTTTGCCGTACCATAGGCCATAGACGCCGTCGTATTTTCCCTCACCGCGCAGTTCCGCCTGTTGGCTGCCCCAAAGCATCGTCGCCGCGAGATCTTCGTTCAGACCCGGCTCAAAACGCACGTTATGTTCGGCCAGTTTCTTCTCAGCCCGCTGCATTTGCAGATCGACAGCGCCCAGCGGACTGCCCCGGTAGCCGGTCACATAGCCAGCAGTATTCAACCCCGCCGCACGGTCGCGGGCGGATTGCATCATCATCAACCGAACCAGCGCCTGCGTGCCGTTCAGCAGCACCGGGCTTTTCTCAAGGTCGAAACGGTCGTTCAGTGAAATCTTTTGCGTCGTCATGGCGGGCCCTCCCTAGCACGTCAGTCTTGCATGATTGCCTCCTATATAGGTCACAGTTGCTGACCTGTATAGCAGTTATTCTGCAACGGCAGCCCTGCAGGGGACGGTTTGTACTGTTTTCTCCCGCCTATTAAGATAGGAGAAAGGCTGGGCAAGGAAAGTACACGCCATGGATTGGGACAAACTCAGAATTTTTCACGCCGTGGCCGATGCCGGGTCGCTGACCCACGCGGGCGACAAATTAAACCTGTCGCAATCCGCGGTCAGTCGGCAGATTCGCGGGCTGGAAGAACAGCTGAATACCAACCTCTTCCACCGTCACGCGCGTGGGTTGATCCTGACCGAACAAGGTGAGTTGCTGTTTGACGCGACTTCAGCCATGGCCAAACGGCTTGATGCCGCTGCCGCCCGCATCCGCGACAGCGAAGAAGAAGTGTTCGGTGAGCTGCGTGTGACCACAACCACAGGCTTCGGCACGCTTTGGCTCGCCCCCCGCCTGCCCAAGCTTTATGAGCAATATCCCGACCTCAAAGTTGACCTGATGCTTGAAGAGCGCGTGCTGGACCTGCCCATGCGTGAGGCCGATGTGGCAATCCGCATGAAAGAACCAAGCCAAGCCGATCTGATCCGCAAACGTTTGATGACAGTCCGGATGGGGATCTACGCCAGCCCCGA
Organism: Sulfitobacter sp. DSM 110093; assembly: GCF_022788715.1. Lineage (NCBI taxonomy): Bacteria > Pseudomonadati > Pseudomonadota > Alphaproteobacteria > Rhodobacterales > Roseobacteraceae > Sulfitobacter > Sulfitobacter sp. DSM 110093. The sequence goes on from NZ_CP085167.1 coordinate 1,798,514, forward strand.
ATACCTAGAGAAACATGGCACCCCCAAGCGGATGGAGGATATGGCCGACCATCGCCTGATCTGCCAAAACACCGACAGCGATCAAGTAGGCGCCGGGCTGCAGCTGGTCAAAGAACTGATGATGTATGACCTCCGTTCGCTTTTGACGGTCAACAACTACTTTGGCGTGTTGCAGGGTGTCGTGCACCACCTTGGCCTTGGCGTGCTGCCCAATTACCTGATCCAAGATTTTCCGCATATCGTGCATGTCATGCCCGATATCGAATCCGCCGATGTGCCAGTCTACCTCGCCTACCCCGAAGAGTTGCGCCAATCAAAACGGGTCGCCGCCTTCAAGGATTTCGTCCAAGAAGAGATCATAACCTATCGCAAACAATGGCGTGAACGGACCGAAGGCGAAGGCTGAACTCCACATACAACCGCAGCCATGCAATAGGCGCATATCGGCCATGATGACTTGCCATGTTAATTAGCCTTGATTTGAACAGCCCTGCCTCCTATTTCACCATTATGAAGATTGACAGCCTGAGGGCGCGTCGCTTCATACCTCCCTGTTGGACTTGGCCGAGCTTTTAGCTCGGCCTTTTTTTTTGGCCCATCGCCTTCTTTCAGCCCACAGGCGGTCAAAGCCACTTCCCCCCCGGCATTTCCCCTTGTATGAGGGCGCAAACGCGCCAGCCGGGGAATTTCCATGCAAGATCCAGCCATCACGCCCGACCTCATCGCCAGCCACGGGTTCACACCCGAGGAATACGCCGAGGTCGTCAACATCCTCGGGCGCGAGCCGAACTACACCGAGATGGGCATTTTCTCGGCCATGTGGAACGAGCATTGCTCCTACAAGTCCTCCAAGAAATGGCTGCGCACCCTGCCCACCGACGGCCCCCAAGTCATCTGCGGCCCCGGCGAAAACGCCGGCGTGGTCGACATCGGTGACGGCCAGGCACTGGTCTTCAAGATGGAGAGCCACAACCACCCCTCCTACATCGAACCCTACCAAGGTGCGGCCACAGGCGTCGGCGGCATTCTGCGCGATGTCTTCACCATGGGCGCCCGCCCCATCGCGGCGATGAACGCGCTCAGCTTTGGCCGCCCTGACCACCCCAAGACCCGCCAACTTGTACATGGCGTCGTCGAAGGTGTCGGTGGCTATGGCAACTGTTTCGGCGTCCCCACCGTCGGCGGCGAAGTGCGGTTCGACACAGCCTATGATGGCAATTGCCTTGTGAACGCCTTCGCGGCGGGCCTCGCCGATGCCGACAAAATTTTCTACTCCGCCGCCTCCGGTGTCGGCATGCCGGTGGTCTACCTCGGTGCCAAAACAGGCCGCGACGGTGTTGGCGGGGCGACCATGGCCTCCGCCGAATTCGACGACACCATCGAAGAGAAACGCCCCACCGTTCAAGTCGGCGACCCCTTTACGGAAAAGCGCCTGATGGAAGCCACTCTAGAGCTCATGGCAACCGGCGCCGTGATCTCGATCCAAGACATGGGCGCTGCGGGCCTGACCTGCTCTGCCGTGGAAATGGGGGACAAAGGCGGCCTTGGCGTGCGTCTTGACCTTGAAAAAGTTCCGACGCGCGAGCCGCATATGACCGCCTATGAGATGATGCTCAGCGAGAGCCAAGAGCGTATGCTCATGGTGCTGCGCCCCGAGCTTGAGGCCGAAGCCAAAGCCGTCTTCGACAAATGGGACCTCGACTTCGCCATCGTCGGCGAAACCCTCCCCGAAGACCGCTTCCTCATTTGCCTCAACGGCGAAGTCAAAGCCGATCTGCCGCTGTCGAAACTCGCCTCCACCGCGCCGGAATATGACCGTCCTTGGGTCGAAACCCCTGCCGCCGCCGCTTTGTCCGACGCGCCAACCATCGACCCCATCGAAGGCCTCCGCGCCCTCATAGGCTCCGTGAACCACGCCTCCAAAGGGTGGGTTTATGAGCAATACGACACGATGGTCATGGGCGACACGGTCCGCCTGCCGGGCCTCGGCGCGGGCATCGTGCGGGTGCATGGCACCGACAAGGCGCTGGCCTTCACCTCCGACGTGACCCCACGCTACGTCAAAGCCAACCCAACCGAAGGCGGCAAACAGGCCGTCGCCGAAGCCTATCGCAACCTCTGCGCCGTGGGTGCCAAACCATTGGCGACAACCGACAACCTCAACTTCGGCAACCCCGAAAAACCCGAGATTATGGGCCAGTTCGTCGGCGCCATCAAAGGGATCGGCGAAGCTGTGGGCGCGCTCGACATGCCGATCGTATCGGGCAACGTATCGCTCTATAACGAGACTGACGGCAAAGGCATCCTGCCCACCCCCACCATCGGCGCTGTGGGCTTGCTCGACAATGTCGATGACATCATCAGCAATCAGCTGCGCGAAGGCCACGTGGCCCTTCTGGTTGGCACCACGGGCAGCCACCTCGGTCAATCCGCGCTGCTCGCCGAAGCTTTTGGCCGCACTGAGGGCGACGCCCCCCATGTCGATCTCGCAGCCGAACGCCGCCACGGCGAATTCATCCGCGCTCAGTCGAGCCAAATCTCCGCCTGCACCGACCTCGGCGATGGCGGCCTCGCCCTCGCCGCCTTTGAACTGGCCGAGACCGCTGGCATCGGCGTCGAAATCGAAAGCGATGACACCGCGGTGCTCTTCGGTGAAGACCAAGCCCGCTACCTCGTCGCCTGCACCACCGAGGCCGCCGAGGCCCTGATCGCCGCTGGGAAAGACGCCGATGTACCCGTGATCCAAATCGGCGCCTTCGGAGGCGACAAAATCAGCTTCGGCGCGGCCTCCGCCCTGCTGACTGATTTACGCGAGGTTTACCGCAGTACCTTCGCGAAGACCTTCGCCTAAGAAACTCTGGTTTCGGAGCCGCCCTTGCTTGAGACCAAACGGTCGTGCGCAGGGCGGCGGGACACGCTAAATCGCCGAGGGGCCCCTTTAGGGGATGCGGCTATTTCGCTTGGCGCAACGACAGGCGGGTGACAGGCCGGGATCAATCAAGGGTGGTTCCGAAACCTTCTGGTTTTGGAGAGACCCGCAGCCGCCTCCCTGGGCCTCGCGCCTAGCCTTCCGCGTTCAACCCAGCCAACATCCGCGCCTTTTCGCCCAGATCATCGGGGCGCGAGATCGCCTCGGCCAACGCTTCGAGCGACGCGATGGAATGCCCCGCGCGAAAACTATCAACGTGGGGCAGCATCGCCCGGATGCCCGCCGCCTTGGGTGCGAAACCATCCCATCTCAGAAGCGGGTTCAACCAAATCACCCGCCGTGCGGTCAGGTGCAACCGTTGCATCTGCCGCGCCAGTTCCACAGGGTCATCCCGATCAAGCCCATCGGTAACCAACAACACAACCGCACCCTGCCCCATAACGCGCCGCGACCAGTCGCGGTTAAAGGCCGCCAGTGCGGTGCCGATGCGCGTACCGCCCTCCCAATCTTGTGCCTGTGCACCAGCAGCGGCCAGCGCTGCATCTACGTCGCGCGTGGCCAGATGCCGGGTGATATTCGTCAGACGTGTGCCAAAGGTGAACCCATGCACCTGCGCCCAACCCGCCCCCTTGCGATTGGCGACCGCATGAAGAAAGTGCAGGATCACCCGGCTGTACTGGCTCATCGACCCAGAAATATCGCAAAGCACTACAAGGTTTGGATAGCGTTCTCGCGGCTTCATTCGGTAAAGCCGTTCCATCTCTCCGCCACGGCGAAGCGCTGCCTTCATTGTGCGCGGCACATCGATCCGCCCCTGCGCCGCAGCCTTATTGCGGCGGCTTGGCATCGGCGGTACGGGAAACTTGAGCTTGGCCAGCATCCGCTTTGCCTCTGCCACCTCGGCAAGGCTCATCTGTTCAAAATCCAATGACCGCAGCCGTTCGCGCGCGGACATCGTAAGACTGGCATCAACCTCCACCAGTGTTTCCTCCGGCGCGGGCGGCTCTTCCTTCTCTGGCGCTTCCGCCCCGTCCAACAATGCCTCCGCCGCGCGTTTTTCGGCCGGAGTTGCGGGGCGGTCCTCCTGCACCCCGCGAATGGCAGGCAGCATCGCAGCCATCATATGTTCCAGATAGCGGGGATCGCGCCAATAAAGCCGGAATATCTGCGCAAAAACCCGCGCCTGTTCAGGACGACTCACGAAACAGGCATGCAACATCCAATAGAAATCTCGACGGCTGGTAAATCCCACAGCGGCGACAGCTTCCACAGCCTCAACAACCCGTCCCGGTCCGATCAAAAGCCCTGCACGCCGCAAAGCGCGAGCAAAATGCGTGATATTGCCTGCAAGCTTTGGATCGTCCGGTAAATCAAGGGGGAGTTGCTCAGCCAATTCTGCCTACCCGCCTACTCACTCTGGCGACAGTGATGCACGGGCTTGCTCAAGAATGCGCGCGGCCTCTGACCCGTGTAGCTTGGCAATGTCGTCTTGGTATTTCAGCACGGCCCCTAGCGTGTCGGCGATGACTTCGGGACTAAGCGTTGTCACATCCAGCGCCAGCAGGCATTTTGCCCAATCGATCGTCTCGGCTACACCGGGTTTCTTGAACAGATCCTCGGTGCGCAATTGCTGGACAAAGGCCACGACTTCACGGCTAAGCGTTTTTGCAGCCTCCGGTGCACGGGCCTGCAAGATCGCCATTTCGCGCGCCACATCGGGGTAATCGACCCAGTGGTACAGGCATCGCCGTTTCAACGCGTCGTGCACTTCCCGCGTGCGGTTCGATGTCAGGATCACAATCGGAGGCTCGGGTGCGCGGATGGTACCAAGCTCAGGGATCGTCACCTGAAAATCACTCAACGCTTCCAGAAGAAATGCTTCAAACGGTGCATCTGTCCGGTCCAGCTCGTCGATCAACAACACCGGCGCGCCGTGTTCATCCGGGCGCATGGCCTGCAAAAGCGGGCGCTCAATCAGATAGTCGTCACTAAACAGCTCCTGCGTCAGCGCGCGACGGTCCGCGCCGCCGCCAGCCTCAGCCGTACGGATCGCGACCATCTGGGCGGGAAAATTCCATTCATAGACCGCGCTGGAGGCGTCCAACCCTTCATAACATTGCAGCCGGATCAACCGCCGCCCTAGCCCGGCGGCAAGTGCTTTGGCGATTTCGGTCTTGCCGGTGCCTGCTTCGCCTTCCAAAAACAAGGGCCGCCCCAGCGTCAGGCTCAGGAAAACCACAACCCCAAGAGCCCGGTCGCAGACATAGCCCTCTGCGCTTAGCATCTCTTGGACCGCGTCGATGGTATCAAAGTTTTTCATGGGCCCAGTGGTGCATTCCCGCCCCGCCCCGTCAAGGGGGCTGACGTGGCCCAATAGATTGACGTGTTTTCCCCACGCTGCCATAGTCTTAACCAATAATTCACGGCCACTGGGGAAAACCACCGGGGCCACAGGGGCAGGTATGGGACAAAGCACTATCATCGCGATCCGGCGCGTCGGGGCCTGACATGCGCATTACCGCCGTCACCTGCGTCAAAAACGAAGGCCCCTTTCTGCTGGAGTGGATTGCCTTCAACCGGGTGATCGGGGTTACGGATTTTCTGTTCTATTCAAACGATTGCAGCGACGGGACCGACCGATTGCTTGATGCCTTGCAAGGGCACGGCATCATCACCCACCTGCCGAACCCAGCCACCAACCGAAACTACCAAATGCAAGCGCTCAAGGACGCACGGCGGCAATCTATTGTCTCAGAGGCCGATTGGGTCTGGGTCGCGGATGTGGATGAATTTATGAACATTCATGTGGGCGACAACCGCCTGCCCGCACTGATTGAGGCTTGTGGCAATCCGCAGGCAATCTCTGTGCATTTTCAGTTCTTTGCCAATAGCGGGGTCGCGGATTTCGTTGATGCGCCTGTGATCGAACAATTCACCCATAGCCACAACCCAGACATCTGCGGCGCTGAGATGGCGATTGAGGTTAAGTCGTTAGTCCGGCGCGATTTTCCCCTTGGCTACTACGGTGCGCATCGACCCTTTCATGATGACGAAATAGACCAGCCACAGTGGACGGATGGCGCGGGTCGGCAAGTCCCTTCGCCGTTTCGCGGGGCTATTAACAAACGCCGCATCCGCGCTTTTCCAGCGCGCGGCGCACGGCGCTTTGCGACGCTGAATCACTACGCACTGCGCTCTCTCGACAGCTATCTGGTCAAGAATGACCGGGGTGACGTGAACCGCGAGCATCGCGCGTTTGACGACACATATTGGCGCGAACGCAATGATGCCGCATGGGAGGATCGCTCGGTCCAGCGCTACCTGCCCGCCCTTTGCGCAGAGATGGACCGCCTCAAGGCCTTGCCCGGCATCGCAGATCTTCATTCAGACACCGTCGCCGCGCACCGCGCCCGACGCGACGCGCTGCTCGCCGATCCGGCCTATGTGGAAATGCGCCAGCAACTGCTTAGCGCCAGCCCCTATTGCACCGCCGAAGCGGACATCCGCGCTGAGATCTGCCTGCCATGATGGGCCCGCGCATTATCAACCTTGGCCTGCCCAAAACCGGCACCACGACGCTCACCGATGCGCTGCGCCACGCGGGGCTAAAGGTCGCCGATTGGCGCATCCGCAAGGGCCAAAGCAGCCTGCCTGAGATCACCGGCGAACATGTCGGGCGGATCATCTACGCCGATTACTTTGACAGCGGTGACCCGCTAGCGCGACTCCGGGAATTCGACGTGGTGAATGAAGTGAGCGCCGTCCGCCATGATCGCAGCCTCTGGCCCCAGACCGATTGGGCGCTGTTGAGCGCAATTCAATCACATCATCCAGATATCAAGTTCCTTTTGTCGCACCGCGATCCGGCCAGAACGGCCAATAGCATGATGCGCTGGAACAATTTGGGGCGAAGGCGTCTACCGCAAGCCGATGTGCCGGGCCTGCCACGCGGTTTCGGGCGCAGCGAGGCCGAGCTAGCCAAATGGGTCGAAGGACATTTCACCTTTTGCCGCCGTGTCTTTGCCGGATGTGACAACTTTCTAGAGTTCGACATCGAAGACCCCGGTGCGCGCCACAAAATCGCTGGATACCTCGGTATCGATCTGCCGTGGTGGGGCCAAAGCAATACCGGCAAGACGGAGGTCGAGTGATGCGCCTGACCCTGTTTATCGGCCCAACAGAGAGAGCCGCAGCACGGCTGCGCAACATTCTGCAACAGCAAAAGGATGTGTTGTTAAATCAGGGCGTTTTGGCCGCCGATTGGAACCATGTCCGACTTTATGCCGCCTGCGCCGCGCCTGAGGCCGTGGGGCTGCTGCGTCATCGTCGCGGGCTGGACAGCGCACTAATCGGCCCCACGCTGCGTGATGAATTTCACGCGCTGATTGCCCGCGATCTGGCCGAAACCCGCGCGGATCATGTGGTGCTGAGTGCGGCCCAACTGGGAAACCTGCTGTCGCGCCCCGAAGAATTGACCCACCTACATAACCTGCTGAGGACGCATTTCGACGACATCCAAATCATCGCCCATTTGGACGAGCAGGCCCGGCTTCTGACAGCGCATTATGACTTTGCTGTGACCGAGGGCCGCCGCCATTCATTGTCCCAAGAACTGGCCTTGGCTGCGCGTGACGACTGGTGGCAAGGCGCGCTTGACGCTCGCGAGATTGCACCTGACTTCGGCATTTTTCCCGACGTGCAGGACCCGCCTTTTTGGCTGGATTATCAAGCCCTTCACGCCCATTGGGCAGCGGCATTTGGAGCGGATAACATTCATTTTCGCCCGGCGCGTCTATCACATCTGTTGTCCAAACATGGTGCCAGTGAGATTGCGGATTGCCTTGGTCTCATCGCGCCCCTCGGATCGGTTGATCCGGGCCGTACGTCTGCTCCTTTGCCTGCGTCTTGGCTCACACGGATGCGACAGTTTAACGACGTGTTGATCCGCTACCTTCAAGTGAATGACCTTTCCTGTCCGCGCAAGACATGGTCCCAGATGTTGCAGGGGTTTCAGACAGGAGGTGCGCCAATCAAACCCGGAAGCCTCGCCCCGATCTCGGCCCACTTCGCGGCGGGCAATGCATCACTTGCCGCACGGTTTCCGGCACTGGCCGTGGCACTGACCCCGGACAGCCCAGAACCGCTCTGGAACGAGGCAGACCCCACCTATGGCTTTCGCGCGACGCAATACCTTGCCGCCTTTGCTCACCGAATCCGCACCACCGCGATCCCGCTGGCGCAGAAACGCGCAGAAACCGATATAGCCCGCGCATCGGCCGAAAAATTCAAGTCAATGCTGCACAATCCAGAGGCTTCGGAAGCCGACCGCGAAGCCAAAGCCCGACTGTTGAACCGGGTGAAGGTGAACCATGAGATGATCCTCTGCAGTCCCTTCCGCCCCCATAACCGCATAGCCCCCGAGAGCGAAGACCAGCCAGCGCCTGCGTATAACCCTGTACCGCCCCGCATCCTGCCGCCCGGCAGCAGTGGCAATGTCATCGTCGGCTGTATGAAGAACGAGGCGCCCTACATCCTTGAGTGGGTCGCCTATCACCGCGCCGTGGGGTTCGACAATTTCCTGATCTACACCAATGATTGCACCGATGGCACCGATGCGGTGCTGGGACGGTTGCAAGAGATGGGTGTCCTTCAGCATCGCAACAACGACGATTGGAAAGGCAACTCTCCGCAACAGCACGCTTTGAACCAAGCGCTGAAAGAGCCGCTGATCCGCGACGCGGATTGGATCGCGCATATCGACGTGGATGAATTCGTGAACATCCGTACCGGCAATGGCCGGCTTGAAGATTTCTTTGCCGCCGCGCCGGACGCCAGCAACGTCGCGATGACATGGCGGCTCTTTGGCCATAACGGGGTCACAGCCCTTTCAGACGCTCCGGTGATCGGCCAATTCGACAACTGTGCGCCTGCCTTTTGCCCAAAACCCCATACCGCATGGGGGTTCAAAACGATGTTCCGCAACATCGGCGCCTATGAAAAACTTTCCTGCCACCGGCCCAACAAGCTGAACGATGGGCTGGCGGAGCGGGTCAAATGGGTCAACGGCGCGGGCCGCGACATGACGCGCGACGCGCTGCGCAACGGCTGGCGATCATCGAAAAGCAACATCGGCTATGACCTGCTGCAACTCAACCACTACGCCCTACGCTCAGCCGATTCCTTCCTTGTCAAACGTCAGCGAGGGCGCGCGTTGCATGTCGACCGTTCAATCGGGATCAACTACTGGATCCGCATGGATTGGAACGACCACCGCGATATCTCAATCCAGCGCAACCTACCGCGCCTCCGCGCCGAGATGGACCGCCTATTGGCAGACGAACATCTGCGCACACATCACCAAGCGGGCCTTGCTTGGCATCGCGCCAAGGCAGAAGAACTGCACCAGATACCAGAGTTCCGCGATCTCTACCGCCAAGCGCTTAACACTAAGTTAAGCGCGACCGAGCGGGTCGCCTATGCCCTCGCCCTCGACATGGAAAGCTGACCCGTGACCGACACCCCGCCTGACCCTAATTATATCCTTTCCCGCGGCATGAAGTTCCCCGATGATCCCACGATCCTGCGCGGGCGGATCCGCAAACTGCTGCGCCAAAACGCTTATGAGGCGAAAGAGAGCGAAGCCGCCCTGCGCGTGGTTCGCGAGGGCGACCGAGTGATCGAACTGGGCGGCGGGGTTGGCTATATGTCGACACTGGTGGCCAGCAAACGCAAGGTCACCTCGGTACATTCCTTTGAAGCGAACCCCAACCTCATCCCCTACATCCGCCGGGTCCACGCGGCCAATGGGTTGAGCAATGCCCATGTCACCAATGCCATCCTAGGCCCCGCGCCCGGCAAGGTCGACTTCCACGTGCGCGAACAGATCCTGTCGTCTTCGATGACCCGCTTTGACGGCGAAGCACCGCCCGAGACTCACCAGATTGACGTGCTGGATGCTGCAAAGGTCTTCGCCGATCTCACCCCCACCGTTCTGATTTGCGACATCGAAGGTGCCGAAGTTGACCTGATCCCGGCCTTGCCCCTCAATAATCTCCGCGCCGCCATTATAGAACTACATCCGCAGTGGATTGGCCCTGAGGGGGTTAACAAGGTATTTAGCGCCTTCATGCAGGCCGGAATGGCCTATTACCACCTTGGTTCGCACAACAAAGTCGTGGCTTTCCGCCGTGAGTGGTAAGATCTCTCACCTTGCGATCCTTTGCGTCCGCAACGAGGGCGCGTTCTTGCTGGAATGGCTGGCGCATCACCGCGCCATCGGCTTCGACCATGTGCTGGTCTTTTCCAACGATTGCGACGATGGCACGGATGCGATGCTGGATCGGCTGCAAGCGCTTGGTGGCGTGACCCACATCCGCAACGACGGCCCCTATGAGAAAGGTGGCATTCAGTTCACCGCCCTGAAAGCCGCTGCCAAATTGGAGGTGGTGCAACAGGCAGAGTGGATCTTGCCCCTTGATGTTGATGAATTCGTCAACATCCATTGCGGGGATCACAGCCTTGCTGCACTGCACGCAGCCCTCCCCGACGCCACTGCAATCACCCTTACTTGGCGGCTGTTTGGCAACAGCGATCAGGTCCGCTATGCAGACCATCCAGTGACCGAAGGCTTTACTCGATGTGCGCCCGCCGTGATGCATTGGCCCTGGCGTGCCGCGATGTTCAAGACGCTTTACCGCAACGATGGCACCTATGCGCAGCCCGGCGTGCACCGCCCGCGCAGCCCCGATCCGGCAAAGATCGACCAAGCCCGTTGGTTCGACAGCCATGGCCGCGCCCTGCCGGACCTGTTCAAGACCAAACGAATTTTTTCCAATTACGGGCGCCAGAACCACGGGCTGGCCCAGATTAACCACTATCCTTTAGGCGCAATGGAGACCTATATCCTCAAGGCCGATCGCGGTCGCGCAGTACACAATGACCATCTGTTGGGGCTGGACTACTGGGTAGAGCGGAATTTCAACACTGACACCGACACGTCAATCAGGGCCACAGCCCCGGCACGCAACCGCGTGTTTACAGTGCTGAAGGCTGATCCCGAACTCGCCACGCTTCACGAAAGCGCAGTCGCATGGCGCCGTGCCCGCTTTGATACGCTGATGGAACAAGAACCCTTCCGCGCTCTGTTTGGACGCCTGCTCATGACCCCACCAAGTCGCCCGGTCACCGCCAAGGCGGCACGGCTTATGGTAGAATACGCAAGACGCAGCCGAAGGCACGCGGGCCAATAACCGCGCGCCAGTCGCCGCACTGCCCCCGGAAAACCGTCACATTCTCTTCAAATTCTCACTGTTTTTCCGCATTTTCGCCCTATTTTCTGGCTACCACTAGCTGAAATGGCAGTTCTGCTCTGCCGCGACTAGCCCGAGGATGCCCGATGCCGAGCGATACGCCCACGATCGACAGTTCACTGGCCGATATGCCCAAACGCAAGTGGTTGCGCGCGGTAGAGGCCGTGGCCGAGGAAGATGGATATTTCCAATCGCTCGGCAAAAGCCATTTCTCTGCCTTCATTGAACGTGACACCACACTGCTGGTCACCTTTGAAACCTACCAAGGCATGCACGCGCTTTCCGATAAGGCGCAGCCTTTGGGCTGGGACATGGTCCGCAACCACGATTGGTCGCATCTGTGTCTTGCCAGCGATGGCGACACATGGTTCCGCTCTGAAGAGGTCTATGCCTATTTTGACCGGCTGATCGATGACGGTTTCTTCGACGAATTCGAACGAGTGCTGTTTTATGGCGCTGGCCCCTGCGCCTATGCCGCCGCCGCCTATTCCGTCGCGTCCCCCGGTGCGGCGGTCGTAGCGATCCAACCACAGGCCACGCTCAACCCGCGCATCACCGAATGGGACGACCGTTTCGCCGACATGCGCATCCTCGATTTCACCTCCCGCTATGGCTATGCACCGGATATGCTCGACGCCGCGGAGCGGGTTTTTGTTCTCTACGACCCAAAAGAGAAACTCGATGCGATGCATGCGGCGCTATTTACCCGCGCGAATGTCACCAAGCTGCGCATGCCCTTCATGGGCGACGCGCTGCAAACCGATCTGCTGGAAATCGACCAACTTGACCCACTGCTCCAAGCCGCCGCCGAAGGCTCGTTGGACGCGGCACGGTTCGCCGCACTCTACCGCGCGCGCCGTGACTACCTGCCCTATCTGCGCAACCTCAGCCAAGCGGTGAATGCCCAGGGGCGCGAACTGCTGCTTGAAGCGGTCTGCGCCAATGTCAGCGCGCGGATGAGTGCCCCGCGCTTTGCCCGCCGTCTTGAACGCATCCGCGCCCGCCGTCAGGCAGATGTGGCCGAGGTGGCAACCGCCAGCGGATAGGTTTTCAATCTGGCGCGCGCCCCCGCTCTGTGCTAGCCCCGCGCCCATGACACAAAGCCTCACGATCCGCCGTCCCGACGATTGGCACCTGCACCTGCGCGACGGCGACATGCTGCACGCCGTGCTGCCCCATAGCGCGCGCGACTTCGCCCGCGCTATCATCATGCCAAATCTCGTGCCCCCGGTAGTGACCGGCGCCCAAGCCGCCGCCTACCGCGACCGGATCATGGCGGCCCTGCCCGAAGGCACGGATTTCACCCCGCTGCTGACCCTCTACCTGACCGAGGATACCGACCCCGACGACGTGGCCCGCGCCCACGCCCAAGGGCTGATCCACGCCGTCAAACTCTACCCCGCGGGCGCCACCACCAACTCCGCCAGCGGTGTCTCAAACTTCGACAAAGTCGCCCCCGTGCTCGACCGTATGGCCGAGATCGGCCTGCCTCTTTGCACCCACGGCGAAGTCACAGACAGCGAAATCGACATCTTCGACCGCGAAGCCGTCTTCATCGACCGCGTGCTCGACCCGATCCGCCGCGCGCATCCCGCGCTGCGCGTGATCATGGAACATATCACCACCTCTGACGCCGCCGACTATGTGCGCAGCAACGACAGCGGCCTTGCGGCCACGATCACCACGCATCACCTCGTGATCAACCGCAACCACATCCTCGCTGGCGGCATCCGCCCGCATTACTACTGCCTGCCCGTGGCCAAACGCGAGACCCACCGCCTCGCCCTGCGCGCCGCCGCCACTTCCGGCGACACGCGCTTCTTTCTTGGCACCGACAGCGCGCCCCATACCGATGGCGCGAAGCTCCAACCCTGCGGCTGCGCGGGCTGTTTCACCGCGCCCAACACAATGTCGATCCTCGCACAGGTTTTTGAGGAAGACAGCGCGCTCGACAAGCTCGAAGCCTTCACCTCACTCAACGGCCCCGCCTTTTACGGCCTGCCGCCAAATGAGACGCAGATCACCCTGCGCCGCGAAGCGCCAACCCACCCCGCCAGCATCGACACGCCCGACGGCCCGGTCACGGTCTTCGACCCCGGCTTCGCTCTGCATTGGACCACCTAATCTTCATCCTTTCTTAAATACCGCTCCGACCTCTCCCCAGCCAAGGACGCCTGCCATGATCCCCACCAGCCACCCCAGCCCCGAAGAAATGGCCCGCCTCACCGCGCGCATGTTGCTGGAGATCGGCGCGGTGCATTTCAACGCGGATGAACCCTTCACGCTGGCCTCGGGTCTACCAAGCCCTACCTATATCGACTGCCGCAAGCTGATCTCCCACCCGCGCATCCGGTCGACACTGATGGATTTCCTCACCGTCACCGTGATGCGCAACGCGGGGTTTGAGGCTTTTGACAATATCGCCGGCGGCGAGACGGCGGGCATCCCATTCGCCGCCATGGTCGCGGAGCGGATGGCGCTTCCGATGACCTATGTCCGTAAAAAGCCCAAAGGCTATGGCCGCAACGCGCGGATCGAAGGAGACATGACCGAAGGCCAGCGCGTGCTGCTGGTCGAGGACCTGACCACCGATGGGGGCTCAAAGCTCAGCTTTGTTGACGCGATTCGGGAAACCGGCGCTAGCTGCGCCCATACCGCCGTGATCTTCCACTACGGCATTTTCCCACAAACCGAAAAGACCCTTGGTGACCATGGCGTTAGCCTTCATGCGCTCTGCACATGGTGGGATGTACTGGCCGAAGCACGCGCACAAAATGCCTTTGACGCGGCCACCCTGACCGAGGTCGAAGCCTTTCTCAACGCCCCGCGCGAGTGGCAAGAATCCCGCAAAAACTAAGCCAAATCCGGCCAGATGTTGACGCAGGCCCCCACCACACTGCAAGATGTGGTAGGGCTATAGGCATGCAAGGATATCCACAAAAAGATACCGTTTGCGCCAAGCTGTCGGGCTGGCTAAGACGACCATCTGGGTAAAAATGGGTGAGGTCATGAACGAGATTACATCGCTGAACGCGAACCAATTGGCTGTACAGGCACCTGAATCGATGCCGCATTCGATTGAGGCCGAACAGCAGTTGCTGGGCGCCATCCTGACCAACAACGACGTCTATGACCGTGTCGCCTCTGTCATTGGGCCAAAGCATTTCTACGAGCCCGTTCACGCGCGCATCTTTGATATCGCCGCCCAGCGGATCGCGAAAAACAACCTCGCCTCTCCTGTGACGCTCAAGGCTTTCATGGAAGACGACGAAGGGCTGAAAGAGCTCGGCGGCCCAGCCTATTTGGCACGTCTTGCCGGGGCTGCGATCAGCGCCTTTGCCGTGCGCGACTATGCGCAGATGATCTATGACCTTGCCGTGCGCCGCGACCTGATCCAACTGGGCCGCGACATCTCGGCCAAGGCCGCGCAGGTTGATGTCGCCTCTGAACCGCGTGAGCAAATCGTCGAAGCCGAACAGGAACTCTACAAACTGGCGGAACAGGGTCAGGTCGAAAGCGGATTCCAGTCCTTCCTCAAAGCGGTCACAGATGCGGTTAATGTGGCCAATGCCGCTTACCAGCGGGATGGCGGTCTTTCTGGTGTCTCCACCGGGTTGATCGACATGGACAAGAAACTGGGCGGTTTGCACCGGTCTGACCTTTTGATCCTCGCCGGGCGTCCGTCGATGGGTAAAACCTCGCTCGCCACCAACATCGCCTTTAACGTCGCCAAAGCCTATAAGCGCGGGCAAAAGCCCGACGGCTCTACCGGAGCGGTTGATGGCGGTGTTGTTGGCTTCTACAGCCTTGAGATGAGCGCCGAACAGCTTGCCGCGCGGATTCTGTCCGAAGCCGCCGAGATTCCCAGTCAGCAGATCCGCTCGGGCGATATGACCGAGACCGAGTTCCGCCGTTTTGTCGATGCCGCCAAGGCGCTTGAGGCCTGCCCGCTGTTCATTGATGACACGCCCGCCCTGCCGATCAGCCAGCTGGCCGCACGTGCGCGGCGCCTCAAACGGACACATGGGCTCGACGTTCTGATCATCGACTATTTGCAACTGGTGCGCGGCACGGGAAAATCGGAAAACCGGGTGAACGAAATCTCGGAAATCACCATGGGCCTAAAGGCCATTGCCAAAGAACTCGACATTCCGGTGATCGCGCTGTCCCAGCTTTCGCGTCAGGTGGAAAGCCGAGATGATAAACGCCCGCAGTTGTCGGATCTCCGTGAATCCGGCTCGATCGAACAGGACGCCGATGTGGTGATGTTCGTCTACCGTGAAGAATACTACAAAGAACGTGAAAAGCCCGGCGATCACGAACTGGACAAGATGGCCGCATGGCAAGAAGAGATGGAGCGCCTGCACGGTCGCGCCGAGGTGGTGATCGGCAAGCAGCGTCACGGGCCGATTGGCACGGTCGATCTTAGCTTTGAGGGCAAGTTTACCCGCTTTGGCAACCTTGTGCAGCCTTGGCAGCAGGGCGGCAACGACGATCAGGAATTTTAAACCTGCCCCAAAAGACAGTCAGCGCCCAGGTAGCGGGGCGCTGACCCGATGCCGCGCCCCGTTCGGCAACCCGATAAATTCAAACTTTTGAATAAATGATTTAGATTGCTCCCCGCGCTTGCTAGGCTAGGTGAGACGGCTCTGCGCATCGCGTGGACCGTCATGCATATTGGGAGGAACCAAATGACAAACATCATCCGGACAATCTGCCTATTGCTTGCCAGCAGCTTCGCCTTCGCGCTTCATGCCGAAGAAACCGAGCGCTATGGCAAGCAGAAGGTCGTCTATCACATTAACTACGACGGCGGCGAAGCCTCTAAGGCGCATCTGGGTGCCATGCGCAACATCCAGAACCATATCAACGCTGTAGGCGCCGAAAACATCGACGTGAAGGTCGTGCTTCACGGCAATGGGCTGAGCCTGCTGGCCGATGCCAAAGGCAACGACAAAATGCAAACATCTGTCTCATCGCTCAAAGGGCAGAATGTCAGCTTTCATGTCTGCAACAACACCCTGCGCGGGCGTGACATCAGCTACGAAGACGATCTCTATGACGTTTGGGAAGAAGACATCGTGCCTTCAGGCGTGGCAGAACTCTCGCGGCTACAGCAGATGGGCTATACCTATATCAAGCCGTGATGGCCGGATCGCCCGGGGCAGCAAAGTGCTGTGCCCCGGGCGGAATGTGCGTTACTCGCCCGCCGCACGGGTCTCATACATCATCCCTTTGGCGGTGCCTTCGGCGAACCCTTTCCAATAATCGTGGTCTTCCTTTTCGGTCCCATCTTCGTCGACGGACCAGACCCCGTCATTGGAACTCTCGACCAGGCTCAAGTAGCTGCCCTTCTCCGCTTCCTCTTTGAGGTGACTGTCGAGCCATGCTGTAACGAAGTGCTGTGCGATGTTGTTCATGCGCACCGTGTCCCAAACTGGGTCGCTGTAATGCTCTGAAATGTCAAAACCTTTGTCTTCGTTAAAGTAATAGGATTCCATCGGCGCAGGCATTGGGGCGCCTGCATTGTGGCCTGCGTTCATATAGGTCAGCAAAGCCCGATCAACGTTTGTGGTGTTCTCCCAGATCGCGCGCACACCGTCTTCGTAAAGTGATGTGTCATCCTGCGACCCGGCGATATAAAGCATTGGGATCTGCACGCCCGCCAGACCTTCGGCATCCCAAAAACCGCGGTTCATGCCCCAAGGGCCAAAGGCCACGGCGGTCTTGATGCGCGGATCGGGCAGATCGTTATGGGTCTCGGACCCGTCTTGATGAATGCCCAATGTGCCATGCGGCCCGCCCCACGGGTAGCCAACCGAGGCCTCTGTCACACCGCCGCCTGCGGTGATAATCGCACCATAGCCGCCCATCGAGTAGCCGATCAACCCTGAGTTTTCAGCGTTATAAAGCCCGGCAAAATCACCACCCTCTTCTGCCTTCTGCGCCATCTGATCCAGCACAAACAGCTGATCCAGCGACCGGTTCACCAAAGTCGAGCCAAAGGCCGCCTGGGTGCGATAGGTGCTGTCCGTATGATCAATCGAAGCCACGACATAGCCTTTGGACGCGAGGTTTTCGGCCAGATGCGACAGCAGGTAGCGGTTGCCTGGATAGCCGTGGCTTATCAATACCAGCGGGAAGGTCTCCCCCGCCATTGGATCAGCGTCGCGCATTGCTTTGCCGTACAACGTGACCTCAGTCGTGCCGTCGCGCAGGTAGGCTTTGAAGGTTGTGTCACCTCCCGCGCCCTCGGCGGCGGGGTAGTACATTTCGACTGTCAGTGGCCGATCATAGCGCGGCATCTCGGCGGGTTTGTCGGCGGCGGGGTCAATCGCCAAAATGTCGATCTGGCCGGGGTTCACCATTTCAATCGTCCGCACCCCCACCCCATGATCGCCATAGGCCGCCAGCTTTGGCGCATTGGGCAATTGGCGGTCAATCCGGTTCTCGGCCTGCGCCGTTCCGGCAGCCAAGCTGACGGCAAGCAGGGCTGTGGTGGTACTATATCGATGCATGGTTAATCCTCCCTTGGGTAGGTCCGACCCTACTCGCGTCATCCATAGTGACAAGCGCCCTGCCCGTGACGTTACGGAAGTTTCACATTCATCCCCGCGCAGCGCGGGCAACTTCGGCCTCGCTCAGCCCATATCTTTTAGCGAATTTGGCACGAGCGGCCAACAGCCTTGGATCATCTGGTTTCATCCCCAAAGTGCGGATAAACGCAATGCGTTGTTGCTTTTTCAACGCTTCGGTGTCGATATTCGTCCCCATAGCGCGATCAATGATCTGCCCGCCGGGGCTGACGTGAAACCATTTATTGAAGTCGCGAAAATGGTGCTGGTTGTGGAGCCGCGTCACATGACGCTCTACCGCCGTTTTGGGAAGGCTCAGATGTGCCGTCATATGGAACCACTCATAGCTCAGAAAGGTCAGCACCCCGCCCAAGGGCACAATCGCCGTCGCGATCCATAGCGCGGCATCAAAGCCCAACAGCGCTGTGATCCCCCAGACCAAAAGGAAATTCCCCGCCAGCACCGGCAAGGCGACCCAGAGCGGGACAAAGAACAGTTCGTGGTTGGTGGGGAAATCATGGTGCCCGTAATGCGTGCGATAGAGCAGATCAAAGGCCCACTGCCGTTTCGGCGGATCAAGGTGAAAGACATGCCGGTGCAGGTTGTACTCATTGAGCATCTGCGCCGCGATACCCAGCGGCATCAGCGCCCAGCACCACAGTGGCGCCCCCCAAACCATCGCAGCAATGGCCACCACACAAGCCAGCGCCATAAGGGACACAGCCGTATGGCCGAACATGATCTTAATCCGTGTCATCCGCCTGACCTCCCCATCCTGCGCATCCGGTAGGCAAAACTGTAACAAAACGCCGCCGCAACTGTCGCGCATGACGTTAGGTGCGCTTGGCCGCTTGACCTCCCCCCACATTCTGGCCCACATCCGCGCATGAGCAAAGCGACCCTGACCATCGACCTGCAAGCCATCGCCGACAACTGGCGCGCCCTTGACCGCATGACGGAGGCCGAGACCGGCGCGGTCGTCAAAGCCGACAGTTATGGATTGGGCGCGGCCCGCGTGGCCACAGCCTTGGCCGAGGCGGGCGCGCGGCAGTTCTTTGTAGCTTTGGCCGAAGAAGGTGTGGCGCTGCGACAGGCCTTGGGCGAAGGCCCGGTCATCAATGTCTTTTCCGGCCATATGGCAGGCGATACCGACGCCATCCGCGACGCGGCGCTGACCCCGATGATCAACTCGACCGAGCAACTGCTGCGCCAGTTCGAAACCCTGCCCGGTCATGGCTTTGGCATCCAGCTCGACAGCGGGATGAACCGGCTCGGGATGGAGCCCGCCGAATGGGCCGCCCTACGCGACATCGCGCTGAGCCAAGGCCCTTCGCTAATCATGTCGCATCTGGCCTGCTCGGATGCGCCGGATCACGAGATGAACGATGCGCAATTGCGCAGCTTTCGCGAAATGACCGAAGGGGTCGACGCGCCACGGTCGCTGTCGGCCACCGGGGGCATCTTATTGGGGCCTGACTATCATTTCGATGTCACCCGCCCCGGCATCGGTCTTTATGGCGGCCGCCCCTTCACTGATGCGCGGCCTGTGGTCACCCTTGATGTGCCGGTCATCCAAACCCGCAGCGTCACGCCGGGCGAGACTGTGGGCTATGGCAACACTTGGACGGCAGAAAGCACGGTAAAGCTCGCCACCGTGGCGGCGGGCTATGCCGATGGGTTGACCCGCGCCATGGGCAATGCGGTGGGTCACGCCTGTTTTCAGCATGATGGGATACAGCTACCCATTGTTGGCCGCGTGTCGATGGACCTGATTACAGTCGATGTATCAGCTCTGTCCGAAGTACCTGCGACATTGCAACTGTTGGGGTCGACGCAGGGCGTGGATGATCTTGCCGACTGGGCGGGCACGATAGGCTATGAAATACTCACATCGCTTGGTGCCAGATACGCAAAGCGATACGCCGACTAGATCGGCGATTTTCCACCGCTCTCTTGCTCAATTCTATAAGTTCTGCTCAGTCCGCGCGGCCATCACCTGCGCAAACTGCCGTTTCAGGGCGCACGACGGTTGACAGATAATTCGGCGTTATCGTGCAAAAAGTTTCCGAAATACCGGAGGTTGTGCCATACTATGGCAACAGTTTGTTAAACCCTCAGCATAATTCCGCGCAGAACGGGAACAAAGAAGGATAAAGAGGCGTTGGTCGGCAGAAACTTGCTTAGTAGCTCTTCCAGGGGGGAGAAAGTATGTCCCAGCTTCGTTCCTTTACCTACCTCGTTCAATTCGCATTTCAGCGACTTGCCTTGGTGGTTTTTGCACTCGCAGCACTTGCGCTGACAGGCGCCAGCATCATGGCGGCCCTGGGCCTTTGGAATTGGGTGAGCCTTGATCTGCAATATGCGGGGGCACCTGTTGAGGACGCCGGGATGTACGCCCAGATTGCGCTAACCGTTCTGGCCGTAGGTCTGTGTTTTTTCCTCCCCACCAACCGCCGCATTATGCGGCTTGAAACCTCGCACCGTCAGTTCAAAGTCGGCATGCAGGACGTGGCCCGCGCCTATGGTGCCGTGCATGCCGCTGACCGCGCGGAAACATTCCAGATGAGTTCGGAGTTTGATTCAGTGCGTGAGCGTCTTGCCTATCTGCGCGACCACCCCGATCTCAGCACGCTTGAGCCCGCTGTTCTCGAAATGGCCGCGCAGATGAGTCATGTGGCCCGCGATCTGGCAGAGGTCTATTCTGATGAAAAATTGTCTCGTGCACGCAGTTTCCTGAAGCAGCGTCAGGAAGAGGTCGAACTGTTCAACAGCCGCCTTAACCAAGCTAAGGGTATCTCGACCGAGATGAAGCATTGGTTGCATGAGGTCGAACTCGAAGAAAGCGTCGCCGTGGCACAGCTAGAGCGTCTGCGCGATGAGATGCGTGAAATCATGCCAGAGCTGGGCCTTGAACGTGTGGTGCCAACCGAAGCGCCTGCCAACCGCAGGCCCGATCCCACTTCGATTGATAATATCGTGATCGACCTCCCTCCCAAAGCCGCCGAATAACTTGGGCGGCAGCATCCGGCCTATGGGTTCCCCCCCGGGATCATCGCCCACGGGCCGGATGCTTTTCCTTTGACGCCATCCAACCCTTGGGCGAAAAGGGCGCATGGCAAAATCCTCCTCCAGTTTTTCATGTACCGAATGCGGTGCAAAACACTCCAAATGGTCCGGGCGCTGCGACGCCTGCGGTGCTTGGAACTCAATCGTCGAAGACAAAGGCATTTCATCCGGCCCGCCCAGCAAATCCTTGGGTGCTCGCCGCGGATCTGCCATTGAACTGACTGACCTTGCCACCCAAGAAACTCCGCCTCCCCGCGCACAATCGGGCATTGCCGAACTTGACCGCGTTTTGGGTGGCGGGCTTGTGCCCGCCTCGGCGATCCTTGTAGGTGGTGATCCGGGCATCGGGAAATCGACTCTTCTGTTGCAGGCTGCTGCCCATTTCGCGAATTCGGGTCTCAAGACCATATATGTCAGCGGCGAAGAAGCCAGCGCGCAGGTTCGCATGCGCGCGCAACGGCTGGACCTTTCCGATGCGCCAGTAAAACTCGCTGCCGAAACAAACCTGCGCGATATTCTGACCACGCTAGAAGCCGAACGCCCGCAACTGGCGATCATTGATTCTATTCAGACCATGTGGGCCGATAACGTCGAAAGCGCCCCCGGTTCTGTCAGTCAGGTCCGTGCGGCGGCGCATGAATTGACCAGCTTTGCCAAACGCCGCGGTGTGGCGGTTATTCTGGTGGGTCACGTGACCAAAGAAGGCCAGATCGCAGGCCCGCGCGTGGTGGAGCATATGGTCGATACCGTACTCTATTTCGAAGGCGAACGCGGCCACCAGTTCCGCATCCTGCGCGCCGTCAAAAACCGTTTCGGTCCAGCGGATGAGATCGGCGTTTTTGAGATGACCGGCGGCGGTTTGGCCGAAGTTACCAACCCCTCGGCCCTGTTCCTGTCAGAACGCGGACAACCCTCGCCCGGTTCGGTCGTCTTTGCAGGTATCGAAGGTACGCGGCCCGTTCTGGTCGAGCTTCAGGCACTTGTTGCCCCCTCCCCCCATTCCCAAGCACGGCGCACCGTGGTCGGATGGGATTCGGGCCGTTTGGCGATGATCCTTGCTGTGCTTGAAGCGCGCTGCGGCATCCCCTTCGCCGGATTAGATGTCTATCTTAACGTTGCAGGTGGCATGAAAATCTCTGAACCCGCAGCCGATTTGGCCGTCGCGGCCGCGATCCTTTCAGCCCGCGAAGACGTAGCGCTGCCCGCCGAAACCGTTGTTTTCGGGGAAATCAGCCTTTCCGGTGCGCTACGACCTGCAAGCCAGACGGAAAACAGGTTGAAAGAGGCGCAAAAACTTGGTTTTACGAGCGCTATTGCACCGCGCGGCGGAAAAGCCGTGGGTGTGACCGGAATTGCGCTGAATACGATGAGCGATCTGACCGGATTTGTTGGCGAAATTTTCGGGGCGGGCTGATCCCCCCTTACACGAGGGCAAGAACGCGCATGGACGGTTTTACCATTATTGACGGTGTGGTTGCGGTGGTCATCATCCTATCGGCTCTGCTGGCCTATGGCCGCGGGTTGGTACGCGAGTTGATGGCGATCGTCGGCTGGATTGCCGCAGCTGTATTGGCATTCCTATTTGCACCACAGGTTGAGCCGCTGGTACGTGAGTTGCCTTATGTCGGTGAATTCCTCGCCGATAGCTGTGAGCTTTCGGTCATCGGTGCCTTCGCACTTGTTTTCGCTGCGGCGTTGATCATCGTCTCCCTCTTTACCCCGCTGTTCTCCTCGCTCGTGCACCGCTCTATATTAGGTGGCGTGGATCAGGGTCTTGGCTTTGTCTTCGGCGTGGTGCGTGGTGTGTTGCTCGTCGCGATCGCGTTCTTTGTCTATGATACGGTCATCACCGGCGAACGTGCGGCCAGCGTGGATAACAGCCGTTCGGCTGCTGTCTTTTCGCGCTTCACCGGCCAGATCGAAGAGAAAGACCCGCAAGAGGCGCTCGGCTGGATCACCAACCGCTACGAAGCGCTGGTTGGGAAATGTAGCGCCTAAGCCGTCACAATCTCTTAACAATCTCCTTTTAAACAGGCGGCCAGAACATTGTGGCCGCCTGTTTTGCATTTGGCGAAACGCGTATCATAGTCATGTGTTAAAGGGCTATTGGCTCAATTAACGCTGCCTATCTTAAGGTCATATGCCGTGTGTATTTCGGTCCGACTCCCGCTGCGTGCGACATGCGGGGTGACAGTCGCTTGTGAAGCCCCTACATAGGCACCGACCTCACCCGGATTCGGAGTTGCCCCGTTGTCCAAGCTCATGCCACCTGCCCATCCTTTTGACACATCCTATCTGCGCGACAGCGGAGATGAGGACAAACTGAAGGAGGAATGCGGCGTTTTCGGCGTGGTTGGCGTTGCCGATGCTGCCACTTTCGTAGCGCTCGGCCTCCACGCCCTCCAGCACCGCGGACAAGAGGCAGGCGGCATCGTCAGCTATGATCCCGAAGCCGGTTTCCAATCTGCCCGCCGCTTTGGCTATGTCCGTGATAACTTCACCTCGCAGGATATCATGCAGACCCTGCCCGGCGAATTGTCGATCGGCCATGTGCGCTATTCCACCTCTGGTAACAAAGGCCCGACTGCGATCCGCGATGTGCAACCGTTCTTTGGCGAATTTGCCATGGGCGGTGCCGCGATTGCGCATAACGGGAATATCACCAACGCCAACGCGCTGCGCCGTGAGTTGATCGAGCGCGGCTCGATCTTTCAGTCGTCCTCGGACAGTGAGTGCATCATTCACCTGATGGCGCGGTCGTTGCAGCAAAATATCCCCGAACGCATGGAAGACGCGCTGCGCCGTGTCGAAGGTGCCTTCTCTGTCGTTGCGATGACCCGCACCAAACTGATCGGTGTGCGTGACCCGCTGGGCGTGCGCCCGCTGGTTCTGGGCCGTGTCGGCGATGGCTGGGCGTTGAGTTCCGAGACCTGCGCGCTCGACATCATCGGTGCCGAATTTGTGCGCGAGATTGAGCCGGGCGAGATGGTCGTGATCACCGAAAAAGGGGTCGAAAGCCACTTCCCATTCCGCCGTGTGCCCTCACGTTTCTGCATCTTTGAGCATGTCTATTTCAGCCGACCCGACAGTATCCTCGGCGGTCGGTCAGTCTATGAAACACGCGAAAACATCGGTCGGGAACTGGCCAAGGAAAGCCCCGTTGACGCCGATCTCGTCTGCCCCGTGCCCGACAGCGGCACCCCCGCGGCTATTGGATTCAGCCTTGAATCCGGCATTCCCTATGCGATGGGGATCATCCGCAACCAATATATGGGCCGGACCTTCATTGAGCCGACCGAGCAAATCCGCAACATGGGTGTGCGCCTGAAACTCAACGTTAACCGTGCGTTGATCAAAGGTAAGCGGGTAATCTTGGTCGACGACTCGGTCGTGCGTGGCACGACCTCGCGCAAGATCAAAGAGATGATCCTCGATGCGGGCGCTGCCGAAGTTCACTTCCGCATTGCCTCCCCCCCAACCGCATGGCCCTGTTTCTACGGCGTCGATACCCCGCAGCGTGAAAAACTGCTCGCGGCGACCATGTCAGAGGAAGAGATGCGCGACCATCTACAGGTCGACAGCCTCAAGTTCATCTCGCTCGATGGCCTTTACCGCGCGGTGGGCGAAGCCGAAGGTCGCAAGGCGGACTGCCCGCAATACTGCGATGCCTGTTTCTCTGGCGATTATCCTGTGACACCTGCCGATCAGGTCAAAGAGGGTTTCCAGATGAAGCCTGCCGCAGAATAAGTTAACCTAGGATTTGAATTTAAACGAAGGCCGCGCCCGGTACCCCCGGACGCGGCCTTTGTCTTTCGCTTTGCAGCCGTTGTTTAGTTCTGCACCGCTGGCTCTGCCGCGTCATTGGCGTTTTCAGTGGCGTCATCCACAGCCTCTGTGGTCGCCTCACCTGCAGCATCTACTGTATCAGTGATCGCATCAGCGGCCTCTCCCGCAGCTTGCGTCACATCATCTGCCACGGCAGGCGCATTGATCGCATCCGATGCTTCAATTGCCACCTCTTGTGGCCCTTTGCCCGTGAAAAGCATATAGCCTGCCAGCGCAATCAACACCGCTACGACCAACCAAACCAGATTCTTCATTCCATTCCCCTTAATCAATGCCCCGCGAAGTCAAAGATTACCCCCGTGGCCGCATACCCGTCAATTGCGCCACAACGGCCCCGGATCAAGGGGAAATCGGCGCAAACCCCACTTATAGCGCGATTTTGCGGCTTGAAGATGGCCCCTGTCGGGTTTACCTTGCATTCTCGGAATAGGTAACAATCAAAGGACCATCACCATCGCTCGCAGACCTCATAACGCGCCGCCCCAACGTGACACCGGCCCGCGCGTCAACGACAAGATCCGCTCCAATGAAATCCGCTTGATCGGTGCGGACGGCGAAAACGTCGGCGTTGTGACGCCTCAGCGTGCCATGGAAATGGCCGACGAGGCCGGGCTCGACCTTGTCGAGATTTCGCCAAACGCCAACCCGCCCGTGTGCAAGATCATGGACTTCGGCAAGTTCAAATATGAACAGCAAAAGCGCGAGAGCGAAGCCCGTAAGAAACAGAAGATCATCGAGATCAAAGAAGTCAAATTCCGTCCGAATACGGATACGAATGACTACGATGTGAAGATGCGCAATGTCTTCAAGTTTCTTGAAGGTGGCGACAAGGTGAAGGTGACTTTGCGGTTCCGTGGCCGTGAAATGGCGCACCAGAACCTTGGTCGTGAGCTTTTGGAACGCGTTGCTGCGGATACCAAGGAAATTGGCCGGGTTGAGAACTTCCCCAAGATGGAAGGCCGCCAGATGGTCATGGTGATCGGGCCCCTGCCCAACAAATAGGTTGACCGGTTTCGGGCCGGCACGGCTGGCCCGCTACCCGACTCAGATCACGATCAAACAACGCAAAACGCCCCCAGATTGCTCTGGGGGCGTTTTCGATTTCTAGGGTAGCTTTGCTTAGCGCAGCAGACCCGAGATGTTGCGAACCACAGCGCGGCGATTGGCAGGCTCTGCCGCTGTCGTTGGCACGCGCAGCTGGCTCTCACCATAACCTTGCGTGATCAAGTTTGCGGGCGGAACATCAAAATATTCGGTCAGGGCCAAAGCAACGGTTTCCGCACGACGGTCAGACAGCGCAAGGTTATAGCTCGCGTCGCCCACCGCATCTGTATGCCCTTCAACAAGGATCACTGTCCGCGGATCCTTCTGGATCATGTCGCGCAGGGTGGTGCCGATATTTGCCAGCGACCGGGCTTGCTCAGGCTGGATCGCTGCAGAACCGGTCGGGAAGCGAACGGCGTCCAATTCCAACTGGGGTGCAAGCGAACGGACCTCACGGATTTCGCGCACCTGACGGAGCGAGAATGTCCGGCCTTGATCATTACGCATCTCAGCTTGCAAAGCCTGCCGCAAAGCGGCTTCGTCCTGTGTGCTGCTACGCTCGGTCTGTTGGGTTTCCTGAACCTGTGGCAGGTCAGTCACGACAACTTCGCGTTCTTCTACGAGGTCATCGACCAGCACATACTCACGGCCTTCCGCATCAAACTTGGTACGGCGCAAAACGCTACCATCGCGCGAGCGGATGGTTTCGATGCGGCTGCCGTCGTTCTTTGTCACAATCGTACGAGTAGAACCATCATCGAAGGTCTGGGTTTGCACTTCGTCACCAGGGCGGCGGATCAGGGCGTTATCGTCCTTCAACACGCGCAATTCGCCTGTGTCGTCTTGAACTACCACACGGTCACCCGAGCGGCTGACGACCTTTTCGCCATTGTTCAAAACCGACCCTACAGCAACGGCGCCGAGGCCAACAAGCAGAGCTTTTTCGAAGTCAGACAAACCACCGTCGTCGTCATCCGAAGCGGCAGCTTCGTTTTCTGCTGCGGCCGTTACCTTGGTGTCAAAGTCTTCGTCCGAAGTGCGCACATCATCTTCGCTCACTTCTTCGGTCACGACCTCGGCGTCCGACTCGTTTTCCGCAGCGGCTGTTGCAGCAGCTGCCGCAGCCTCACGCTCTGCCTGACGCTCGGCGCGGCGTTCTTCACGACGCTCCGCCTGACGAGCCTCACGACGTTCTTCGCGCGCTTCGATCTGTTCTTCGGTCAAACCGGCATCGGCTTCTGCACCGAGTGCTTCACCGCTTGTCTCGGATTCGGTTTCGGCGTTTTGCTCGTCCTGAGCGGGATCGGCTTCGGGCGCGGCCTCAGCGTCTTGAACTGGCTCCTCTTGAACCGCCTCAGTGGTTTTGGCTCCTGCCTCAACCGCTGTTTCGGCTTCGCTCATGCCCTCAGTCTCAGCTTCTACTTGTTGCTCAGCCTCTTGCTCGACCTCCGCATCTGCATCGCCCTCTACATCAGATGCGACCTCAGGATCTTGCGCGGGCTCAACTTCCGCCTCAACTTCGGCGTCAGCAGACATGTCTGCTTCGGCATCCGCCTCGGTTCCGATCTCTCGTTCGGCAGTCTCTAGTTCCACGGTCTCGGCTTCGGCGCTGGCTTCAGCCTCTGCAGCTACGTTCGCAGCCTCATCCGCTGCCGCTTGGGCTTCAGCATTCGCAGCTGCACCGGCCTCTTCGGCCTGCTCTTCAGCGCCGGTAACTGCATCGGATACAGCACCCGCAGCTTGACCCAAAAGCGAACCAGATTCTGCTTCTGCGTCACCTTCAGCTTCAACTTGTGCTTCTGCACTGTCACCCGCCTCAGCATTCGCATCGGCTTCGGCACTCAGCCCGGCAATCACCCGAAGCTCTTCGGCATTCTCCACCGTCTGATCGTCAAACGCGCAGGGGAATTCCGTCACTTCGCCTACGGGGCCACATACTGCTAGATTTTGATCCTGTGCAAAGGCGCCGTGGGGGAAAGCCAATGCAAGGCTCAGACCCAGCGAAGTCGTAGATCTCAGTAGGTTTTTCATGTTCACGTCCTCATTATTACGGGAACGCCGTTCGGGCAGCGCTTGTCTCCTAACGCATGATGGGGGCTGAGGTTCCGCTATCCAATATCAATAGCCCATCCCAATAAAAGACCGCGCCCCCGGATGGGAGCGCAGTAAAGGTTTACGGCTTGTTATCGGCTATCAGGCTATGGCTTGGACTGCCCGGCGTGTCATCACACCGCAAAGATGTGCGCGGTAGGCGCCGCTGCCGTGCAGATCGCCGATCATATTGCTGCCATCGAGGGCCAGCCTCTCCAGCGCGCCAGCTTCGAACCGTTCGCTCAGTGCCGCCTCCGCCTCCGTCCAGCGGAAGACACCTTCGTTCGAAGCGCCAGTGATCGCCACCCGCACCCCATCACTGAACTGCGCAACATAGGCCGCGACCAGCGGAAAGCGCGAGGCAGGTTGGATGAACTTCTCGTAATGCGCTGCCTGCGGAATGGGGAAGCGTACACCGGTGACGATTTCGCCCTCTTCGAGTGCTGTGGTGAATATGCCTTGGAAGTAGTCGTCAGCCGCGATCTCACGCCGGTCCGTCTCTATCGTCGCTCCGCTGGCCAAGGCCGCCGCCGGGTAGCAGGCGGAGGGATCGTTATTAGCTAGCGATCCGCCGATGGTGCCCCGGTTGCGCACCGCCGGATCACCGATCCGCGCGGCTAGCTTGGCTAAGGCCGGATAGTTCTCTGCCGCGTCGCGCATGACCGTGGCATGAGTGGTGCCGCCCCCGATCCAAAGCGCGCCATCGCGCATCTCGACCCCTTTGAGTTCTTCAATACCCGTGAGGGACACCAGAACCGATGGCATCGCCAGCCGTGCTTTCAATGTCGGGATCAGCGTTTGCCCCCCGCTCAGCGGTTGCGCGTCTTCTTGGCCTAAAGCCTTGACCGCGTCCGCCACGCTACCGGGGCGCTCTACTTCGAATTCATACATCGTTCATCCTTCCCAGAGGTCGCAAGGCGCGTCGCCCCTCTTCGTTATTGCAGATATCACAGTGGTTCAAAGCCTTAACCATGCATCGCCTCCCAGACCCGTGCGGGGCTGACCGGCATGTCGATATGGCCGATATCTTTGCCACCTGAACGCATGGCATCCAGCACCGCGTTCACCACCGCCGGAGGTGAGCCAATCGCCCCCGCCTCCCCGCAGCCTTTCACGCCCAAGGGGTTGTGGGTGCAGGGTGTCTGGCAAGAATGATCCACGTCATAGAACGGCAGATCGCTGGCGCGGGGCATGGCGTAATCCATGTAAGACGCGCTGAGCAACTGCCCATCTTCGTCGTACGCGCAGTTCTCCAATAGCGCCTGACCGATGCCTTGGGCCAAACCGCCATGCACTTGGCCGGTGACGATCATCGGGTTCACGACGTTGCCAAAATCATCGGCTGCGGTGAACCGCTCCACCGTGACATGCCCGGTTTCGGGATCAAGCTCGACCTCGCAGGCATATGCCCCTGCCGGGTAAGTAAAGTTTGACGGATCATAGAAGGCGGTTTCCTCCAACCCCGGCTCAATCTCTTCCAACGGATAGTTATGCGGCACATAAGCCGCCAGCGTCACATCGCCCCAAGCCACGGATTTGTCGGTGCCCGCAACGCTGAAGGCCCCATCCTTCAACTCGATATCCCCTTCCGAGGCTTCGAGCAGGTGGCTTGCGATCTTCTTGGCCTTGGCGATGATCTTTTCGGTCGCGCGCACCATGGCGCTGCCGCCCACAGCCAGCGAGCGTGAGCCATAGGTGCCCATGCCCATCGGCGTGCGCGCCGTATCGCCATGAACGATCTCGACCATATTCTCATCAATGCCGATCATATCGGCCACCACTTGGGCAAAGGAGGTTTCATGCCCCTGCCCGTGGCTGTGGCTGCCGGTCATGACAACCAGTCCGCCGGTCGCGTTGACCCGCACCGTGGCGCTTTCATACAGCCCCGCGCGCGCACCCAGTTGGCCAACAAGGTTCGACGGCGCGATGCCGCAGGCCTCAATATAGCAGTTCACGCCGAAGCCGCGCAGCTTGCCTTTGGCTTCGCTTTGCTTGCGACGGGCTTCGAAACCAGCGTGGTCGGCGATCTCCTCAAGCTTGTCCATCGTGGCGTTGTAGTCGCCCGTGTCATATTCCACCGCGACAGGCGTGGCATAGGGAAACTCCGTCACGAAGTTTTGCCGCCTCAGTTTGATCGGGTCGACCCCCAGCTCATGCGCCGCCTTATCGACAAGACGCTCAAGCTGATAGGTCGCCTCGGGCCGCCCGGCACCACGATAGGCATCTACTGGCACGGTATTGGTAAAGACCGCCTTAACATTCACGTAAATCAGCGGCGTTTTGTAATTCCCCGCCATCAGCGTGCCGTGCAGCCATGTCGGCACCGAGGGCGCGAAGGTCGACAGATAGGCGCCCATATTGGCATAGGTATCGGTGCGCAGCGCGGTGAAGTTATTCTCGGCATCCAGCGCCAGTTCGATCTTGGTCACATGGTCGCGGCCATGGGCGTCGGACATGAAAGCCTCGGACCGGCTGGAGGTCCATTTCACCGGACGCCCCACCGCCTTTGCGGCAAAGGTGCAAAAGGCTTCTTCTTGATAATGGAAAATCTTTGTGCCGAAACCACCGCCCACATCCGGGGCCACTACGCGCAGTTTGTGTTCAGGGATGCCCAGCACGAAGGCACCCATCAGCAGGCGGATCACATGCGGGTTCTGGCTGGTGGTATAAAGGGTATGGTCCCCCGCCGAACGGTCGTATTCGCCGATGGCTACGCGCGGCTCCATTGGGTTGGCGACAAGGCGGTTATTGACCAGTTCAAGCGTGGTAACATGCGCGGCTTCTTCGAACGCTTTGCTCACCGCGTCTTTGTTTTCTTCAACAAAGCCCCAGTCGTAGCAAAGGTTGCTTGTCAGATCGTCGTGCACCTTGGGCGCATCATCTTTGACCGCTTCTTTCATGTTCACCACGGCGGGCAACTCATCGATATCGACGACGATTGCCTCAGCGGCGTCGCGCGCCTGCGCCAAAGTCTCGGCCACCACGGCGGCGATGGGCTCGCCCACATGACGGACCTTTTCATGAGCGAGAACCGGGTGTTTCGGCTCTTGCATCGGTTGGCCGTGTCTATCGGTGATTTGCCAGCCACAGGGCATGCCGCCGATCTCGGCAAAGTCAGCGCCGGTGAAAATTTTTAGCACGCCGGGCATGTCTTCGGCGGCAGAGGTATCAACCCCCGTCAGCCGCCCATGCGCCACGTCTGAGCGCAGGAAAAACACATGGGTCTGGCGGCGCAGGTTGATGTCATCGGTATAGCGCCCCGACCCGGTGAGAAAGCGCACGTCCTCCCGCCGTTTGCTGCTGGCCCCAATTCCGCTGCTCGGTTCAAAATCCTTTGGCATAATATCCTCCCGTTTGGTGGCGGTGCGGATGCACCTGATCAGTCATGCGGCGCCCGGTTTTGGTGGTCCTCCCTCCGCCATCACCGGTCTGCTCTGCATGACGCTGCTTCCGACGTTACTCTGCCGCCAGCGCGCTGACCTCTTGGCCGCTGGCCGCCATGATCGCTTTGACGATGTTGTGGTAGCCGGTACAGCGGCAGATGTTGCCGTCAAGGTAATGGCGCACCTCGGCCTCGCTTGGTTTGGGGTTGTCCTTGAGCAGGGCCGCCGCCGACATCACCATGCCTGGCGTGCAAAATCCGCATTGCAGCCCGTGGTGATCCTGAAACGCCTGCTGGATGGTGTTGAGCGTGCCATCGGGGGCCGCCTGCCCTTCGATGGTCGCAACCTCAGCGCCGTCGGCCTCGATCGCGAACATGGTGCAGGCTTTGACCGCATTGCCATTCACATGCACCACGCAGGCCCCGCATTGGCTGGTGTCACAGCCCACATGGGTGCCAGTGAGTTCCAAATCATCGCGCAAAAATTGCACCAGCAGCGTGCGGCCCTCAACCTCTCCTGACGCGGGTTTGCCGTTCACGGTCATCTTGACCTGTGTCATGTTCTTCCTCCCAGTCTGACGCTTGTTAGAGGCAGTTAAGCACGACAAGCCCTAGTTGAGAACACATATTTTCGACGGCCTGCGTCTCAGCCGCCGCGCGCGCTTTTGCCAGGATTGCGCGGCTGTGGGCGGGTCGGGATTTCTTTTAGCAACCCACCAACGCCCATTGCCGCGATATCCGCGCTGGTGACCGGAATGCCGCAGACCAACCTTGAGAGCACCCAATCCGCCCCGTTAAGCGCCGGCGAACGTGCGCAGCCCGGCAGGCCAATCACCGGGCGCTGCCCCAGATGACCGAGGAACAAAAGATTGCCGGGATCGACCGGCATCCCGAACCGCTCAACCTCACCGCCCGCCTGTCGCAAGGCAGAGGGGGCGATGTCGTCAATATCAGATGTGGCAGACGCGGTGAGTACAAGGGTCAGATCGGTCTGTGCGGCGGCGAGTGCCTTTGTCAACGGCGCAGATCGATGTGGGACCATAACAACGTCATTCAACGTGACCCCAAGCGCATCCAGCCGCCCCTCGACCGCCACGCGCCCCTTGTCGCCTGCCCCGCCCGGCACATCCGTGATGATCAGCGTCGCATCGCGAAGTTTTCGTTTTGCCAGACGCAGCGCTGCCTTTCCGGCTGCGGCGCAGGCGGCGTCAACGGCTTCCTGCGGCACGGCGTAAGAGATAATCTTGATCGTCGCCACCATCCCATTCTCAGTCATCTGCTGAAAGGGCGGCACAGTGGCCAAGGTGATCATCGGATGTACTGCATTAACCGCCTCAAGCGCGGCGCGGCCCATCATCACAACGCCCGGCCCCTCTGCCAAAAGGTTCACCCGCCCGGTAAAGGGGTCGGAGATCCGCAGCCCCGGACCACAGAGCGCTTTGGCCAGTTGGGCTGCGCCTGTGTTTTCGTCTATATCACCGGGATCAAGGCGGGCGACGATGATCTCTTGAATCCCAGCCTGTTCAAGCGCTGCGATATCTTCTTGCGCCAACACACGGCCCTTGCGCAGCCGTCCGCTGCTGACAACGACAGAATGGGCCAATGTTGCGCCAAGTGCGTCGCTTAATGGGACCGGGCCGAACCTCATGGACGGCGCAGCGTTTGGATCATCTGTGCAAGGATCGACACAGCAATCTCGGCCGGGCTGGCAGCGCCAATGTCGAGACCAACCGGCCCATGGATCCGCGCAGCCTGATCCGTTGCCACGCCCGCCTCTTGCAACCGCGCAAGGCGACTGGCCTGCGTCCGGTTCGAGCCGAGCGCACCGATGTAAAACGCCTCTGTCCCCAGGGCCACATGCAGCGCCGGGTCATCCAATTTCGGGTCGTGGGTCAACAACACCACGGCAGAACGGGCATCCAAGCCGATTGCCTTAAGGGCGGCGTCGGGCCAATCGTTCATCACGCGGCATTCAGGGAACCGCGCGGCGGAGCCAAAGGCCTCGCGCGGGTCGACGACGATCGGATCGAAGCCCGCCTCTCCCGCCATGCGCACCAGATGCTGCGCGATATGCACAGCGCCCACGATCACCAGCCGCAGCGGCGGGTTATGAATGGCGATGAAGCGTCCCGTGTCTTCGTCGATCCCAGAGCGGTCACGGCGAAAGCGACCTTCATGCCCCCCGCGGGACAGCTCTCGCGTGCTGCCATCAAGCGCCACTTCATAGGCCACGGGCTGCCGTGCAGCGCGCGCCGCTACCAGATCGCGCAGCATCTCAAGCGTGAGTGCATCGGATCGTATCGGTTCCACCAGCACCTTGATTGTGCCCCCGCAGGCCAACCCCACGGCAAAGGCATCGCCATCGCTGACGCCGTACTCCAGCAACCGGGTGCGCCCGTCCCCAATCGCCTCAAGCGCTTCGACCACCACCGCACCTTCGACGCAGCCGCCCGAGACCGAGCCCATCATCGTACCGTCGCCCGCCACCACCAGCTGCGCGCCTGCGCGGCGCGGCGCAGAGCCCCACGTCTCTACCACAGTGGCCAATGCCACGGGCTGTCCGGCCTCGGCCCAATTCAACGCCTGTTCGGGGATGCGGTCCATCTGGTTTCCTTTACCTATCGGGGGTGCAGAGTGTGTTGCTTCACGGGCAAAGGTCAATGCGAGATCGGCGCAAGCCTTCGCCTTGCACGCAGCGCTATGCGGCACTACATCTAGGCCAAGCTAACACAGTAATCGGAGCCACCCCATGCCCATGCAAGCCAGCGAAATCGAAGACTTGATCCGCGCTTCCTTTCCTGACGCGAAAATCACCGTCGAAGGCAATGACGGCGTGCATATGGCGGCCATGGTCGTGGATGAGAGTTTCCGTGGCATGAACCGCGTACAGCAGCAGCGCGCCGTCTATGCGGCCCTGAAGGGCAAGATGGACGGATCAAACGGCGATCTGCATGCGCTGGCGCTGACCACACGGACGCCAGACTAACGATGTGGGGCTGGACCGCAGGAGTTGTTTTGGGCGGGATCGCCGCAATTGCTTTTGTTCAGCACCGCATGCAGCGCGGGCGGCATGTGCCCTTGTCGCAGCGCCAACCTCCGCGCCCTGAGACCGGCAAAGTGCCACTGGGGATGGAGGCGACCGATCTTGATGTCGTGGCCAGTGCGGCACGGCGCAACGAAAGCCTAGAACGCGGGCACACGAATTGGACCAAGAAACAAGGCGGTTTCTTTCTCGGCGGGGCCGAGTTGGACGTAAAGCCTTGGGCCGACGATGAAACCTATGCGCGGCGCTACCATGCTGCGTTCAAGAAATCAGATGTGAAGGACAAATGACATGAGCGATGCCTCAAGCCAGATCAAAGAACAAATCTCCAAAAGCGATGTTGTGCTGTTTATGAAAGGCACCAAGGAAATGCCGCAGTGCGGTTTCTCCAGCCGCGTGGCCGGGGTTCTGAACTATATGGGCGTTGAATATAGCGATGTGAACGTGCTGGCCGACGAAGGTCTGCGTCAAGGGATCAAAGATTTCTCTGACTGGCCGACCATTCCCCAGCTTTACGTCAAAGGCGAATTCGTCGGCGGCTGTGACATCATCACCGAGATGACGCTGTCGGGCGAGTTGGATACGCTTTTTGCCGAGAACGGCGTGACCTTTGATAAAGACGCTGCGGATAAGATCCGCGAAGCCAACGGCTGAGACGGCTTCGGACTGTCGACAATTTAAGGACCCCGGACGCCTATTGCCGCGCCGGGGTCTTTTTTATCTCTGGTACCTTAGGTCTACCCTCCGGGTTCAGTCCTCAATCGCCGTGATCATATCGACGCGGCGGCCATGACGCCCGCCTTCAAACTCGGTATCGAGAAAGGCATCCACGATCTCAAGCGCAATCCCGGCACCGATCACACGCGCACCCATCGACAGCATATTCGCGTCATTATGCGCGCGGATCATCTTGGCCGAGAATGTATCGGCACAGACGCCGCAGCGAATGCCCTTGACCTTATTGGCCGCCATCATGATGCCCTGCCCCGTGCCGCAGATCAGAATGCCAAGGTCGAACTCTCCGGCTGCAATGCGCCGTGCGGCGGCTTCTCCGTGTTTGGGGTAATCGGTGCTTTCCGCCGTGGCCGGACCAATATCTTCGACTGTAAAACCACGATTGGCGATATGCCGGGCGATGTCTTGGCGTAGGGCGATGTCAGCGTGGTCGCTAGAGATGATGATGCGGGGTTTGGCGGTCATGGGATGGCGTCCTGATTGCTATGGGCGAGAAAGACAGCGCGGATGGGGCGCTTTTCGCGCCCCCCAGAGCATATTGCTGCCTGCGCCGCAATCCCGTGGTTGGATCAATCCTGCGGCACGCAATCGTTATAGATTGGTGTCACCGCGTCGCTAGCGCCATCCCGCCAACCCAAGCGCGCGCGGCCCTGATGCTCCCACCATTGATAGGACACCCCATCCGACGGCCAACCATACCGCGCACCAGAGGCAGAAGGCATGGTCTGTAGATTGATCAGCTGCCCTTCAACATAGAGCACCGCCACAGCGGGGTCTGCATCGGGGACATAGACCACCGGAACCGACGCGCCGCGCTCGCAGAGATAGGTGATCGCGATGGTCTCAGCGCCGGCGGGCAAGGCCCAGAGCGACGCACAAAGGGCCACTCTGATCGCCCTGCTCATTTGTCCGACTTTTCCTCAACCTCGGCAGCGAGCGCTTCGGCCCGTGCGGCAATCTCGGCCAGCGTGTCTTTGACGCTCTGCGGCACAACGGGCACTTCAATACGTTCAGGCTCGATCTTGGTGTTGCGCAGGCTTGTCAGCTCCGCTTCACGTTCGGCCAATTCGGCGCGCACTTCGGCAATGCGGTCTTCGACGCTGGCTGTTTTGTCGGCCAACAACAGGCCCGCCATAAGCAGCATTCGCGCCTCGGGCATGCGGCCCACTTGATCGCTCAGCACATTGGCTTCGTCGTCCAACATCTTGGCGGCGGCATGCAAATAGCTTTCTTCACCTTCCTGACAGGCGACCTCAAACTGGCGGCCGCCGATGGTGATCCGTATCTCGGGCATCAGTCGGCCCCTCCTGACTTGGGTTCTTCTTCGGCGCTCTCATCCTCGGTGCTATCTTCAGCACCATTTTTAGTAGTCTCCTCGGGGGCGTCTTCGGCCGCAAGTGCCTCAGGCTCACCCTCTTCGACCAGAGGCGCCAGCGCAGTCAGCACGGCGTCAATCTCGGCCATCTCAATCGCGCGTGTGGCGCGCAGGCTTTCCAACTCGGCAATCACGGCGGTGTCGATCAATTTGGGGTCGGCGAGCCCTTCGGCATTGGCCAGACGCAACTGTTCACAGGCCGCCGACAACTGCTCATTCGCCTGACGCAGACGCTGCACGTCCATATCAAGCTGGGTCATCCGGTCATCGTTGAAATCCATCTGTTCGCGCAGGACAGCGAGATCGCTTTGATGGCTTTCCTTCAAGCCCTTCAGCCGTTCGGTCAGTTGGGCATTGGCCTGACGCTCATCTTCCAGCGCCTGCACGATATCCTCATCCGGCTCAGCCGGGGCGGCGTTCAGCTGATCCAGCCCCTTCGCCATCCGGTCCATCGCGGCCGTGATGCGGCGTTGATATTCTTCAAGTTCACTCATCCGCATGAAGTCTCCTTGTTCGTCCTGCTCTAGGGGCCGCATTATTTGCCTGCCGTGCCCATTGTTGGCTGCCGTTCTGGGCAGATAGCGCGCGCCTTGCACAATGTCACGCGCGCGAATCGCGGTAATAAGCCGGTTTCCGCAATCCTAGCCAAAGCGCGCGCGAATTGCGCCCCCCTTTCGTTTCAGCAGCTTGAGCAGCGGAGTTCATCTCAGAGCGTGCTCTGCGCGGGCAATGCAGCCCGGTTGTGCTTGAACTTTGCCCGATCACTGGTATGCACAGGCCCAATCTGCCACAGCCGCAAAGGAACGCCCCGTGGATCTGACAGCCCTCGCACGCGCAAACCCCGATCACTGGTCCAAGGCCACCGCCATTCGCGCGCTGACCCTCGATGCCGTCGCCGCCGCCAATTCCGGCCACTCTGGCATGCCGATGGGCATGGCCGATGTGGCCACCGTGCTCTTTGAAAAGCACCTGAAATTTGATGCATCCAACCCGCTCTGGCCTGATCGTGACCGGTTTATCCTGTCGGCGGGCCACGGCTCCATGCTGATCTACTCGCTGCTGCACCTGACGGGCTATGAGCAGTTCCCCATCGAAGAACTGAAGAACTTCCGCCAGATGGGCGCGCGCACAGCCGGGCACCCTGAAAACTTCCTCGCCGACGCGATTGAAACCACCACCGGCCCGCTCGGCCAAGGCATCGCCAATTCGGTCGGTTTCGCCATGGCCGAAGAGATGCTGCGCGCTCAGTACGGCTCAAAGGTCGTGGATCACCACACCTATGTCATCGCGGGCGACGGCTGCTTGATGGAAGGCGTCAGCCAAGAGGCGATCACCCTCGCGGGTCGCCACAAACTGAGCAAGCTCATCGTGATGTGGGACAACAACAACATCACCATCGACGGCCCCGTGTCCCTGTCGGACAACACCGATCAGGTCGCACGCTTTAAAGCGGCCCAGTGGCATGTGATCGAAATCGACGGCCACAACCCCGATGAGATCGACGCGGCCCTGACCGAGGCGAAAGCCACTGACCTGCCCACGATGATCGCCTGCAAAACCCATATCGCCTTGGGCCACGCGGCCCAGGACACGTCCAAAGGCCACGGCGCTTTGACGGACGCCGACCAGATGGCCGAAGCCAAGAAGGCTTACGGCTGGACAACCGGCCCCTTCGAAGTGCCCGCTGACGTGAAATCCGCATGGGAAGAGATCGGCAAACGCGGAGTCGAAGCACGCCGCGAATGGGAAGAGCGTTTCGACAAGATGCCCCGCGCCAAGCGCGAGACCTTCAACCGCGCACTGGCGTTGGAAGCGCCCAAAAAGATGAGCGCGACTATCAAAGCCTTCAAAAAGCAGGTCTCTGAAACCGCGCCCAAGATGGCAACCCGCGCGGCGAGCGAGAAAGCCCTCGAAGTGCTGAACCCGATCCTGCCCGAAACGGTTGGCGGCTCGGCGGACCTGACCGGCTCGAACAACACCAAGACCTCTGATCTAGGTGTCTTCGACGTGGACAACCGTGGCGGGCGCTATGTCTACTGGGGCATCCGCGAGCACGGCATGGCGGCGGCGATGAACGGTATGGCGCTGCACGGCGGCATCCGTCCCTATGGCGGCACCTTCATGTGTTTCACCGACTATGCGCGCCCTTCCATGCGTCTGGCAGCGCTGATGCAGATCCCCACCGCCTTTGTCATGACCCACGACAGCATCGGTCTCGGCGAAGACGGCCCGACCCACCAGCCGGTCGAGCATCTGGCGATCAGCCGTGCCACACCTAACACTTACGTCTTCCGCCCCGCCGACGCGGTGGAAACGGCAGAAGCTTGGGAAATCGCCTTCACCTCCAAAACCACGCCGTCCGTCCTGTCGCTGACCCGTCAGGGCCTGCCGACCGTGCGTCTGGAGCATAAGAACAACAACCTCACCGAAAAAGGCGCCTATGTGCTGGCAGATGCCGAGGGCAAGCGACAGGTCATCCTGATAGCCTCGGGTTCAGAAGTGCATGTGGCATTGGCCGCGCGTGATCTGCTCCAAGCCGAAGGCATCGGCACCCGCGTCGTTTCCATGCCCTGTATGGAGTTGTTCGCCGCACAGGATGAGGCCTACCGCAAGCGCGTTCTGCCCGGTGGTGCCGTGCGTGTCGGCGTCGAAGCAGGCGTGCGTCAGGGCTGGGATCAATGGCTCTTTGGCGAGCGCGGCAAATACGGCAAGGCGGACTTCGTCGGTATGGACCGGTTCGGTGCCTCTGCCCCGGCGGAAGAACTGTTCGAGCGTTTCGGCTTCACCGCCGAGAATGTCGCTGAGAAAGCCAAAGCGTTGCTCTGATCCACGGATCATAGTACGCCAACAAAAAAGGGGGCGACGGTTCAACCGTCGCCCCCTTTTCTATTTTGCTCTTTAAAATGCGCGCTGTGGTTAGACAGCCGCCTTGTGAAAGACCTTGCGCCAGACCGGCGTAATGATTTTCTCCCCCACCGGGATCAGCAGCAGGCCAAGCGCCAAACCAAAGACCCCGTCAAAGGCAGCCGTCGTTGTCCACTCCACAGCCCCTTCAAACCTTGCGGGCACCGCATGGCCCACGGTGACTGCCACGTCGTGAATCCAGTCGTAAGGCGCCGCAAAGCCCATCTGCTCTAGCCCGTGGATAATGATCGACCCGCCAACCCAAAGCATTGCGGCCGTACCGACGATCGTCAGCAACTTCAGAAAGCCGGGCATCGCCCGCACCAAGCCACGCCCCAACGTCCGCGTCAGGCTAAGCCGACCACGGTTTGCCATCACCAGCCCCAGATCGTCCATCTTCACGATCAAAGCGACCGCACCATAGACCGCGACCGTGATCATCACCGCCACCGCCGCCAGTGTCGCCGCTTCCATCCAGAAATTGCTTTCCGGGATCGCCGACAACGCAATGGTCATAATCTCTGCCGAGAGGATAAAGTCGGTCTTGATCGCCCCGGCGGCCTTCTGCTCTTCCAGATGCGCGGGGTCTTCAATCACCTTCTCCTTGTCGGGGTAATCCTCATGACCATGGCTCCAGCCAAGCGCATGAGCAACCTTCTCAGCCCCCTCAAAACACAGATAAGCGCCACCCAGCATCAACAGCGGTGAGATCGCCCAAGGCGCGAAATTCGCCAAAAGCAACCCGACGGGCAGCAGATACACCAGCTTGTTGCGCAACGAACCTTTTGTGATCCGCCAAATCACCGGCAGCTCACGTTCGGCCTTGAACCCATGCAGATACTTCGGCGTCACCGCTGCGTCGTCAATCACCGCGCCCGCCGCCTTTGAACCCGCCTTGGCCGCCTGCCCGATCACGTCATCCACGCTCGCCGCCGCAACTTTGGCGATGGCCGCCACGTCATCCACAAGTGCCAGTAAACCGCTCATTCCATGCCCCTTTTTGCGTGTTGCAACCGAAGTAGCATGTGCAGCCCATCTGGCAAGCCCGAAGCCGCGGCGACCTTTACCGCTAACATGCAGGTTTAACGCTAACATATGGAAATCATTTGGTTTTGCCCCTTTCCCCTGCCTGCCTTGGGCGGATATAGAACGCGCGACCCCGACATACGGCCCCGATCGCACGGCCCATGACAAGGAATGCACCATGACCATCAAAGTTGGCATCAACGGATTTGGCCGCATCGGCCGCTGCACCCTCAGCCATATCGCGGCCTCGGGGCGCGATGATATCGAAGTGATCAAGGTGAACGCCACCGGCCCTCTCAGCACTGCCGCGCATCTCATCAAATACGACTCCGTCCACGGCCGCTTCCCCGGCGAAGTCTCTGTCGACGGCGGCTATATGAACCTCGGCCAAAACGACATCGAGATGATGTCGAGCTATAACCTCGAAGAGCTAGACTGGTCCGGCTGTGACGTGGTTCTGGAATGCACTGGCAAGTTCAACGACGGCAACAAAGCCAACGTTCACCTCAAGAACGGTGCCAAACGGGTTCTCCTCTCCGCGCCCGGCAAAAACGTCGATAAGACAATCGTCTACGGCGTGAATGACGACCAGCTCACCGCTTCTGACCGGATGATTTCCAACGGGTCTTGCACCACCAACTGTCTCGCGCCGCTGGCCAAAGTCATGCATGACGCTGTGGGCATCGAAAGCGGCCTGATGACGACGATCCACAGCTACACCGGCGATCAGCCGACGCTCGACCGCCGCCACGATGACCTCTACCGCGCCCGCGCCGCCGCCATGGCGCTGATCCCCACCTCCACGGGGGCCGCCAAAGCTCTGGGCGAAGTGCTTCCCGCGCTCAAAGGCAAGCTCGACGGCACCGCCATGCGCGTGCCCACGCCCAACGTCAGCGCCGTAGACCTGACCTTCCAAGCCAGCCGCGACGTCACCGTCGAAGAAATCAACGCCGCCGCGCGCGCCGCGGCCGATGGCCCAATGAACCGCGTGCTGGCCTATGATCCCGAACAGAAGGTCAGCATCGACTTCAACCATACTGAGCAAAGCTGCATCTTTGCCCCCGACCAGACCATCGTCGTGGCGGGCCGCACCGTGCGCGTGCTGGGCTGGTACGACAACGAATGGGCCTTCTCGGTCCGCATGGCCGATGTCGCCGTCGCCATGGGCAAACTGGGCTAAGGCTTGCACGGCGGGGGCGTGGCTGTAATATCAGGCCAACCCCGCCCGGAGCCGCGCCATGACCAATCCTATCGCCATCGTGCTGGCCCTCGTGATCGCCGGGGCGATGCTGGTTGATATTTATTCCTATGGCGCAGAGCATATGATCTATCTCGGCAAAAAGCTCTTTGACTTGATTGAGTGGATCGCCTTCTGGCGGTAAGCAGCCGACGCCCTCAGAAACATTGTATCGGTACTTTTTTCACCCCTGTTGATCCGTTGACACCACGGCGCAGAGGCGCATCGTCGGCGTTGATCGAATGAAAGTACC
Source organism: Sulfitobacter sp. DSM 110093 (assembly GCF_022788715.1). Classification (NCBI taxonomy): domain Bacteria; kingdom Pseudomonadati; phylum Pseudomonadota; class Alphaproteobacteria; order Rhodobacterales; family Roseobacteraceae; genus Sulfitobacter; species Sulfitobacter sp. DSM 110093. The sequence goes on from NZ_CP085167.1 coordinate 1,840,329, forward strand.
GCAATGTCTGTGAACCTCGCTATCAATGGCTTTGGCCGCATTGGCCGCAACATCCTGCGCGCCCTGATGGAACGGGCGCCTGGTGATCTGAAAATCGTTGCAATCAACGATCTCGCGCCGCTGGACACACTCGCACATTTATTCGAGTTCGATTCCATCCATGGCCGCTACCCCCATGAAATCACTGTCTCGGATAGCCTGCTAGAAATCGGTCGCGGCCCGATCCGCGTCACCCACGAAGCAGCCCCCGAAAATCTCTCGTGGGCCGATGTCGATCTGGTCTTGGAATGCACAGGCCGCTTCCGTGACGTCACTCAGGCCGCGCGCCACCACACCAATGGATCGGGCCGCGTCCTGCTTTCCGCCCCTGCCCGTGGTCACGCGAAAACCATCTGCTACGGGGTCAACCACAACGACATCAACCCCAAAGACCGCATCGTCTCCAACGCCTCCTGCACCACCAATTGCCTCGTGCCTGTCGCCCATGTGCTGAACGAACACTTCGGCATCACGCGCGGGCATATGACAACTGTCCACAGCTACACCGGCAACCAACCGCTCCACGACAGCTCCCATGACGACCTTTACCGCGCCCGCGCCGCGGCGCTTTCGATGATCCCAACCAGCACCGGCGCTGCGGAAACCTTGGGACTTGTCTTGCCAAAACTCGCTGGCCGGATAACCGGCACCGCTGTGCGCGTGCCCACCGCCAATGTATCCTGCATTGACCTCGTGGTGGAGCTAGAGCGCGAAACAACCGAAGCCGACGTGAACGCCGCTATGCACGCAGCCGCCAAAGGCGCGCTTAATAGAATCCTATCGGTCACCGACCGCAAGCTGGTCTCGACCGATTTCAATCACGACCCCCACAGCGCCATCTTCGCCACGGATCAAACGGCGCTACAAGGCAACTTGCTGCGCGTGCTGGCATGGTACGACAACGAATGGGCCTTTTCGAACCGCATGCTTGACACCGCCGGGATCATAGCCAACCAGCCCCACTAACCAAATAGGGCGCGGCCCCCATTCCAGCGCTGCGCCCTACTATTTCATCCTTTTAAAAATACCGTGCAGAACCGAGCCTCACCCGCCCCGCTCGCCGCTCCAGACGCTACATCTGTGCAAACCGTTCAATCAGCACTTCATTCACCGCTGGTGTCACAAACTTGCTGACATCCCCATCCAACCGCGCGATCTCTTTTACCAGCTTGCTGGCGATCGCCTGATGGGTGGCTTCGGCCATCAGAAAGACCGTCTCAATAGAATCGTCCAACTGGCGGTTCATGCCGACCATCTGGAACTCATATTCAAAATCCGACACCGCGCGCAGGCCGCGCACGATGGTCTGCGCGCCGACATCACGGGCACAATCGATCAGCAGGTTCTCAAAAGGATGCACGACGATCTCAACACCGGTTTCTTCGGCCAATTGCACACATTCCGCCTCGATCAGTGCGACACGTTCCTCAAGGCTGAATAGCGGGCCTTTGTCACGGTTGATCGCCACACCGATCACCAAACGGTCAACCATGCGGGCAGCACGGCGGATAATGTCGATATGCCCCAGCGTGATCGGGTCGAATGTACCGGGGTATAGGGCTATGCGCATGAAATTGTCCTGAGTGTCTGCTGTGTTGCGCCGCAGCCAACCATTTCACCGCCCCAAGCGCAAGTCAGTTAGCGGTAGCGGTGGCCGCGGCAGCCCGTCACAACCACAGAACGTCAGTGACCCATGATCATACCCTCAAGGGCTTGTTTCTCCATCGATAGCTCTTGCAACTGGGCCTTCACCACATCGCCCAGAGAGATCAGGCCCACCAGTTCGCCATCCTCCAGCACTGGCATATGGCGAAAGCGCCCATCGGTCATTTTCTGCAAAATCGCGTCAGAGCGGTCATCGCGGCTGCAGGTGACCAATTTGGTCGTCATGATGCTCTCGACCGCTTGTTGCAGACAACCCGCACCCTGACGACCCAGTTCGCGCACAATGTCGCGCTCAGAGAGAATCCCGTCTGGCGTCTTGCCATCGGCAGAAATCACCAGCGTACCGATCCGCTTTTCTGCAAGCATCGCTGCTGCCTCGGAAATCGCCAGTCCGGGTTTGGTCGTGACCACTTTATCGTCCGGTTTGGTCTTAAGAATTTGCGATACGAGCACTTGGCGCCTCCTTCGTTGCACGGCAAAGAGAAGTCCAGCGTCACCGCGAAATCCTTTTCTGTCAAGCTTTTGGCGCAGCTTGCCCTGCGGTGGCGGCCTCCAGCCGCGCGGTTTCGGCCCGCAACCCCACCGCCAGCGCCTCGGCAAAGGCGGCCAGCCGGGCATTGCGGCGATCATCGGCGTGGCGGATCAGATAGAAGGCGCGTTTTAGGCTAACCGCATCGGTCAGAATACGCCGCACTCCCGGCGTCGCAGCGAGTGAAAAGTCATGCGCCACGCCAATTCCCCCACCCTGTTGGATCATCCGCACCTGCACAGAGACCGAATTAGACGCAAGTGCGACCCGGCTGACCCCCAGATCGGCAAGGTAATCCAACTCCCGATCAAAGATCATATCAGGGATGTAGCCAACCATCCGATGCCCTTGCAGATCTGTGACAGAGGTGACTTCGGGATGTTGTGCCAGATAGCTTTCGGCGGCAGCGAGATGCAGGTGATAATCCGTCACCTTTTGCACCACCAGCCGCCCCGCCGTAGGCGCACTCACCCCAATAGCCATATCCGCCTCACGCCGAGACAGATTGAACACGCGCGGCAGCGCGATGATCTGCACATCCAGACCGGGGTTTTCCGCAGCAATCGCCGCACAGACCTGCGGCAGCAAATAGTTCGCCGCCCCATCGGGTGCGCCCACACGGATCTGGCCTGTCAATTGATCGCTCTGTACCGGCACCCCGGCAGTCGCCGCGCGCATGGCTTGTTCCGCCCGTTCGGCCCGCTGCATCAGGTCGCTCCCCGCTTCAGTCAGCGCATAGCCTTGCGGGGATTTAACGAAGAGCACCGTTTGCAACGACTTTTCAAGCCGCGCCATACGACGGCCCAGCGTCGCCGGATCCAGCCGCAACAGTTTTCCCGCCCCTGAAAGGCTCTCCTCCCGCGCCACGGCGAGGAACAGCCGCAAATCGTCCCAGTTCTGCTCCATCCGTGCCCCCTTTCGCCATCTTGCAAAAATGCAAGACGGTTTTGCCATCCTTCCTCTGTTCCATTGCTTTTTGCAAGGCTATCGTGCCGCCAACCAAAGAGGAGACCGATCATGCAAGAGATGACCCATTACCTGAACGGCGAACACGTCAAAGGCACCTCCGGGCGCTTTGCCGATGTGATGAACCCCGCCACCGGCGAAGTGCAGGCGAAAGTGCCGCTCGCCAATGGCGACGAGCTGAACAAAGCCGTGGAATATGCCGCCGCCGCCCAACCTAAATGGGCCGCGACTAACCCGCAGCGCCGCGCCCGCGTGCTGATGAAGTTCGTCTCCCTGCTGAACCGCGACATGGACAAGCTGGCCGAGGCGCTGAGCCGTGAGCACGGCAAGACCCTGCCCGACGCCGCCGGTGATGTGCAGCGTGGCCTTGAAGTGGTGGAATACTGCATCGGCGCACCGGAACTGCTGAAAGGTGATTTCACCGACAGCGCGGGGCCAGGCATCGACATGTACTCCATGCGTCAGGCGCTTGGTGTGACCGCGGGCATCACGCCCTTCAACTTCCCCGCCATGATCCCGATGTGGATGTTCGCCCCTGCCATCGCCTGCGGCAACGCCTTTATCCTCAAGCCGTCCGAGCGTGACCCGTCCGTGCCGCTGATGCTGGCCGAACTGCTGGAAGAAGCCGGTCTACCCAAGGGCATCATTCAGGTCGTCAACGGCGACAAAGAAGCGGTCGACGCGATCCTGCACCATGACGTGATCCAGTCGGTGGGCTTCGTGGGCTCCACCCCGATTGCCGAATACATCTACGCAACCGGCTGTGCCAACGGCAAGCGCGTGCAGTGTTTCGGTGGCGCCAAGAACCACATGATCATCATGCCCGACGCAGACATGGACCAAGCCGCCGATGCGCTGATCGGCGCGGGCTACGGTGCTGCGGGCGAACGCTGCATGGCGATTTCCGTGGCCGTGCCGGTGGGCGACGAAACCGCCGACCGTCTGATCGAAAAGCTGGTGCCGCGCATCGAAAAGCTGAAAGTCGGTCCCTACACCTCCGGCAATGACGTGGACTACGGCCCGGTTGTGACAGCTGCCGCCAAGGCCAATATCGAACGTCTGGTGCAGTCCGGTATTGACCAAGGTGCAGAACTGGTTGTCGATGGCCGCGACTTCAAACTGCAAGGCTATGAGAACGGCTATTTCGTCGGCCCGCATCTGTTTGACCGCGCGACCAAGGACATGGACATCTACCAGCAGGAAATCTTTGGCCCCGTGCTGACATGTGTGCGTGCCAAGGACTACGAAGAGGCAATCGGCCTTGCGATGGACCACGAGTACGGCAACGGCACCGCGATCTTCACCCGTGACGGTGACGCGGCGCGTGACTTTGCCAACCGGATCAATGTCGGCATGGTCGGCGTCAACGTGCCGATCCCGGTGCCGCTGGCCTATCACACCTTTGGCGGATGGAAGAAATCCGTCTTTGGCGATTTGAACCAGCACGGCCCGGATGCGTTCAAGTTCTACACCCGCACTAAAACCGTAACGGCCCGCTGGCCGTCGGGCATCAAAGAGGGTGGCGAATTCTCCATCCCCGTGATGGAGTGATCCACCTGCCGGCCGCCTTCGGGCGGTCGGCCCCCTGCCAAAGGACAGGCCCATGCAATCCAAATTCACCATCGGGATCGAAGAAGAGTATCTGCTGGTTGATAAGGATTCTCTGGCATTGGCCGATGTCCCCGAAGCGCTGATGGACGCCTGCCGCGAAGCGCTACAGGATCAAGTTAGCCCCGAATTTCTCGCCTGTCAGATCGAGATTGGCACCAAACCCTGTGATACTGCCGCAGAAGCCCGCGACGATCTGTGCCACCTGCGCAGCACGATCGCCCGTCTGTCGGCTGCGCATAACCTTGCCCCTATCGCCGCGGCCTGCCACCCGTTCTCGGACTGGAAGACTCAGGAAACCACCGATAAGCGACGATATAGCCAGCTTGAGTCTGAGCTGGAGGACGTGGCCCGACGTATGCTGATCTGTGGGATGCATGTGCATGTGGGTATCGACAGCGATGATCTGCGTCTCGACCTGATGCCGCAACTGTCCTATTTCCTGCCGCATCTGCTGGCGCTGTCAGCGTCTTCTCCGTTCTGGCAAGGCGAGGACACTGGTCTTGCCTCCTACCGCATGGCCGTGATGGACAACATGCCGCGCACCGGGTTGCCGCCACAGTTCGACAGCTGGGCCGAATACGAACGTACAACGGGCACTTTAGTCGACCTTGGCATCATCGCTGACGCTTCCAAAATCTGGTGGGATCTGCGCCCTTCGGTGCATTATCCCACGCTTGAGGCGCGTATCTGTGACGTGCAACCGCGCCTTGACCATGCCATCGCCCTCGTCGCGCTGACCCAAGCGCTCTCCCGGATGCTGCTGCGCCTGCGTGACGGCAATCTTAGCTGGCGCAAATATGACCGGTTCCTAATCTCTGAAAACCGTTGGCGCGCCCAACGTTATGGTACCCGCAATACACTAATCGATTTTGGCGACCGGCAAATGACGGGGTTTGACACGCTGTTCGAAGAGATCTTGGGTCTTGTGGCTGAGGATGCCGAAGCACTTGGTTGCCTCGATGAAATTTGCACCCTGCGCGATGTCGCAAAAGGGGCCACATCGGCAGATCGCCAACGCAAGGTCTGGGACAGTGCGCCCGAGGGCAAAGGCGGCGAAGCCGTCGTTCGCCACTTGATGGAGGAATACCACGCCGACCTGTGAGCCTTGTTGCGACTCGGCTCGGCTGATAGAATTAAACAAGTGTTCAGTTACAAGAATACAAAGACATCAGGGAGAGAGCCGCGATGGATTTCGCATTGAACGAAGAACAGACCGCCATTTTCGACATGGCCCATGCCTTTGGGCAAGACAATATCGCCCCCCACGCCCATCAATGGGAAAAAGACGGCACCATCCCCAAAGACCTCTGGCCCCAGATCGGTGAATTGGGTTTCGGCGGCCTCTATGTCTCTGAGGAGTCCGGTGGCTCTGGTCTAAGTCGCCTTGACGCAACGCTTGTGTTTGAAGCGCTCAGCATGGCCTGCCCCTCCGTCGCGGCCTTTCTGTCGATCCACAACATGTGCGCCAAGATGCTGGACAATTTTGCCAGCGACGAAATGAAAGCGCGTGTGCTGCCCGGTGTGCTCAGCATGGATACCGTGCTCTCCTACTGCTTGACCGAACCCGGATCTGGCTCTGACGCCGCGGCCCTCAAGACCCGCTGCGAGCGGACCAATGACGGTTATACGCTCAACGGTACCAAGGCGTTCATTTCAGGCGGTGGCTACTCGGATGCCTATGTCACCATGGTCCGCACCTCAGAAGACGGTGCCAAGGGCGTCTCGACCGTCTATGTCGAGGATGGGACTGAGGGACTAAGCTTTGGCGGGCTGGAAGACAAAATGGGCTGGCGCAGCCAACCCACGGCCTTGGTGCAGTTTGACGACTGCAAGATCGGGGCCGAGAACCTTGTCGGTCAGGAAGGCAATGGCTTCAAATACGCGATGGCCGGGCTTGATGGCGGGCGGCTGAACATCTCGGCATGCTCGCTGGGGGCGGCGCAGACGGCGCTTACAAAAACACTGGAGTACATGGGCGACCGCAAGGCGTTTGGCCAGTCGATCGACCAGTTTCAAGGGCTTCAGTTCCGTCTTGCTGACATGGAGATCGAATTGCAGGCCGCGCGTACCTTCTTGCGGCAGGCGGCATGGAAGCTCGACACTGGCGCGCCGGATGCCACCAAATTCTGCGCCATGGCAAAAAAGTTCGTGACCGAAACCGGCAGCAAAGTCGTCGACCAATGTCTGCAATTGCACGGCGGTTACGGTTATCTTGCGGACTATGGGATCGAGAAACTGGTCCGAGATTTGCGGGTGCATCAGATCCTTGAAGGCACGAACGAGATCATGCGCGTCATCGTCGCCCGTGACATGCTGAAAAACCGCTGAGGGCTGTGCCATGAATGACATCCATATCCGCAAAACGGGCCGCGCCGGGCGCATCACCCTCACCCGCCCCAAGGCGCTTAACGCGCTAAGCTATGACATGTGCCTCGCCATCGAGGCCGCCGTGGACGATTGGCGCGAAGACCCAGACGTAGCGGTGATCATGCTGGATGCGGAAGGCGAAAAGGCCTTCTGCGCAGGCGGTGATGTGGCGCAGCTTTATGAAACTGGGCAAAGTGGCGATTACGCCTTTGCACGGCGTTTTTGGGCCGATGAATACCGGCTTAATAACAAACTGCACGGATATCCCAAACCAGTGATCTCTTTTATGCAGGGCTTCACCATGGGCGGCGGTGTCGGGCTAGGCTGTCACGGCTCGCACCGCGTGGTGGGCGAAAGCAGCAAGATTGCCATGCCTGAATGCGGCATTGGCTTGGTGCCCGACGTGGGCGGCTCTTTCCTCTTGGCGCAAGCCCCCGGACGTCTGGGCGAATACCTTGGCACCACCGGCGCGCGCATGGGTCCGGCGGATGTGCTGCACGCGGGGTTTGCGGATTACTTCATCACTGAGACGGAATGGCCCGCCCTCATCGCGCAACTTGAGGAGAATGGTGATCCCTTCATCCTCGACAAGGCCACGACACCCCCGCCAGCGGGTGAATTGGCTGACCTACAGACAGAGATTGATCACCTCTTCGCGGGTGAGACATTGAACGCGGTTATCGCCGCGGTGACGACAGCGAAGAGTGACTTTGCTGCCGAAACCCTCAAGATCTTGTGCCGCGGATCGCCTCTTTCCATGGCCTGTACACTCGAGATGCTGCGCCGCCTACGCGGCCCCGGTATTGGCATGATCCCAGCCTTGCAACAGGAATACCGCTATACATGGCGGGCGATGGAAAATGGCGATTTCATCGAAGGCGTGCGCGCGGCGATCATCGACAAAGACCGCAGCCCCAAGTGGCAGCACCATGGGGATGTGCCGCAGTCCGATGTCGACTCGATGCTTGCGCCTTTGGGCGATAACGAATTGAACTTGGAGGAAAATACATGAGCAATCTTACAATCGGCTTCATTGGTCTTGGCAATATGGGCGGTCCGATGGCGGCCAACCTTGCCGCGGCTGGCCATACCCTACGCGGCAATGATGTGGCTGGCACCACAGCCGAAGGCGTGGCAGAGGCCGCAACCATCGCCGAGGCGGTCGCAGGGGCAGACGTCGTCATCACCATGCTACCCAACGGCGCGATCCTGCGCCACGTGGCGGAAGAGGCCATCGCGCATATGGCACCCGGCGCGCTTTTGGTCGATTGCTCAACCGTGGACGTGGAAAGCGCCCGCTTTGTCGCGGAGGCCGCTCAGAAAGAGGGATTGCTCTTTGTCGATGCACCCGTCTCTGGTGGGATCGGCGGCGCGCAGGGCGGTACACTGACCTTCATGGCGGGCGGCGCTGAAGCCGCCTTTGAAAAGGCCAAACCGCTTTTTGATATCATGGGTCAAAAGGCCGTGCATTGTGGTGACGCAGGCGCAGGCCAAGCGGCGAAAATCTGTAACAACATGATCCTTGGCGCGACGATGATCGCTACCTGCGAAGCCTTTGCACTGGCAGATAAATTAGGTCTTGATCGGGAACGGATGTTCGATGTGGTCAGCACCTCTTCGGGCTATTCTTGGTCGATGAACGCCTATTGCCCAGCCCCCGGCGTCGGCCCGCAAACGCCCGCGGACAACGATTACAAACCAGGCTTTGCGGCAGAGCTGATGCTCAAAGACCTCGGTCTATCGCAGCAAGCAGCCGAAATGGCCGACGCCGATACCCCGATGGGCGCGCTGGCAAAGGAACTCTATTCCCGTTTCGTCGAAGAAGAAGGCGGCAAGGGAAAGGACTTTTCCGCCATGCTGCCCCGTTTCGAAAAGCGCGGCTGGCAGAGCTAATACGGTACAATGATGTGAACCGGAACGCCTGCCCCGCGCTTTGAAAGCGCGGTGCAGGCCAATACCAAGCAGGCGGCGGGTTACTCCGCCGCCACTTTCGTCTGTTTATGGAGCATCGGCTTAAGGTATTTGCCAGTATGGCTCTCTGCCACATCGGCTACCTTTTCTGGCGTACCTGTGGCCACAACCCGGCCCCCACCATCACCACCTTCCGGGCCGATATCAATGATGTGGTCAGCGGTTTTCACCACATCCAGATTATGTTCGATCACAACAACAGAGTTGCCCTGATCGACCAATTCATGAAGCACTTCCAACAGCTTGCGCACGTCTTCGAAATGCAGCCCGGTGGTCGGTTCATCCAGAATATATAGCGTGCGACCGGTCGAGCGTTTGCTTAGTTCCTTACTCAATTTCACGCGCTGCGCTTCACCACCCGAAAGGGTCGTCGCTTGCTGTCCGACCTTGATATAGCCCAAGCCCACCCGCATCAGCGCGTCCATTTTCTCACGGATAGACGGCACGGCTGCAAAGAACGTTTGCGCGTCTTCCACTGTCATATCAAGGACATCAGCAATGCTCTTACCCTTAAAACGCACCTCCAAGGTTTCCCTGTTATAGCGCGCACCTTTGCAGGTTTCGCATTCAACATAGACGTCCGGCAGGAAATGCATTTCGATCTTGATAACACCATCGCCTTGGCACGCCTCACAACGCCCACCCTTGACATTAAAGCTGAACCGTCCCGGCTTGTATCCGCGCGCTTTTGACTCCGGCAGCCCGGCAAACCAATCGCGGATCGGCGTGAAAGCCCCGGTGTAAGTAGCTGGATTCGAACGCGGAGTCCGTCCAATAGGGCGTTGGTCGATGTCGATAACCTTATCGAGATGCTCCAACCCCTTGATGGTCTGACAAGGCGCAGGGGTCTGCCGCGCGCCGTTCAGGTTCATTGACGCGGTCTTGAACAAAGTTTCGATGGTCAGCGTGGATTTACCACCGCCTGAAACACCCGTTACACACACGAATTTGCCTAGCGGGAAGTCGACCGTCACGTTTTGCAAGTTATTGCCAGTCGCCTTTACGACCTGAAGCTTCTTCTTGTTCCCTTTCCGACGCTTTGTCGGAACAGAGATTTCACGCACGCCTGTAAGATATTGACCCGTAACAGAATTCGGGTCGTTTGCCACCTGCTCTGGCGTTCCGTGGCTGACCACCTGCCCACCATGCACACCCGCGCCCGGCCCTATGTCAAAGACGTAATCCGCCTCACGGATCGCTTCTTCGTCATGCTCTACCACAATCACGGTATTGCCCTGATCACGCAGGTTTTTCAGCGTGCCAAGCAACCTGTCATTGTCTCGCTGGTGCAGACCGATGGAGGGTTCATCAAGCACATAAAGAACGCCGGTCAAACCAGAGCCGATCTGACTGGCCAAACGGATACGCTGACTCTCCCCGCCACTTAATGTTCCACTTGAACGCGACATCGTAAGATACTCAAGACCCACGTTATTCAGGAAACCCAGACGCTCGCGAATTTCCTTCAAAATGGATCGGGCGATCTCATTCTTTTGCGAGGTTAGATGCTCTGGAACAGAGTTACACCATGCGTATGCTTCGCGGATCGACATCTCCACAACCTTACCGATGTGAAGCAACTCATTCTCATCCCCCGTCGCGGGGCCGATGCGAACCGCAAGCGCCTCTGGGCGAAGACGGTAACCACCGCAGGTGCCACAGGGCCGGTTGTTTTGATAGCGCTCGAATTCCTCGCGCACCCAATTGCTGTCAGTTTCACGATACCGACGCTGCATGTTGGGGATCACCCCTTCAAAGACACGCTTCACTTCATAAACGCGCCCACCTTCGTCGTAACGAAAGGCGATCTCTTCCTTGCCCGAACCGCGCAGGAATACCTGCTGAACATTCTCCGGCAGGTCCTTCCACCGCGTTTTCTGATCGAAATTATAATGCTTCGCAATGGCTTCGATGGTTTGTTTAAAGTAAGGAGACTTCCCCTTGCGCCAAGGTGCCAGCGCACCATCATAGATCATCAAGTTCTGATCAGGCACCACAAGCCGTTCGTCAAAAAACAGCTCGACGCCCAAACCATCGCACGACGGGCAAGCCCCGAAAGGCGCGTTAAAGGAAAACAAACGCGGCTCAATCTCGGGAATGGTAAAACCACTGACAGGGCAAGCAAATTTCTCGGAAAAAGTATGCCGCTCTGGGTCGTCTTCACTCGGCGCTGTCTCTAATACCGCAATGCCATCAGCAAGGTCTAAGGCAGTGCGCAATGAGTCTGCGAGACGCGTCTCCAACCCTTCACGCACGACAATCCGATCCACGACCACGTCGATGTCATGGCGGAACTTCTTATCTAACGTAGGCGGCTCATCAAGGTCGTGGAACTCTCCGTTCACCTTCACCCTCTGGAAGCCTTGCTTGCGTAACTCAATGAATTCTTTACGATATTCACCCTTACGATCGCGAATAATCGGCGCCAAAAGATAGGCGCGCGTGCCCTCTTCCATGGTCATGATCCTGTCGACCATGTCTTGCACCTGCTGCGCCTCGATAGGCTTACCAGTGGCGGGGCTATAGGGGGTTCCGACCCGCGCAAAAAGCAGACGCATATAGTCGTAGATTTCGGTAACCGTGCCGACTGTCGACCGGGGGTTCTTTGATGTCGTCTTTTGTTCAATGGAAATTGCCGGGCTGAGGCCTGAGATATGATCGACATCCGGCTTCTGCATCATATCGAGGAACTGCCGCGCATAGGCCGATAGCGATTCCACATAGCGGCGCTGCCCTTCGGCGTAGATTGTATCGAACGCGAGGCTCGACTTACCCGACCCAGAAAGCCCCGTGATTACAACCAGTTGGTCCCGTGGAATATCCACGTCTATGTTTTTCAGATTGTGCTCGCGCGCACCGCGCACTTCGATGTTCTTCAACTCAGCCATGACATGCCCCTCTTAACGATTTGTACATAGGTGCTGATGCAGTGTTTTCCAATGAAAATGTGAGAACTAAACGGGAACGCGCAAGCTGCGACGCCGCGCCGCACCAAGGAGGAGATGTGCCACCAGCCCCATAACGAATGCTCCCCCCGCTAGCAGCGGCAGTGCGGCCCCACCAAAGGATGCAAGGCCAAAGGCCATGATAGGTGTGCCCAGACTATTGCCGAGGTTCCCCATCTGCGCCACCGCGCCGTTGGCCTGCGCCTGCGCGGCGGGTCCATGGTTCAACTGTGCCACGGCGGTAAAGCTCGCCCCTTGGATCAGGCCCATCGACCCCGCGAGGGCCAGACAGGCCAGCGGGGAGCCGGGCGTGAACCAAAGCCACGCCATCGAAAGGGCCGACAATGTGAAACCCGTTTGTGCGACGCGAACAGCAGGAAGACGCCGCAGCAATGCGACGCCGATAGTCATTGAGACGGCAATGCTGGTCAGCGGCATCGCTGCCATGGTGATCGCGCGCCACCCGTCGGGAAGGTAGGGCGGCAGAACGGTAAGGATGGAGACAAAGCTGAATGTATAGAACAACCAGCCCGCAGCCGGAGCAGATAGAAAGGGCGATCGGTAGATTGCTATATGGTCGCGCAGCATCTTTGACAGAGAGAACGGCGGCTGCGCGCCCTCGTCTGGCAGGCTCCGCAGAGTGGCGGAAAGCACCAGAGCGCAGCCCGCCATATAGAGTGCATGGGCGGCGAAAAGCGCTGGTACGCCCCATGCCAGCGCAAGCGGGCGACCAGCAAGGGTCAAGACCGCGAAGGCCACGCCAAAGAAGGTACCCCAGAGGGTCAGTGTAAAACCGCGGTCCTTCACTGTGCTGAGCTGTGCAATCAGCGTCGGTGCCGCCACGACGATGGCCAGATGTGAAAGACCTTCGACAACACGACTGGCCAGCATCCAACCGAACCCTGGCAGCAGCGTCTGAAAAGCCGAAACCGCCGCCCCCAGCCACAAGGCGCATAGGATCGCGCGCCGATAGCGAATACGCGCCACCATCAGCCCCGCAACAATACCTAAGAGGATACCAACACCACCGACCAGCGAAACGAGGAACCCAAGGGCCGCCCCTGCTTGTGGGTAGAGTTTAGGCAGCAGGTCAAAGATGACGCTCATCTTGCCATACTGCGCCGCTGCGCCCAGCCCGGCGGCCCAAAGCGCGAAAACACGTAGAAAGGATGTCTGCTCAGTCATAGCGTTTCAGTTCTTTAGGTTTTTGCCAGCGTGTAGAGCGGCGTTTTGGTGACGTGAATAGGATCACTGTCTCTTCGCCCACATTCAGCGGTAAGTCCGGTTTGAAGTCGCACCGTAACCGAGTGGCTAGCCGATAGTCGTGCTCGCCGAAAAACCAAATTAAACGGCATATTTTTAGGTCATTCATCGAAATGGAGGCAATTTGGCGAGGCTGAAGAAAAGAAACTATGGCTTGATGATAGAGGAAATCCGGTAGCGGCGGAGGGTTCGCGCCGCATAGTTGGTCGCGATCTGCAGATACTCACAGAGCTGGTTGACGATTTGATCGGAGGCTAGCAAGCGAAATTTGCCGCTACGGCTGTGTGGGCACATCCGCAGATCGCCCGACAGATACTGAGGTGCAAGACGGCATCTTGGGCTGACCATGCCATGCAGCCGCATGAGATAGCGGACAGCGTGGCGGTGTCGGAGCAGATGCGTTTCGCGCAGCCTGCTCCGATGAATTTACATATGAATCACGCGGTCGAAAGCATCAAGCACGGATTCGTGCATCATCTCGCTCAGTGTCGGATGCGGGAAGACGGTGTTCATCAGGTCTTCCTCCGTGGTCTCTAACTGACGACCCACGACATAGCCTTGGATCAGTTCTGTCACCTCAGCCCCAACCATATGCGCGCCCAGAAGCTCGCCTGTTTTGGCGTCAAAGATGGTTTTCACCATCCCTTCAGGCTCACCCAAGGCCACGGCCTTGCCGTTCCCGATAAAGGGGAATCGTCCGACTTTGATGTCATAGCCTTGCTCTTTCGCCTTGGCCTCGGTCAGGCCGACAGAGGCGACCTGCGGGTGGCAATAGGTGCAACCGGCGATGCTTTCGGGTTTGACTGGATGTGGTTTCTGGCCCGCGATGAGTTCGGCAACCATAACCCCCTCGTGGCTCGCTTTATGCGCAAGCCACGGCGCACCAGCGATGTCACCGATGGCAAAGAGCCCGTCGACGCCGGTGCGGCAATATTCATCCGTCACCACATGGGTCCGGTCGACGTTAACGCCTAGTTCTTCCAGCCCCAGCCCTTCGGTATTGCCGACGATGCCGACCGCAGAGATCACGGTGTCGAACTCCAGCTTTTCGACTTTGCCGTCGCGTTCGATATGGGCGGTAACCTTGTCGTCGGAACGGTCGAGCTTTTTGACCGTGGCCTTTTGCATGATGGTCATGCCCTGTTTTTCAAAGGCTTTCTTGGCAAATTTAGAGATTTCTTCATCTTCTACAGGCAGAACGCGATCCATAACTTCGACCACAGTCGTATCTGCGCCGAGCGTGTTGTAGAAGCTGGCAAATTCAATGCCGATGGCGCCAGAGCCGATCACCAAAAGCTTTTTGGGGTCATGGGCGGGCTGTAGGGCGTGGCGGTAAGTCCAGACGCGTTTGCCGTCGGCCTCAAGCCCCGGCAGTTCACGGGCACGTGCGCCGGTGGCCAGCACGATATTCTTGGCCGTCAGATCTTCGCTGCCCTTTTCGGTTTTGACGGAAACCTTCCCCTTCGCGGGGATCGAGGCTTCGCCCATGAAGACCTCGACCTTGTTCTTCTTCAGCAGGTGTTTGACGCCGCTTTCCATCTGTTTGGCAACGCCGCGCGAACGTTTGACCACGGCAGCGAGATCATAGTCGATCTTATCCGCAGCCAGACCAAAATCCTTGGCGCGGTGCATCAGATGGAACACTTCGGCAGAGCGCAGCAGCGCCTTGGTCGGGATGCAGCCCCAGTTAAGGCAGATACCGCCCAAGTTTTCCCGCTCAACAACCGCGACCTTAAGGCCAAGCTGTGCGCCACGGATGGCGGCGACATAGCCGCCCGGCCCCGCACCGATCACGATCAGATCAAAGGATTTGGCAGCCATGGCACGGACCTCGCGTTAGGGTTTGCAAATATAGTTTACCGCTAAACCATATTTGCAATCGCCACAACCACGCGTATTGCACCCTGCCCCAGCAATGGCTCAGGCCGCTTGGCGGCTTTCACGAAGTTGCTTGACGGTACGGCCGTAGCCGCCCTCTTTGAGGTAAGAGGTTTCCTGCGCGGTGAAGCTGCGCGAGAGCGCTGCGTTGCGATAGGGAAAACGGCCAAACTGGCGGATCACTTCGCGGTGCGCGCGGGCGTGCAACAGGTTGCTGTCACGGCTTTCCGGCATCCGCTCACACATCAGGCGCACACAGCGGTCCTGATCACAAAGGTTTTCGGAATGCATCAGCGGCAGATAGAAGAACTGCCGTTCGGGCGCTTCAATGCGCATATCCCAACCCTTTTCAATCGCGCTTTTCGCGGCGGCCAGCGCGACCCGGTCGCTTGAAAACGCCTTGCCCGTATCGCGGAACATGTTGCGCGGGAATTGGTCTGTAAGGATCAAAAACGCGAGCGCATCGGTGGGATTGGTCAGCCAATGGCTCAGCCTACCCGCCTGCGCGTCATTCCAAAGCTCTTCAAAGCGGGCACGTATATCGGCATCCAAATCTTCAGAACTGTTGTACCATCCGGCCGGACCGATGTCTTCCAACCAGAATTTCAGTACGTCTTCGGGTCCTGCATTTGTGCCAGTCATCCCGCACACTCCTTTGCCGCAATTTGGGCGATTCATTAAAGTTAAGAACGTCTTACCGCAAAAGCCTAGTCACGTTTTATGTCATCCGCGACATCGTTATCGCTATCAGGGGCGTTTTTATCTGCTTCGGCGTTTTCTTGGGCCGCCTCTTCGGCGGCTTCCTGTTCTGTTTCAATGATATATTCCTGCGCGATCTCCACGGCCACGGCAGTGGCCGAGGGGTAGATCGGCACGTAGTTGCCCGTCTCATCGACCGGAACCGCGGCACGCTGCGTCTTACGGTAGGAGGCATAGCCAGCGAGAGCCACGAAAAGCACTGCCGTAAACAAGTAAAACCCGCCCGGCCCAAGCGCGGTGCCCATCATCCAACCTGTGATAACCGGACCCAATACAGCGCCTAAGCCGTTGATAAACAACATCCCGCCCGAAGCTGCGGGCATGTCCTCGTGGTCTAGAAAGTCATTGGTGTGGGCCATAATTAGGGAGTACAGCGGGTTCGACATGCCGCCGACGACAAAGGCTGTCGCAAGCAGGATCGGAAAAATATGCCCCAGCATCATCCCAACGATAGAGCCCCCGCCCCCGATCAGCGCCGTGATGACGATCAAGCTGCGTCGGTCCATCCGGTCTGAGATCCAACCGATGGGATATTGCAAAATCACCGAGCCGACAAAGAAGGCCGCGACAAAAAGTGAGATCTGTGCAACGCTCAGCCCCGCTTCGGCACCATAAACAGCCGCCATGCCAAATTGGGCTGAGAAGACGCCGCCTAAGAGAAACATGCCGACGCAACCGAGCGGAGAAGTCTCCATCAGTGTGCGAAGGCTCATCGGTTTGGTGGTGCCAAATGGCGGCGTGGGGCTGATCGACAATAGGATTGGCGTCACCGCAATGCTCACCAAGACGGATGGGATGACAAAGAGCACAAAGCCCGAGGGGTCAGCAGTCAGCAACAACGCTTGGGCGATGACGATGCCGAGTGTTTGCACGATCATATAAGCCGACAGCGCCTGCCCCCGGTTTTCATTGGTGGCGGCGTTATTCAGCCAGCTTTCCGCCGTGACATAGACAGCAGAAAAGCAGAACCCAATCAGCACGCGGCCAACCGACCAGACGATGATATTGGGGAACGTGGGGTAAATGATCATCACGGCAGAAATTAGCGAAGCAAGTGCGGCAAAAACCCGAACGTGACCGACGCGCCGGATCATTCCCGGTGCCATGCGCGAACCGCCAAGGAAACCGACAAAATATGCGGACATAACGATCGACATTTGAAAGGTCGAGAACCCTTCGATGCCGCCGCGAATGCCCAGCAAAGTACCCTGCATGCCGTTGCCGACCATCAAAAGGCACATGCCCAGCAATAGCGCCCATGCGCTTGAAACTACTTGAATCATTCGTCAATTCCTTGTTCGCCCTGACCCTCCCATGGACCGCAATCACAGGCTAGTCACCCCCTAGTGCGACATTCAAGCGGGTTTTTGCGCCTTCGGCAGTAGAAGGGAAGAATCGCCATATGAAAAAAACCGGTATTTCTCGGCGATGGCATGGGCATAGATGTCCTTGACCTGCTGTACGCCCATCAGGGCAGACACCAACATCATTAGCGTGGATTTGGGAAGGTGAAAATTAGTCATCAGCCCATCGGTCACGTTAAAGGCAAAGCCCGGCGTGATGAAAATATCGGTGTCGCCTTCCCAGGCGGTTATATGCCCTCCACGCGCCGCGGTCTCGATCAGGCGCAGGGCAGTGGTGCCCACGGGGATCACCCGCCCGCCTGCCGCGCGGGTCGCTGTGATCTCTTCGGCAGCCTTGGCGCTGACCCGGCCCCATTCGGCGTGCATCTTATGTTCGGAAATGTCGTCAACCTTGACCGGCAGGAAGGTGCCCGCGCCGACATGGAGCGTCACGTGGCTAAACTCAACGCCCTGTGCCTTCAGCGCCGTCAGCAGCGCCCTGTCGAAATGCAGCGAGGCCGTCGGGGCCGCAACCGCGCCTGCATGGCGGGCAAAAACCGTTTGATAATCAGTCATGTCTTGCGCATCAGCCGCACGTTTTGCGGCGATATAGGGCGGCAGCGGCATAGCACCTGCGGCGTTCAGCGCGGCATCAAAATCATCGCCCGTGCAATTGAAACGCAGATGCCCCTGTCCGTCTTCGACCGCCTCCAATGTTGCGCGTAGGGCGTCGGTGAAGATTACCTCTTCTCCGATCTTCAGCTTGCGCAGCGGCTTGATCAACGCTGACCAAGTGCCGTCACTACGCGGTTCAAGTAACGTAACTTCGATCTTCGCCTGCACGGCCCCCTGCGCCGAGGCACGGTGGCGAACGCCGCTCAACCGCGCAGGAATCACGCGGGTATCGTTCAGCACCAAACGGTCACCGGGGCGCAGCCAGTCGGTCAAATCGGTCACGCGACAATCATTCAGCACAGCGCCATCTGCAACCAATAGCCGTGCGGAAGACCGCGGAGTGGCGGGGCGCGTGGCGATCAATTCCTCAGGCAGGTCAAAATCGAAATCAGAAAGTTTCATGCGGCATTCCTGCTGGTCTGGCGGGCGTGGGTCGCCCCGGCGCTTAGCGGTCCTCTGGCACTCGGGCAACCGGATTCGCTTGGCCCTGCACACGCGGCGCGGCAGGTGGCGGGCTCCGGAACAGCTCACGGAACATCCCGGGCGTCAGGGCCGACAGCGGATTGACCGAGACATTGGGCTCTTTCGCTGGGCCATTAAGGCTGTAATTAAAACCAATCAACCCCTCGCCCTTGCGGGTGAACAGCGACCCGATTCCGTTCACTAGATAGACCGGGGACACCACGCCCTGCATGTCGATTAACCCACTGTCGAGCGCATAGACTCCTTCCATCGATAAGCCCAAGGACGCCCCTACGGCGCTGGCTTCGGTCAATGTCAGGCGGTTTGGGGTCAGGCGAAAGTTCGCTTCGACATCATCGAAATAGATCCCGTCGCCGTTAAGTTCGTTGATCAGCCCCACGACCGAAATCGCATTAACCAGCGCGGCAATCCCCGGTGCGTCTTGTATGCCCACCTCGCTTACACTGAGTTGCCCATCAAAGGCCCCGCCCGATCCCACCGGCAACAGGGTCAGCGATAGGTTTCCGCCCACCACCTGTTTGACCAACCCAGCCGAACGCAAGATCCCGCCCGCATCGTCTGAGACCACGCGCACCGCGCTGCGCCCACCTTGGGGCAGCACCCGGCCTTGCACAGGTGTGCCGCCATTCAGCCGCGCGGTGAACGATCCATCCATCCCCTCGGCAGTGTTGAATGTGCCCGACAGGTTGGTGAGAGAAATTGTATCGGTGATCTGCAACCGATCCAGCGCCACGCGCATTGGTGGTCCGGCCTGCCCTTGAGAAGGCCCGAACTCTGCGCGTCGCATATCAAGCGTGCCGCCGCCCAGCACCACCTGCACCGGATTGCCCTTGCCACGCCCGATTAGTTGCACGGGGATATCCAGCCAGTCGCCGCGCCGCAGGCGGTCGATCCGTACACGGTCAAGCGCACCGCCGGGTTTCAGGTCTATCGATCCGGCGAGCCTCAGCCCCGGCGCGGTGAGTTGAAAGGCGTCGATATTGGGCGTATCTCCCAACCGTCCGGCCAGCCGCAATTCGCCCTTGGTGCCCGGCGCTTTGCTCCATGAAAGTTGCGGAACAGAAATGCCCACCCCCGCCAGATTGCTTTGCAGCGAGAACCGCGGCGCTGTGCCCTTTTTCAGGTCCACCGCGATCTGCCCCGTTCCGCTGCCACGAATGCTGCCTGGCGGTAGGGCGATGCCAAAAGCCTCTAGCCCCGTGGGGGTCAGTGCCACCTGCGCGGTAAGCTTGCTTTCGTCCGATCCCGGCCCAATGGCCTGCGACCATTCCCCGTCAAAGCCCACCCCGTCGATCCGGCCCGCGCCCCCGATGGTGATACGGTCGTTGTTGGCGGTGATTGACAGCCTGCTGGCCTGAAGGCTGCGATCCTTGACCAAGGTATCGGTCGACAAAGACAGCAGTTCCCCCGCAAGGTGATAGCGCACATCCTCGGGCTTGCCACCCTTTTTCAGCGGCAGCGCCAGCGTGCCATTCAGCACCGCCTCCCCATCCGCAAGTGTCACAGGCAGCCCTGCCTTATCCATCACCTGCATCGGCGGTTGGTTCAGCAGCGACAGCGCAGCGGTCAGGGTAGAGCGTGTATTGAGGCGGATCACCGATGGGCTGCCGTCCTTCACACGCACGTCTGGGATAATGAAAGACGATCCATCCAGCGTCACTGCCCCGCCCTGCGGTGCGATCACCTCGCCCGCGTCCACCGTCACAACCAAACGGTTGTCGAGCAAGCTCATATGCCCGCTGCCGTCGGTGATATGCGGCAAGGTCTTGAGGAAACGCACCTCAGCCCCAGCATAGTCAAAGGCCACATAGGTCTGCGGCGGTGCACCTGGGTCCATGCGCAGGGCCAGATCAAGGTTGCGCATCCGCCCCCCATGCAGGTTCTCATCCAGCCATTTGCGGGTCTTGGGTTTCACCGTTTCAGGCCAAAGGGTCAGCAGCCGCTCTGGGTTCAGCCGGTCCATCCGACCATCAAGCGACAGTTTCCAACCCTCGGGCGCGGCCAGCAATTCGCCATCAAGGCGAAGGCTGCGGCCCTGATCGCTGATCTCCAACCGTCCCAGCTTCAGACGAAAAGGATCAAGGCTGAGTTGGAAGTCGATGTCCGCCTGATCCAGCGCCACAGGCTCGGGGTAGAGTTCGGCAGGGTTGGCGCGCAGATCGCGCAGGGTAAACTGCCCCACCATACGCCCCGGAATACCGCCCGTGACATCACCCAACTGCGAACTGCCCGTGATACTGCCAGAAACCCACGGGCTGTCGAGCGACATCTCATCAAAACGCAAAAGCTGGCGTGCGGGATCATAGCTAAAGTAGCTGCGCGCGCCGTCAAAGGGGATTGGCGTGGTCTGTGGATTGGGCTGCAACGCGCCCTTGCCGATTTGCAGCGAAGCGTTGATCGGCGTAAAACTGCCCGTGCTGTCGATCCCGCTGCGCACCGCGCCGGAGATATTGGCGCGCAGCACCTCTAGCCACGAAAACGCCGGGCCTTGGGCTGCGATATCACGCGCGTCGATCCCATCAAAGGTGACACCAAAGGTCGCGGCGCTCTGGCCGATTTGGCTGCTGTAATTGGCGGTCAGTGTGGCCACCCCGGCGCCCCCGCTTAGCACTGCAAGGTCGGCAGATAGATCAAGCTGATCACCACTACGCGACAGGCGCAGCCGCCCCCCATCACCCGTCCATGCTCGGCCAGCACGGACATCTTCAAAACGCAGGGTCAGGGCGCGCAACTCGACCGATCGCAGGGCGGAAAGCGCAGGCGCTGCCAGCACCTCGTCAATCTGGCCGATCAACTGGGGCAACGTCGCGGCCTCGCGCTCAGGCGGGGCGATCCCGGCCCCGGCGGAAAGGCTCACGCGTCCGTCCGCCCCCCGGCGCAGATTGGCCACAACGCCTGATAATGAGATTTCTCGCGGTTGCGCCACGCCGCGCAACAACGACCGCATCGACAGGCTGGCCTTGAACTCATTGAAACTGACGATTTCATCGCCGTCAGGGGTGGTGACAAAGATGTCTTGCAGGCGCACACGCGGCCGCCAGCCCTCGTCGACGACAAACTCCATCGCGCCAAAATCCACCCGCGCCTGTGGCAGGGCGCTTGCGATCCGCGCCTCGATCCGCTCTTGCACCCAAAGCGGCGCAGGGATCGGCCGCCCGGTGAAATAGACCGCCGCCCCCGTGGCCAGCGCCGCCAGTAGCACCAGCACCGCGACCGACGCGATCCCCGCACGGCGGCGCGACCTGCGGCGGGTCTGCCCCTCGCCTGTCGGCGCAGGCGGGCTGGAAGGGGATGGGTCGCTCATCGGGCTCCGGTTCGGCTGGGGCGGCTTTGACGTTGTCAAATCAGATGCAGTATGACAGCCCTGAACGACCCTTCACAAGCCAAAGGAACCGCCCCTATGTCGCAGATCGGACCGCAGCCCGGCCAACCGGCCCCGGATTTCACCCTTCCCGTGACCGGCGGTGGCGAGATTACGCTCTCTGCCCTGCGCGGCGCGCCGGTGGTTCTGTTCTTCTACCCGCGCGACGACACGCCCGGCTGCACCAAGGAATCGATCGGCTTTTCCGAGCGTTTGTCCGAGTTCGCCGAGGCGGGCGTCCAGGTCTTTGGCATCTCGCGCGACAGCATGGACAAACACGACAAATTCGCCGCCAAACACACGCTGACGGTGCCACTGTTGTCCGACACCGATGGCGCGGTAACCGAAGCCTATGAGGTCTGGGTCGAGAAAAATATGTACGGCAAGAAATCCATGGGTATTGAACGCGCGACCTACCTGATCGACGCGACAGGCAAGATCGCGCAGGTCTGGCGCAAGGTGAAGGTGCCCGGCCATGTGGATGCCGTGCTCGACGCGGTGCGCGGCGCATGATGCCGCTTGCTGAAATGGCCGAAGCGGTGCTGCGCACGGCGGATGGGCGCGAGAAGACAGCACTGTCTCGGAAATTCGCGGCGCAGTGGCTATCGGCCCGTGCCGAGGGCGCTCGCCCCGAGGTGGGCCGTGCAGATCCACCGTTGCACCCTGCCCGCCCCGCCAAGCCCGAATTGCTGAGCCCCCGCGAGGTGCCCCGCCGCCGCCCCGGCACGCCCGAGGGCCGCGCGGCGCTTTTGCATGCCGTGGCACATATCGAGTTAAACGCCGTCGATCTTCATTGGGACGTGATCGCCCGCTTCTCACATGTGCCGCTGCCTTTGGGCTTTTATGACGATTGGGTCAAAGCGGCGGATGACGAATCCAAACACTTTAACCTGATGTGCGACTGCCTTGAGGGAATGGGCAGCCACTACGGCGCGATGCCCGCCCATGCGGGCATGTGGCGCGCCGCCGAAGACACCGTCGATGATCTGATGGGCCGCCTTGCCGTTGTGCCAATGGTGCTAGAGGCGCGCGGCCTTGATGTGACACCGGGCATGATCAAGATTTTTCGCAATGCTAAAGCCGATAGCGCAGTGGCCGCGCTTGAGACGATCTATTCCGAAGAAGTTGCCCATGTGGCCTATGGCAGCAAGTGGTTTCACTTTCTCTGTGGGCGCCATGACGAAGACCCGAAAGACCGTTTTCATGCCCTCGTACGCAAGTATTTCCATGGCGATTTAAAGCCGCCCTTCAACGAGGAAAAGCGCGCCGAAGCGGGGATTCCTCCTGACTTCTATTGGCCGCTTACAGCAGATGGTGCATCAACAAAGACCTAAGCCCAGTTCAGCAAGTGGTTGGAATAGGCGGATTTTTGCCAATCGCTTGCCGTATTAAACAGGGGAATGGGGGATTGCCGCCCAGGCTTGGGGCAACAGGGTTGCCCCATTTGAAACCACTGGCTATTGACGTTGGGCGCGGTCCGGGAGAGCCCTCCGCGTCGACGGGACGGGACAAAGGACGACAACGTGCGCACACGGATTGCCATCAAGACGCATGCTCTGCTTGAGCATTACTTTCCCGAACGCCGCGTCTTTCTGAAATCCGACAGCGATACACGTTTCATCCGCCTCCGCCCCGGCACCCAGATTGCCGGGCTTGCAGGCTCTGCCTTTCTCGTGTCATGGGCCATCATCGCCACGGCGATCATCCTGATGGACAGCATCGGCTCTGGCAATTTTCGCGAGCAGGCCAAACGCGACCAGCGCACCTATCAGGCTCGGTTGAACGAACTTTCCGCGCAACGCGATCTGCGGGCCGAGGAAGCATTGGCCGCACAGGATCGGTTCAACGCCGCCCTGACACAGATTTCCGTCATGCAGTCCGAACTGCTGTCGTCCGAGACCCGCCGCCGTGAGTTGGAGACCGGGATCGACGTGATCCAGTCCACCCTGCGCGACACAATGAAGGACCGTCAGAAGGCCCGGCTGAAACTGGCCGAATTGGAAGGCAGTCTTGAGAATGGTGAGGCAGGCAGTACCCGCGCCGACGCGGATCAAGCCCCGACCGATTTCCTTGCCCAAGCGCTGGCGCGCACCGCTGCTGAGCGGGACAAGGTTGTCGTTGATGCCCAAGACGCCCTGCTGCAGGCCGATGAGATGGCGCAGGAAATTGCGCTCATGCGCGATCAAAACGATGCCATTTTCCGCCAGCTTGAAGAAGCGATGAGCGTTTCTGTTGCTCCACTTGATAAGATGTTCCGCAGCGCGGGCATGCCCACGGACAGCATTCTTGCCACTGTGCGCCGTGGCTATTCCGGTCAAGGTGGCCCGATGACGCCTTTGTCTTTCACCACCCGTGGTGAGGAACTAAGCCCAGACACGCTGCGCGCCAACCGTCTGCTGAACCAGATGGACCGGCTGAACCTTTATCGGATCGCCGCCGAAAAAGCGCCCTTTGCCAACCCCGTGAAAAACGCATTTCGTTTCACCAGCCAATTCGGCTATCGCCGCGACCCCAAGACGGGTGGACGCCGGATGCACAAGGGTGTCGACTTTGCCGCTGGCATGGGCACGCCGCTCTATTCCACCGCCGATGGTGTGGTGATTCACGCGGGCTGGTCATCGGGCTATGGTCGTCTGGTGAAGATCCAGCACGAGTTTGGCATCGAGACGCGCTATGCGCATATGTCCAAGCTTCGCGTGAAAGTTGGTCAAAGAGTCTCGCGCGGACAGCATATCGGTGATATGGGTGCCTCAGGACGGGTCACCGGTGTTCATCTCCATTATGAAGTCCGCGTAGGTGGCAAAGCTGTCAATCCCATGATCTATATCAAGGCTGCAAACGATGTTTTCTAAAAGCAAAATCAATGATCCCGCGCCCAGTGATGCCGATGCCAACAAGCCGGCCGCTTCTGGTCATGCCCCGGCCCCCACTGCGCCGAAGCAGAACGAGTTCAAGGCCAGCGCGCCCAAGGCAAAGCCGCCTGCCTCTGTTCTGTCCTCTGATCTGCATGTGACCGGCAACATGAAAACCACCGGCGATATTCAGGTCGAAGGTACTGTCGAAGGCGACATCCGCGCGCATCTGCTGACCATCGGCGAGACCGCGACGATCAAGGGCGAAGTGGTTGCCGATGATGTGGTGATTAATGGCCGTATCGTGGGCCGCGTCCGCGGCCTTAAGGTCCGCCTGACATCCACGGCCCGCGTTGAGGGTGACATCATCCACAAGACCATCGCGATCGAATCTGGTGCGCATTTCGAAGGTTCCGTGCAGCGGCAGGATGACCCGCTGAACCCCGGTGCGAAATCCGCTCCAGCACAAAAGCCGAACCCCGCGTCGTAAGACGGCAGGCAGGTTAAAGAATTGACAAGCGTCGCAGGCAACTGCGGCGCTTGATTTTGTTTCTGGGGGGGCAATTGGCGGCCCAGCAATCAATTGCCGTCTGGCCGAAAGGTATCAAAGGCAAATGCTTGGAACCATAGCGCTCAATTCATCATAGCCTGAGCGAGGCACATGCACGGGGTGAGCAAGCACGCCCACCCCGCACGATCTTAATCGGATGTTACTCGGTCACAGTGACCTTTTGCATCACGTCTGGCGCACCGACAACGGCGCCATTGGGGCCGGTGCCGCGTTTGATGGCGTCAACCACATCTTGGCCTTCGGTCACCTTACCGACGACTGTGTACTGGCCGTCAAGGAAAGGCGCCTTGTCGAACATGATGAAGAACTGGCTGTTGGCGCTGTCCGGGCTTTGGCTGCGGGCCATGCCGACGATACCAGCCTCATAGGCGATGTCCGAAAACTCGGCCTTGAGGTTGGGCTTGTCAGAGCCGCCCATGCCAGCGCGCGCGGTGTCGGCGCCGGATTTGCCGAATTGCACATCGCCGGTCTGGGCCATGAAGCCGTCGATCACGCGGTGAAAGACCACCCCGTCATAGACGCCTTCGTTGGCCAGTTCGGTGATGCGGGCCACGTGCTGTGGCGCCACATCTTCCAGCAGGTCGATCTTGACGGTACCATTGGACTCACCCGCCACTTCGATCTCAAGCCCGGTTGCCGCAGCCGCCGTGCCAAGGATCGCCAGTACAGCGCTGGTGCCTACGATCTTACGCATCTGCTGCCACTTTGACCGAGATCATGCGGTCAGGGTTTGCAGCAGGCTCGCCACGGGTGATCGCGTCGACATGCTCCATGCCCGAGATGACTTGCCCGTAAACGGTGTACTGACCGTTGAGGAAGTCGTTGTCTTTAAAGTTGATGAAGAACTGGCTGTTGGCGCTGTCGGGGTTGGCCGAACGAGCAGCACCAATGGTGCCACGGGCATGGGGCACCTTGGAGAATTCCGCAGGCAGGTTCGGCAGGTCCGAGCCGCCGGTGCCAGCCGCACGCAGGTTGAAGTTGTCTTCCATGTTGCCGTTGGCCACGTCGCCAGTCTGGGCCATGAACCCTTCGATCACGCGGTGGAAGGCGACATTGTCGTATTTGCCAGCGCGGGCCAATTCCTTCATGCGTTCAACGTGCTTAGGTGCCAGATCGGGCATCAGCTCGATTGTCACTGTGCCGTCTTTCAGCTCCATCAGGATGGTGTTTTCGGGGTCTTTGATATCGGCCATGGGGCATTCCTTGTGTTTGTCTTTGCCAGATACCTAAGGAGCTTGGCGGCAATTGCCAAGCCGCGCATTGACGTGGGGCCCGATAACAGCAAAACACAGCGCAAGAGATTGGAATGGGAGAAGACCGATGGGCTGGAAATCACTGGACGACATGGACCTGAACGCCAAGCGCGTACTGCTGCGGGTCGACATCAACGTACCCGTAGAGGATGGCCGCGTGACCGATGCCACAAGGATCGAACGGATCGTGCCCACGGTGAACGACATTCTCTCGCGCGGTGGCAAGGTGACGCTACTGGCGCATTTCGGGCGACCTAAGGGCAAGGTTGTCGAGGAGATGAGCCTAAAACAGGTCCTTCCCGCACTGGAAAACGCTTTGGGTCGTGACGTGGCCTTTGTCCCGTCGCTTGAGGCCGCAGTTGGGGCGCAGGATGATCTGCAACTCATGGAAAACATTCGGTTCTACCCAGGTGAAGAAGCGAATGATGCAGAGTTTGCCCAACGCCTTGCTGATCTGGGTGATGTCTATTGCAACGACGCCTTCTCGGCTGCGCACCGCGCCCATGCATCGACGGAAGCGCTGGCGCGGCTGCTGCCCGCCTGCGCGGGCCGTTTGATGCAAGCAGAGCTTTCGGCGTTAGAGGCGGCTTTGGCCAAGCCAGAGCGCCCGGTGGGTGCCGTTGTTGGCGGCGCCAAGGTCTCGACCAAGATCGCGTTGCTGGAAAACCTCGTGAACCGATTGGATGTGCTGGTGATCGGCGGCGGCATGGCGAACACATTCCTCGCCGCACTTGGCGCAGATTTGGGCAAATCCTTAGAAGAGCCTGACTATTACAGCACCGCCAAAGATATCATGGCGCAGGCGGACAAGGCGGGTTGCCGGGTGATCTTGCCCGTTGACGGTTTGGTCGCGCGCGACTTTGCCAAAGGTGCCGCGCATGAGGTGGCCCAATTGGGCCCCGACGCGAAATTGGCCGCCGATCAAATGGTGCTGGATGCGGGCCCCGATACTGTCGCCCTCGTTGAGGCCGCTTTTGCCGGGCTGCGCACGCTGATCTGGAACGGGCCAATGGGGGCCTTTGAGATCCCGCCGTTCGACACTGCCACTGTTGCTGCCGCCCGCGCGGCGGCTCAGCAAACCCGCGATGGCACGCTGACCTCGGTTGCGGGCGGTGGTGACACGGTTGCGGCACTTAACCAAGCCGGTGTGGCGGATGACTTTACCTATATCTCCACCGCGGGGGGCGCGTTCCTGGAATGGATGGAAGGCAAAACCCTGCCCGGCGTCGCCGCATTGGGCGGATAAGTCACGCCTGCCAAAAAACAGGTTAAATTCCTATGGCATAGGCGCGCAAGGGGTTCCCCTGAGCGAATCGCCTGTGTCATAAAGGTTTCACGCCCGTTAAGAGGCGACAGAGGCAGACACATGACGCGCACCACCCGCCCCGCATTCGGCACCTTACTGTTCTTCGCGATTGCCTTCGCGTTGAGCCTGTATTTCACCTTTGCCGCCGTGCAGGGTGATTTTGGCCTGTTCCGCCGGACCGAGATCGTGGCCGAGAACCAAAAGCTAGGCGCGCGGCTGGAAGAAGTTCGGGCCGAGGTGGCTCGGATGGAAAACCTCACCAAGCGCCTGTCTGACGATTACCTAGACCTTGATCTGTTGGACGAGCGTGCCCGCAAGGTTCTGGGTATGGTCCGCACCGACGAGATCGTCATCCGCTAAACGCTCCCTACCCCCACGATGGGGTTGCAATTCATTCTCTCTTCTGGCCCACTTTGGCTTGCCAGAACTGGCCTGCGCGCCAGTTTACAAAGTCTCTCGCAATCCATTCAGGAATGCGTTAGGGAATAGTTTAACGCTAAACTACTTTTGGCATCTGACCAGAGCCGACGGAGGAGACGTCCATGGCCGTGAAGAAATCGAGCAAGAAACCCAATGTCTCTGCGGAGGAGTTAAGCAACTATTACCGCGACATGCTGCTGATCCGGCGGTTCGAAGAGAAAGCCGGGCAACTTTACGGCATGGGGCTGATCGGCGGGTTCTGCCACCTTTATATCGGCCAAGAAGCGGTTGTTGTCGGACTTGAAGCTGCGGCTGAGGAAGGCGACAAACGCGTCACCTCCTATCGCGACCACGGGCATATGTTGGCCTGCGGCATGGACCCAAACGGCGTCATGGCCGAGCTGACGGGCCGCGAGGGCGGTTATTCCAAGGGCAAGGGCGGCTCGATGCATATGTTCTCGAAAGAGAAGCATTTCTACGGTGGCCACGGTATTGTTGCGGCGCAGGTGCCTCTGGGTGCCGGTTTGGCCTTTGCCGACCAGTATAAAGGCAACGGGCGCGTCACCTTCACCTATTTCGGCGATGGTGCGGCGAACCAAGGCCAGGTCTATGAGACTTTTAACATGGCCGCGCTTTGGAAACTGCCGGTGATCTTTGTCATCGAAAACAACCAATACGCTATGGGCACCTCGCAGCAGCGCTCGACCTCCTCGGCCGAAATCTGGGAGCGCGGCAAGGCCTTTGGCATTCCCGGTGAAGCTGTCGACGGTATGGACGTGCTGGCGGTGAAAGAGGCTGGTCAAAAGGCCGTTGCCCACGCCCGCGAGAATGGACCGTATATTCTTGAGATCAAGACCTACCGTTACCGCGGCCACTCCATGTCGGACCCCGCGAAATACCGCACCCGGGAAGAGGTCCAGAAGATGCGCGACGAGCGTGACCCGATTGAATCGGTGCGCACCCTGCTGCTCGAAGGCAATCACGCCACCGAAGACGACCTCAAGGCCATCGACAAAGAGATCAAGAAGATCGTGAACGAGAGCGCCGATTTCGCCAAGGAAAGCCCCGAGCCCGCGCTCGAAGAGCTTTGGACAGACATCTACGCAACCGAAGTTCCGCAGGAGGCCGAAGCCTGATGCCGCATTTCGAGATCCACGCAAGCGATGTCGCGGCGGCCAAAACCTTCTATGCTGGATTGTTCGGTTGGGAATTTTCCCCCATGCAAGGGGGCGAAGACGCTTCCTATCAACTGATCGAAGGCCGGGACATCGGCATGGGCAAAGGCCTGACCGGTGGAATAATGACGCGCGGTGACGCGACCCCTGCCGCTGGCGGCCCGATCCGCGGCGGCACAATGACTTTTGAGGTCGAAGACTGTGACGCCCGCTATCGCTGGGCGCTTGATAACGGCGGGGCCGAGGCCCTTCCCCCCACAGATTTTCCGGGCATCGGCCGCTGCGCCTATGTCGAGGACGGCCAAGGCAACGTCGTCGGAATGATTACTCCTGCGGAGAAAAACTGATATGGCAACCGAAATTCTTATGCCCGCCCTCAGCCCTACCATGGAAGAAGGCACGCTGGCCAAATGGCTGGTCAAGGAAGGCGATGAAGTCTCTTCTGGTGACATTCTGGCCGAGATCGAAACCGACAAGGCCACAATGGAATTCGAAGCCGTGGACGAAGGCACCATCGGCAAAATCCTGATCGAGGAAGGCACCGAAGGCGTGAAGGTGAACACCGCCATCGCCGTTCTGCTGGAAGAAGGCGAAAGCGCCGACGATATCGACAGCGCGAAATCTGCGCCTGCCGAGGACAAAGGCGAGGACGCCAAGCCCGCGCAGGCCAAATCCTCGGACGACGATCGCGAGCCCCCCGCCGAGGGCAAGAAACAGCCCGAGCCCGACACCAGCCCCGACTGGCCCGAAGGCACGGCGATGAAGCAACAGACCGTTCGCGAAGCGCTGCGCGACGCCATGGCCGAAGAAATGCGCCGCGATGAGGATGTCTTCCTCATGGGCGAGGAAGTCGCTGAGTACCAAGGCGCCTATAAGATCACCCAAGGGATGCTGGACGAGTTTGGCCCCAAACGGGTGATCGACACGCCGATTACTGAACATGGGTTTGCGGGCATCGGTGTCGGTGCGGCCTTTGGCGGTCTGCGCCCGATTGTCGAGTTCATGACCTTTAACTTCGCCATGCAAGCGATGGACCAGATCATCAACTCCGCGGCCAAGACGCTTTACATGTCCGGCGGTCAGATGGGCGCGCCCATGGTCTTCCGTGGCCCCAACGGCGCGGCGGCCCGCGTCGGTGCACAGCACTCTCAGGACTATGCCGCTTGGTTCATGCAGATCCCCGGCCTCAAGGTCGCGATGCCCTATTCGGCGAGCGACTATAAAGGTTTGATGAAAACCGCGATCCGCGATCCGAACCCGGTGATCTTCCTTGAAAACGAAATCCTCTATGGCCGCAGCTTCGACGTGCCGGATGTTGAGGATTACACCGTACCCTTCGGCAAGGCCCGCATCTGGCGCGAAGGGTCGGACGTGACCATCGTAAGCTTCGGCATCGGCATGACCTATGCGCTTGAGGCGGCTGAAAAGCTGGCCGAAGACGGCATTGAGGCCGAGGTCATCGACCTGCGCACGCTGCGCCCGATGGACACCGACACGATCCTGAAATCGGTTATGAAGACCAACCGCTGCGTCACCGTCGAAGAAGGCTGGCCGCAGGGTTCGGTCGGCGGCTACATCAGCGGCGTGATCATGCAGGAGGCGTTTGACTACCTCGACGCCCCGGTCATCACCTGCACCGGCAAGGACGTGCCCATGCCCTATGCCGCCAACCTCGAAAAACACGCGCTGGTCACCACCGATGAGGTGATCGAAGCCGTGCGCAAAGTCACTTACCGGTAAGGAGCGGATCATGCCCACAGAAATTCTCATGCCCGCCCTGTCCCCCACGATGGAGGAAGGCACGCTCGCCAAGTGGTTGGTCAAGGAAGGTGATGAGGTCGCCTCGGGCGACATCCTCGCCGAGATCGAGACTGACAAGGCCACGATGGAGTTCGAAGCCGTCGACGAAGGCACCATCGGAAAAATCCTGATTGAGGAAGGTAGCGAGGGCGTGAAGGTGAACACACCGATCGCCGTGCTGCTCGAAGAAGGTGAAAGCGCCGACGATATCGATACATCCGCATCCACCAAGGAAGAAAAACCACAGGCCGAGGAAGCGGCCAAAGCAGCCGAAGCCGAGACGCCCGAAGCGGGCTATGGCCGTGGTGCGACGGATGCTAATGACCCCCCGGCCAAGAGCGACGCCAAAGCCCCCGCCGCCCCCAAGGACGACAAGGGCGAGCGCATTTTCGCCTCCCCCCTCGCCCGCCGGATCGCCGCCGGCAAGGGTTTGGACCTGTCGCAAATCGAAGGCAGTGGCCCGCGCGGTCGGATCGTCAAAGCGGATGTCGAGAATGCCCAGCCGACTGCGGCGAAATCCGAAGGCGCCGCGCCTGCCAAAGATGCCGCCCCGGTCGCCCAAGCCGCTGCCACCGGCCCCTCTGCCGATGCAGTCGCCCAGATGTACGAGGGCCGCGAGTACGAGGAAGTCACCCTCAACGGCATGCGCAAGACCATCGCCGCGCGCCTTACGGAGGCCAAGCAAACCGTGCCGCATTTCTACCTGCGCCGCGACATTCAGATCGACGCGCTGCTCTCGTTCCGTGGTGATCTGAACAAGCAACTCGAAGCGCGTGGTGTAAAGCTGTCGGTGAATGACTTCATCATCAAAGCCTGTGCGCTGGCCCTGCAATCGGTGCCAGATGCTAATGCTGTTTGGGCCGGTGATCGCATCCTGAAGCTCAAGCCCTCGGACGTGGCCGTGGCTGTTGCCATCGAGGGCGGTCTCTTCACGCCGGTCCTACAGGATGCCGACACCAAATCACTGTCGACCCTCTCGGCGCAAATGAAAGACCTTGCCACCCGCGCACGAGATCGGAAACTTGCGCCGCACGAGTATCAGGGCGGCAGCTTTGCCATTTCCAACCTCGGTATGTTCGGGATCGACAACTTTGATGCGGTGATTAACCCGCCGCATGGCGCGATCCTTGCTGTCGGTGCTGGCGTGAAAAGGCCGATCATCGGGAAGGATGGCGAGGTCACTGCGGCCACAGTCATGTCGGTCACCCTTTCGGTCGACCACCGCGTGATCGACGGAGCACTTGGCGCGCAGCTTTTGAATGCGATTGTCGAAAACCTCGAAAATCCGATGGTGATGCTGGCCTAAGGTCGCCACACGTCAAACAAACAAAAGCCGGGGCATGCCCCGGCTTTTTCATTTCTAACGATATCCATTGGGCTTATTCACTGTCTGGCCCGAAAAGGTGGTTCATCGACATCGACGGCTGGTCACATCCCGCCTCACCCACGATCCGCGCTGGAATCCCCGCGACGGTTTTGCAGGCAGGCACTGGCTCCAGTACGACCGAGCCCGCAGCGATGCGACTGCAATGGCCGATGGTGATATTGCCCAACACCTTCGCGCCCGCGCCAATCAACACGCCGTTCCCGATTTTGGGGTGACGGTCCTCTTCTTCCTTGCCGGTCCCGCCGAGGGTCACTGAATGCAGCATCGAGACGTTGTCGCCAACCACCGCCGTCTCACCAATGACGATGGAGTGCGCGTGATCGATCATAATGCCCTTGCCCATCTTGGCCGCCGGGTGGATATCAACGCCAAAAATCTCGCTCACCCGCATTTGGATAAAATAGGCCAAGTCGCGTTTCCCCTTGGCATAGAGGTGATGGCCAACCCGGTACGCCTGCACCGCCTGATACCCTTTGAAATATAGGATCGGCTGCAACAGCCGATGGCAGGCGGGATCGCGGTCATAGATCGCCACCAAATCAGCGCGTGCTGCGGCGACGAGGTCGGGGTCTTCGGCATAGGCTTCTTCTACCATTTCGCGCACGACCATCATCGACATCTCATTCGACGACAGCTTCGCAGCGATCCGGTAGGAAAGCGCGTTCTCGATTGATTTATGGTGAAGGATACAGGCGTGAACAAAGCCGCCGATCAACGGCTCATCACGCACCGCATCTTCGGCTTCTTGCTGAATTTGGTCCCACACCGGGTCCACTTTCGAGATATTTCTGCGTGTCTGTGCCATGTCACGGGCTCCTTCACTCTGCCGCTAGGGTAGCTCATGCAATAGCGCAGGACCATTTGTAAATCCGCACATGCTCAAAATCGTGATAACGCGCGGGCTTAGCTCGGCACCGCAAGGCGCGTTGCCAACCCCGCGCCATAGGTTGCAGAAACCTGCGCGACCGTGACCTCGAATGTACCGCTGATACCATCGCTTGCTTGCGCGGCACGGCTGTAGGTCCAAGTGGGCGCATTAAGCAGCACTTCTCGCAGTTGCTCCGTGCCATCAAAGACCCGTAGAAGGTATTGCTCGTTCTCCTCACCAAGCGGCACCTCCGGCCCCTCCCATGGATCGCCGTCAATGCGTGTCCGACGCACCCAACTGATCGCGATGTCGTCATTCGGCGCGACTTTTGCGCGCAGATGGCAAGGGCTGAAGGGGCGCAGGCCGTTCCCGTCAAAGGCTTGAACCTGGTGCACATAGGACGGATCATCCACAGGTCGCCGTGCCGGGCCAATCCGGTAGTGCTGCGCCACCCGCCGCAAATGTGGGCTGAGTTCAACTTGTTGCGGCGTGCCGTTCATCAAGACAAAAGTCGACCCCGCAGGCCAAACCTCCGGCATCAACCCATCGCTGCCCGCCTGCCCGCGCAAACGGCCCTTGAGCCAATAGGTCAGCGGAGCGACAAGCTGCGCCTCCTGAAACTGAAACAACTCCCAATTGCCGGTACTGCCATCACCAATGGCGGCAAGGTTCGCTCCATTCAACAGCGCCTCCTTACTAACCGATTCAAGCGTGCCACTGGTCAGTTCAACCTCCAGCACCGACCCCGCATCCGGCAGCCCGGGACGCGCCAAATAAAGCGGCGATCGTGTGACGCCTATGATCGATCGGCTGGGCACAATCGCGTTAAGCGCGTAATTTGCATCCACCGTCGAGCGATAGACCGCGACGGATCCCGGCCAAGGCGCCGCGGTAACAGCGAGATGCGGCGCATGTGGCACTTCATCACCCCGCATTAGTGGCAAATCCATAAATTGGGGCCAAACGGGCAGCGGAGGTACAAAAGGCCGCAGGCTTGCCAGCTCTTCCTCAAGCGGTGCGGGATCATAGACTTCGGGTTCGATCCGGGTGGCCTCTATCAGCATGGCGCCGACCTGTTCAACGCGGTCAATCCGGTAGCGCCCCGGCCCCTCTGCGCCGTCGCCCGGCAGTTCGATCACATCCCCAGCACCCACAGTCATCTGCGACGGCGGCAGAGATAGCCGTAACGTTTCGCGTGCGATGCGCGCTTCGGTCAGCCAACGTTCGGCCACCTGCCGCCCCTCGCCGCGTGTCAGCGCCATGTTTAGCTCGGTGCCGCTTACCGCGTGGGTCGCCTCATCCGCCAGAACCGCCTCTTCCGAGATCGCGTCGAAATCCGCATCTGCCTGAACAAAACGCAATCGCACGCGCCCCGAAACCTCGGCCTCGGCCTCGCGCAACTGTTCGGTCAAACCATCAAGGTCAGGGCTTACGGCTAACCGATCACGGTCAATTGGCACTGCATTCGCCCCATCTCGCAGACGGAAGTGCAGCACGCCATTGCGTTCAATCGCGTCGAAGCCATAGCGCAGCATAAGCGGTTGCAACGCCGCGCGCGCTTCGCTGACCTGGGTCACCGCATAGCCGCGCACATAGCCAAACAGCTGTGACGTATCGAAATGCTCCACCCCCGCTCTGCGGCAAATCTCACTCACAACCGAAGCGAGCGACCGTGCCGAGGCACGCCCGTTCAGCCAATGTCCTCGGCTGTAATTCTCGCCATCACTCCAAAGATCGACGTTATTGGGAAAGAACGGAAAGGGCCGCGTATCCCACGCCCAGACAAACGCCCGGGACATATCAAGCATCGGCCCGCCATATTCCGTTGAGGTCGGGTTACGCGCAGGATCGCGCCAGTAAGCTGAAATTGCACGCAGATACTGCATCTGCATCAGGTCGTCCCGCGCGCCCGTGGAATAATGCGGCAATGCGCTTTCCGAACTCTTCTGATCAAGAAATTTATTGGGCTGGTTCGCCCCTTTGTTGATCGCGGCACATCCATATTCTGTAAACCAAATCGGTTTGGACATCGGCTGCCAGTCCGTTGGCGCGGCTTGGCGCTCTCCGCCTATGCGCTGATGGTGATGGTTCTCCCACCAATTTCGCAGGTCTTTATAGCGGTAAACCCAAGGTTCATCATGTGCCCCATCCGTAATCAGCGTGCGGAACTGTGCGGCGCGGGCTTCTGGCGAATGGTAGTACCAGTCATAGCCCTCGCCACCTTCGATGTTGGATTGCAGATCACCGACATCATAGATGGCGGGCCATTGCGCTCCATCCAGATGCCCCGCCTCATCCCGCCAATCGGCCAGCGGCATATAATTGTCGATACCAATGAAATCGATGTTCTCGTCAGCCCAAAGCGGATCAAGATGGAAGTAAAGATCGCCGCTGCCATCCTGTGGCTGATAGCCGAAATACTCAGACCAGTCAGCGGCATAGCTGATCTTGACCTCTGGCCCCAACAATGCACGCACCTCTCGCGCCAGCATCCGCAATGCCACCACAGCGGGAAAACTATTCGCCGCCCCACGTATCTGCGTGAGTCCCCGCATTTCCGAGGAAATGCAAAAGGCCTCAACCCCACCTGCCGCTGCGCAAAGCGCCGCGTAATGTAGAGTAAACCGCGAAAGGGTCCATTCCTCAGGGCCATTGTAGCTTACCGTGCCCTGCGTAACCGCAAAGTCCGCCGCCGTGACACTGCCAAAGAAGGCGCTTACCTCTGCCTCTGCCGTTACCGTGCCATCCGGGCTGCCAGGGCGCCCCGGTGCCGCCGAGAGGGTGATCCGCCCCCGCCATGGCAGACGCGGCTGGTCATCCGCATCACTGTAGGGATCCGGCAAGCCGTTGTCTTCGGTTTGATCCATCAAGATGAACGGGTAGAACATCACTGCCTTGCCCGCCGATTTGAGCGCTTGGATGGCCTCGATCACCGCCGCATCCGCAGGCGTTCCGCCATAGATCGGACGCTCATTCTGCTGGGCGATCACCTCCGCAGTTGCACGCGTCACGCCAGACACCCGCCAAGGCATGTTCTCCCCATCAATGGCCGGGTCTTCAACCTTGGGCCGCAAACGACCTTCCCCACACCGCAGGTCACTGCCAAACCACGACACAACGAGAGAGGCGGCCTCTAGATTTGGCAACTCTTCCGTCATATTTTCCAACGCCACGGAAAAATCTGTCTTTGCGGCGGGGGTGTTCACATTTGCGCTCCAGCGACTGCCGGGACCACCTGAATAGTGCACCGGCGTGGTGGCGAGCGCATATTCTCCCGTGCCGGGGATCAAAGCGACACCTTGAACCCCAAAGGCAGGCGCATGCTCTGATTTCGGCGCGGCGGACTGCTCAGGGCGCATCACCTCGAAAGAGAACTGCGGCACGCGGTTACCGAATTGCGCCAGTGGCAAATTCTCCATCACCACATAGGCCGTGCCGCGATAGGCAGGCACCTGATCCGCCCCCTCAATTGCGGCCATGGTCGGGTCAGGCTGCTGGTCTGGCTGACCCAAATAGACGCGCATGTTCAGATCATCAGGGGCAATTTCCACCCCATCGGCCCAGATACGACCTACGCTGGTGATTTCCCCCTCACAAAGCGCAATGGCAAGACTGACAGTGTAGCTATACTCAGTCGTTTTCGGCGCCGATGGATCACCTTTACCACCGCCGCTAACATTGACGGTCTCTTGGAACTGCGAGGCCCAAATAACATGACCCGCCAACCGCAGCCGCCCGTAAAGCTGAGCGATCGCGGCACCTTCGCCTGAGCTGGTCAGCCGGAAACGATCGACCTTGCCTGTCTCAACGGCCTGCCCACCTTGACCCAGCAACCGCTGGTCTACCAAACGTCCCAAGGTTGCGCCAACCGCACGGCCCACCGCGACCGAAGACAGCCCCGCCAGCGTGCCCCCAATAGAGCCGCCAACCGCTGCACCCGCTGCCGAAAGAACAATCGTCGCCATCAGGAGACCTCCTCAGGAAATATGAAACGCGCCACGATCCGCCGCTGCCAAGGTGCGCTGAGCGGGCTTTCTACCACCCCATGCCCTGCATAGGCATGAATGAAACTTGGGCGATCACCGATGCTTGCCTGCACCCCAAGATGTTTTGCCACCGCACCTTGACGCATCCGAAAGAGCAACACATCACCTCGCGCGGCCGCATCATCGCCCTTTGCCGTCATATGCCGTAGTGCCGCCGCCCAAAGCTGCTCTTCGCCCTGCGGCTCGGACCAATCCATAGAATAGGGCGGCACTGCCTCAGGCTCGCAGCCTAGCAACTCGGACCATAACCCCCGCAGCAGCCCAAGGCAGTCGCAGCCCGCCCCCTTGGTCGCGGCCTGATGCACATAGGGCGTGCCGATCCACTGTCGCGCAGCCCAGACCAGCCTTTCGCCAGCCGCACTCATCTGCGAGAACCGCCGCCGTTGGCTCCGTCGGAACGGGGCACCGCCATCATCCAATCTTCGTTCGGAAGATCGGGAAAACCTTGGAAATTTATCAGGTTGTTGAACTTCAGCCGGCAGGTTTCCATCCGCTTGTCGCAGCCCGCTGTGAGCCGTACCACCGTGCCTTCTGGCAGTGGCCCGCGGATCGGCTCCCATAGCTCAACGACACGCTCCGCGCCTTCGAAGTAATCCAGCTTGATCATAGCCCAAAGCCCTGCCGCCGGTCCGTCGAGTACATCCAGCCTTCCGCGGGCAAACCAACCCTCTTCAAACCCCAACAATGTAGCCCAGCGAAAGTACTGCGCCTCTTGCGCGGCCTCAATCACCCGCTCAGCAGTATAGCCCGGTGCGGAGAGGTCAAAGCGGCAGTTGCCATCGCCCAGAACCGCCGAACAAGGCTTTTGATAGACATGTCCTAAGGGCCGATTCAGCGGTTCGGTAAGCCCGCGCAACTCAGCCCGAAAACTGCCGCCTGCGCGGCGCAATTCGCCAATGGACCCGCGAAACTGTAACACCCGTTGCGATGGCTCCGCCCAGTTTACCAGCCACGCTTGTACCTCCGCCCGATCAAAGCGTCCCTGCTCAATTTCATCCTCACGGATCGCATCGTCACACAGCGCGCCAAGCGCTTCGGTATTATCAACAGACAAGCCACTGGTCTGCGCCAGTGCCTGCGCACTCAGCCCGATATCGGCCCGGAACGTAACGCCATCAAATTGCAGCGCCACGTCATGGTCAGTGGATGCAAACACTACCCCATCGCGGCGCGTTACTTGCCAGCAATGACAAAGCGTCGTGACACCGCTGGCGATATGCCTAGCAAATCCGGCTTCTATCCCCGCCCTCACACCCGCACCTCGATCACTGGCACGTTCGGCACCTGCCCGGCGTGAAAACTTTCTACCGACGTCAGAATGCGGTCGGTATCAAAACGCACCGGCACATCGAACTCAAATCCCGCAAAAACCTCCATCTCGGGATCAGGCGGGTGGGCAAAGGTAATGATGCCCGTGCTGGCGTCGACCTCATATTCCACACCTTCTTGCAACTCATCCTGCTCCACCCCCACACGCACTGTTCCGACGACCGGTTTGATGATCGGACGGTGGTAGCTCTGCGCGCCCGAACGATAAGTCTTAACGATCTGGAAGCTGGCCGAGGCCCCGTCACCGCGACCAATACTCTGATCATCAAAGGCCACCGGAAGCGCTGCCTTGCCCGACTTGAAGTCGGCCCAATCCTTCCAGCGGAACCCATACATCTGCCCCATACGCGCTTCAAAAAATGCAATCAGTGCTTGAATGTCATCAATGGATCGCATCCCCAACCCTGCATCATAGACACGGCGCGAGTGCGCCCAAGGCGTGTTGCGCTCCTCATAGCCATTGGCCAGTGTCACCACCTCCGTTTGTCGCTGTGGCCCACCGACCGAGCCGAAGCTCAGCGAGGGCGGAAATCTGACGTCGTGAAATTGCATGGTCTGCTCCTCTCGTTCTTCAACGGATCAGCGGTTGCGGTTGCCCGCGCTGAGCGCTCGGCTCACCTGCGCGGCGATTTGGCTTTGGCTGCGTTGAAAGCCCTGCACATCCGGCGTGGTGATGTTCATCACGATAGTGGTAGCCCCCCCGCCCGCACCACGCACACCCAGCTTGCCATCTGCTCCGCGGGCCAGCGGCATGATCGCTTCTGGCCCGGCTTCACCCATGACGCCTGTGCCCCCCCGCATGGGAAAGGCCGTGGCAGAAGTCACCACCCCGCCTTGTGCGAATGGCATGACCTTCCCTTGGGAAAACGGCGCGCCGTTGGCGAAAGGCAATATCCCCTCTACGATCCCGCCCACGCCTTCGCTGATCAGCCCCCCGAAATGGTCCGTAACTGGCCGCATCGCGGCGTTATAGGTCGAGCGGATCATAGAATTGGCCAGATCGGTCAACGCCTCTGAGAGCTTTACGCCGTCAAAAACCACTCCGCCGAACGCGCGCCGCAATCCACGGCTCAGCCCCTGTTCAAGGGCCGCCACGTCTTTACCCGTGGCCGAAAGCGCGCTCTGCATCCGCCGCAATTCCCCGTCGAAACCCGACACCAGACCGCTGGTTTGCGCCAATGTCTCGTTTAGCCCGTCAGCGCGGCCCTCAAGGTTCTCTAAATCTTCGAAATCAGCCATCCTCGACCCCTTTCTTCTTATCCGGGTACGCGGCCATCAGTGCGACCAATCCTTGGCTCAATAGCGGTGGCGCCTCAGCCGAAGGCCCTAACATCAACTGCAGCTCCGCTGGTGTCAGAGCCCAGAATTCCGCCGGGCGCAGGCCCAATCGAGAAAGTCCAACCCGCAGCAACGCCGGCCAATCAAAACCACGCCCATCGCTCACGCTTGCACCGAAAATGCCCGCGCCAACAATTCCGCTGCTGCCCGCGCCGCCGCCATCGGCCCACCCTCAATCCGCGCATGTTCTAGGGTTGCCGCATCCATCACCGTCCCGCCGCCCCTTAGCCCGGCAAGCAGCAACGCCAGAACATCCCGGCTTGAAAAGCGGTTACTCTCGAACCGCTCAACCAATGCCACCAAACTGTCAGCCCCCAACGCGACCTCCAGCTCAGCCAATGCACCGAGGGTGAGCCGCGCCTCATAGCCTTGCCCGTCGATCACCAAACCCACCTCACCGCGCCATGGATTGCTCACGCTCAGCCCGCCACATCGGGGGTAAAGCTCAACTCACCCGCCGATTGGAGGCTCAGTTCAAACGTCGCCTCACCATTTAGCGATCCGGCATATTCCAACGCCGAAACTTGGAAAGGCCCCTGCACTACCCCAAAGTCGGGGATTATGATCTGATAATCCGGTGTCAGACCGTCAAAGAACAGCTGTCGCGCACGTTCGTCCGTGCCCGCATCGCGAACACCCCAGAGCCACTGATTGCCGCCGAGCGCACGCCCGCCCCCACCAGCAACTCCCGCCAACCCCCGCTGGAATCGAGCGACGTCACATCGACCGTTTCCGCGTTAAAACTCACCCGTTTGGCCCGTAGCCCGGCGATCGTTTCAAACTGACCGTCGCTGGTCATGTCCACTTTGACCAAAAGGTCTTTGCCCGCTTGAACTGCCATCTCTCTCTCCTCGCAACTAACTTGAAACTGTGAAGCCTTATGCGTCCGCGAGCCGCGCGCGGAACTGAAGGTCGATCTGCCTGCCAGCGGCTCCATCGATCCGCCGCGCTGTGGCTTTTTGGAAAGCCATATCAACGATAT
The DNA here is from genome assembly GCF_022788715.1 of Sulfitobacter sp. DSM 110093. Classification (NCBI taxonomy): domain Bacteria; kingdom Pseudomonadati; phylum Pseudomonadota; class Alphaproteobacteria; order Rhodobacterales; family Roseobacteraceae; genus Sulfitobacter; species Sulfitobacter sp. DSM 110093. Next base: position 1,881,511 of record NZ_CP085167.1, read on the forward strand.
GGCCGCGGCTAAGCACGGGCACTGACCCATGTAGCAGGTCGCAAATCACCGAAGCAACATTCTTGACTGTTACGAATCCCGGCGCGCTTGTGACCACCGACACGACAAAACGATGCTCCGCACCCGCGCCGTCAGGGTCAGAGGCGTCTTTTGCCGTCTCTTTGCCAAGCAGCACATAGGTTTCGGGCAAGTCTCCCCCCGGCAACGCGTCAAAAACCGCAGCGCCGATTAACGTCGTTAGCCCCTGATCATTCTGCAAAAGATTATAAACCGCAGCCTGCAAAACCCCTGAAAGTGCATAGGTCATACCGCAACCTCCTCATTGGCAAAGCAGGTCAGATAACATCCGCCAACATCGTGATCGGCCACCGCGCGGATCACGAAAATCCGTGTGCCATCGCGAAACCGCTGCTCTGCAGTGGGCCGCTCGACCGATCCAAGGGGGGCCGCGCGAACTGTGATTTTGAACCCAGTCCGGCTGATCGCCAGCCCGCCTTTCACGGCCTCACGCCCCGTACGCGCGCGCACCTCGGCCCATAGGGTTCCTAGCGGTTCCCAGACCTCAGTATATCCCCCCGCGCCGTCGTTTGCCCGTTGCGGTGCCTCTAACACCAACATGCGGTTCAGATGCGGCCGGCTCATGCCGCGCCCCCAAAACCAACCCGCACCCGACGATACCGTTCAATCAGGCTGCTCACGCCGAAGGGCATACAGCCTTCACCAAACGCCGTGTCATCGCGGTATTCATAGTAATGCGCCGCAAGAAGCATTACCGCTTGGGCCAGATCACTTGGCAGGCTTTCCCAATCAGGCCCCATCCCGGCGTCAAAGTTGATCAGCGCTGCCCCGGCGCTCGGAATGCGCGGAAGGGCCGCCGTGCTACTGCGCAATCGAGGTGCCTGAGCATCGCGTTCCAGCCAATAGCGACCGGGGTCAACAAGCGCTTCCGTCCCATCCCGCGCCACCAAGGCGAGCTGGGCGATCTCCTGCACTGGTGCCACGGGCAAGACCTGTGCCGCTGCATCACGCCAGAATGTCAACGAAAGCGCAAACCGCCGCGTGATCAGCACCTTTCCCGTGCGCGCCTCGACCGCCGCCATCGCGGCACGTAGGAAGCTGCGCAACACCGGGTCTTGAAGACCGTCCTGTCCAAAACCGCTGCCCGCACGCAAATGCATTCTGAAGGCTTCCATCGGCAACACCGCATCGGGAACATTTGTTTCTTCGATCAACATCATCGAACGTCTCCAAAATTTGGCCCCTCGCCCCTTCGGGGCCACTCGCTCAGTCCCGGACGTACACCGGTTGCATTGCTCGGTTGGAGGGGAGCAGCTAGACAACACAACCACGCTGGCGCACGTCCGGACCGGGGCCAAGTTGCCCCGGCCCCGGCTTCAGCACCGGCTTACGCCAGGCCGAATTTCATCAGCTTGATCGCCGCGAAATCGCTCACGTCGCCGCCGACACGTTTGGTCGCGTAAAACAGCACATGCGGTTTGGCGCTGAACGGATCGCGTAGGATGCGCAGGTCCGGACGCTCGGCGACCGTATAGCCCGCCGCGAAATCACCGAAAGCGATTGACATGGAATCCGCAGCCGGATCAGGCATGTCCTCGGCCACCAGCACTGGATAGCCCATCAACCGCGCAGGCTCACCCGCCGCCAGCCCGTCCGACCACAAGAACCGCCCATCGGTGTCCTTCAGCTTGCGCACCTTCGCCGTGGTCTTGGAATTCATCACGAAAACCGCGTTCTTGCGATAGGCCGCACCGAGCGCATAAACCAACTCGACAATCGCATCCGCCTCAGGGTTGGCATTGGTGCCGCTGGCGACATAGCCTAGATTGCCCCAACCCCATGTCTCATCATCGACAATTGGATGGCTCAGAAAACCGGTGGGTTTGTCGATGCCATCCCCGCTGACAAAGGCCGCCGCCTCAGCCCGCGCGAACTTATCGGCGATACGCCCCGCCAGCCAACCTTCAATGTCAAAGGCGCTGTCATCCAGCAGCCGCTGGCTCGCCTTCGGCAGCGCGCTCAACTCATGCAATGGCACGGTGATCCGGTCGATCTGCGGCGTGTCCGTCTCGGCCTGTGCGCCACTTTCCGTGGCCCAACCGGCCCCCACATCAGCATGGTCGACCAGCACGTCATAAGACGTCGCCTCAACCTGCACCACCGCCGCAATCGCGCGGATTGATGCGCCCGAATTCAGAACCGATTGCACGCGCTCCGATGTCTGCGGATCCACCAGATAGCCGCCATCCGAGTTCACCGCCGTCGACATCGATTTGCCGTCCAGTTCCAGCCCCCGCAGCGCGTCATCGTCGCCGTTGCGCAGATAGGCATCAAACGCCTTTTTATGCGGCGCATCGTGGTCGATCCCGCCCCCAAGGGGGCTGCGGGCAGGCAGGGTCATCTTGCGGTCCATCATGGCAATTCGCTCTTCTGATTGTTGAAGTTTCGTATTGATCTCGGCCCGAAAGCCATTGAAGTCACTGACAAAACCACTCACGGCCTGTCGCACTTCCTCCGCCGGGGACAGGTCTGCGCCTGACTTCGTGCTGACGTTTGCATCGCTCTTGCTCATCACATTTTCCTCTGTTGTTGTGCAGATCACTGATCGGCCTCGCGCTTCATCTCGACCCGCGCCTCTTCAAAGGCCGCAGCGATCTCGCACAGAACCTCACCGACGGCTCTGAACTCGCCCTTGGCCGCGACCCGCGCCGTAGGCAGCATCGGAAAGGTTACCAGCGACACTTCCCAAAGCTCCAATTCCGACAAAAGCCGCTGGCCCTTGGTGTTCTTGCCCGCCTTCACGGTGCGGTAACCGATGCTCAACCCATCAATCGCACCAGCTTCAATCAGCGCCGCCGCCTCCCGGCCCCGCGCCACGCTGCTCAGGAGTCGCCCCTTGACCCAGAGCCCACGCTTGTCCTCGCGCACCTCGTCCCAAACGCCGATGGGCTGCGCCGGATCATGCTGCCAAAGCATCTTGATGCTGCGCCCGGCGGATTTGGCGCGCGTGAGGCAGGCCGCATAGGCCCCCGCCTCGACCAAATCGCCACCTTGATCCGCCGCACCAAAGAGGCTCGCATAGCCGCTGATCTCAACCCCGCCATCAACCTCGGCCACGCGGCCAAGCTTGGCGAACTTATGCTCCAGCCCCGCCGCCCCGGTAGACAAAGCTTCCCCGTTCCCCGGCCAAGCACCGGGGTCAATCATCTGATAACCCATTGTATTTCCTCTTGTTCAGCCCGCTACGGCGCCACCACCAAAAAGGATTGCACCGCCTGTGCCAAGATCACCGCCACCACGCCGTAAACCGTCAGCCACAACCGCCGCTCCAGCCGTTCCACCATCTGCTCGATCCGGTCAAACCGCATCTGCATGTTCTCGCGGTGTACCGCGCTGATGGTCTCATGCGCCTGCAACCGCAGCCCCGGCGCACATTCAAACCGCTCAATCTCCCGAGGTTCATGCATCATCCGCCACCACCGGCAGCCCCAACAGGCTGCGCTTTTCCGCGTCGGTCAGAAACTCCGCCGCCGACACCCGCGCCCATTGCGCGTCCCGCTCCGCCGACAGCGCTGGCACCTGATCGAGGTCCGGCTTCAAACTCACAGCCTCGCCCAAATATCCGCTTAGCCACTCCGCCAGCGCCGCCGTCACCCGTGTCGCCAGCGGCAGCACGGTCAGGCGATAGAACGCCCGATGCGCCTCTTGGTAATTGGCATAGGTCGCATCCCCCTGAACCCCGATCAGCATCGGCGGCACCCCAAAGGCGAGCGCAATCTCCCGCGCCGCACTCTCCTTGGTTTTCTGGAATTCCATATCCGAGGGCGAAAACCCCATCGGTTTCCAGTCAAGCCCACCTTCCAGCAACATCGGTCGCCCCGCATTGCGCGCGCCCTGATGATGGCTCTCCATCTCGCTCACCAGCCGGTCATACTGATCCTCGCTCAGCTTGCCCTGCCCCTCGGCCCCGCGATAGACAATCGCCCCCGAAGGCCGCGCCGCGTTATCAAGCAGCGCCTTCGACCAACGGCTCGCGGCGTTATGCACATCCATCGCCATCGCCGCCGCCTGCATCGGGCTAAAGCCATAGTGATCGTCCTGCGGGTGAAAATTCCGAATATGACAAACCGGCGTCACCGCCCCGCTGGCGTCAAAGCGATGCTTGCGCCCGCCCACCGCATATTCATAGGCCACCGGCCATCCATCCGCCCCCGGCACCACGCTCATCCGGTCCGAGCGCAGCACATGTAGCTCGACCGGCACACCACCCTCGCCGCCGACAGCCTCGACATAGCCATCGCCGCTCAACAGCATCTGACCATACAGCGCCTCAAGCAACTCTGCCCGGCCTTGCCCCGCATTCGGGCGGCGCATCAATTCCATCAGCGGGTGTTCGTCATAGCGCCGCGCCGCGTCCTGCACGACCAGCGGCAGCGCCGCCGCCGCCTCGGCAATCAGCTTGACCGAGCGAAACCCAACCGGATTACCGCAAAAGCCTGAGCGCGTCAGGCTGACACTGTCCCGCGGGCTCCATGCAACGCGACCTGAGGTTTGATAGGCCACGACAGGCCCGGTCGCCGAAGCTTTCTGCTCAACCGCCTCAGCCGCGCCGCGCCGTAGAAAATCGAATACCATCTGTCGCTCCTCATTCTGCTCGGCCTTGGCTGCGGCCTGTGCCCCATGCTGCTCGGCGTTGTCAGACTTTCTCAATAAAATGTTAAAGGCCGGGTAACCGACCGCGAGCTCCCCTGCGCAACGCCCGCCCTACAGGCTCCGCACCCCCGGACTACGCCAAACCGACGCAGGCTCGATCATCAGCTCATGCAGCGCCCAGACCAGCGCATCGACCCGATCCGGGCTGCCCTTGCCCTCGTATCCCCGCGCCGTCATCAGACACATCTGATCCTCCAGCGCATCCAGCCCCGGCAAATGGCTCACCCGCCCCTGCTCATAAAGCGCCGCCACCGGCTCTGCCCGCGCGACCTTGCCCCGCGCCGCATGCACGGTCTTAAGCGACACCAGCGGATCAACCTGCCGCAACACCTCTGAAACCAATTGCCCCCCTTGGTTCACCTCGGCCACCAACCGATCCGCCCCATAACGTGTCATCGACGCAATCGCCGCCTGCGCCCAACCGTTGGGCGTGGCCCCCTGCACCGTGCAATCGGCCAATACCACCGCCCGCCAATCCTGCGGCGGCCCCTTGGTCTGTGCCCCTACCACAACGATCCCACATTCATCCGACCCTGCGCCGCTGGTCGTCGCCGGGTCCAAGCCCACCACGATCCGGTCCAGTTCCGGCGCTTCTCGCACCCGTCCAGCCTCTAGCAAAGCTGACGTCCACAGCGCCCCCTCTGCATCCGCCAGCAAGACCCCATCCAACTCTTGCCGCCCCAGCCGTGTCCCGCGATAGCGCGCCCGCACTTCTTCCAAAAAAGAACCCGCCAAGTTCGCCGCATTGGCCTCTGTCGGCGCATGGGTCGTCACCGTCGAAGGCGCAGCCAAAAGCGCCTTCAACACATCCACATTGCGCGGCGTCGTGGTGACACAAACCTGAGGCCGCTCCCCCAAGCGCAGCGCAAATTGCAACTGATCCCAAGCCTCCTGCCCGCGTTTCCATTTCGCCAGTTCATCCACCCAAGCCCCATCAAACTGCGGCCCGCGCAGCCCTTCGGGATCATGCGCCGTATGCACCGTGGCGATGGCTCCATTCGGCCAAACCAACCGCTTGCGCGTCGCCTCCCAATCCGGCCGCCGACCCGGCGGGCTACAGGCCAGTATCCCGCTGTCGCCAAAAATCATCACCTCGCGCACCTGCTCAATGGTCTCGCCCACGAGCGCCACGCGGCTACACGCGCCCGCATCCAACGGCCTACTCCCTTCAACCTTGCTGCGCACCCATTCAGCCCCGGCGCGCGTCTTACCCGCACCGCGCCCGCCCATGATCACCCATGTCCGCCAATCCCCCTCAGGCGGCAGTTGATGGTCCAACGCCCAGAACTCGAACAAAAAAGGGAGAGCCAGAAGCTCTCCCTCATCTAGGTCATTCAGAAACTGCGCCTGGGTCAGAGCATCGGCGCAGGCGATCCAGCTTGCACCCGATGTCAGCCCGCGCTTTGTCCATGTCGAGGGCATAGCCCCCGCGCGCGATTCCAGCTTGTCGGTTTCGACAGTCATTCAGCGTGTTCTCCGCTTTCAGGCAATGCGCCAGCAAACCCGCCACTTTGGACGTGTTGCCAGACACCGCAGTTTCCTTGAGTTCCCCCCCGGACCGGGTCTGTTCCGTCAGACCTTCGATTTCCCGACGCAGTGCGCCGATTGCTTCTTGAAGACCTCGCAGGATGTCTGCGCTGTCTTGCGTCTCTTGCTCCGGGGTAATTATCGTCATCGCTTTACCTCTCGTTGGTTATCCCCAACCGAGCAGGCACAAAAAAACGACCGCCGGGTCACCCCGGGGCGTTCGCCCATGTCTTCTAGCGTGACACAAGTCCTACGTCAGACCGTGCGCAAAGTCAAGAAAAACTGTGTTAACAAGACCTTACGCCACCGCGCGAAGAACCCATCGGCAAGCAAAAACCCCGCTGTTTCCAGCGGGGTCTCTAGTCGTTTCAGTTACCACCTGTCGAGGCATTCCCGGCCGCTTCCGCGCCGCGCTCAGCCTCGATCTGACGCCAGCGCGCCACGTTGCGGTTATGCTCATCCAAGGTCTCAGCAAAGGCGTGCCCCCCGGTGCCATCCGCCACGAAGAAGACGAAATCCGTCTCTGCCGGTTGCGCCGCGGCCATCAGGCTCGCGCGGCCCGGATTGGCGATGGGGGTGGGTGGCAGCCCGTCGATCACATAGGTGTTCCACGGCGTTTCTGCCCGCAGTTCCGAACGGCGCAGCCCGCGGCCCAACACGCCCTTACCCTCGGTCACACCATAGATCACCGTCGGGTCCGTTTGCAGACGCATGCCTTGGTTCAGACGGTTCACGAAAACGCTCGCCACCTGCTCCCGCTCCGCCGCGACGCCGGTTTCCTTCTCGATGATCGACGCAAGGATAAGCAGTTCCTCCGGCGTCTCAATGGGCAGATCAGCATCGCGTGCTTCAAAGGCTTCCGCCAACAGCACCTGCTGCGCCGCCGCCATCCGCGCGACCACCTCAGCTCGATCATCGCCCGGACGCACCTCATAGCTGTCAGGCGCAAGGCTGCCCTCGGCGGGCAACTCTTCAACGTCACCGGACAACTGATCCACCTGCTTGAGCGCCTCAACCACCTGCCAGCTTGTCACACCTTCGGCCAGCGCCACACGAAACCGCGTGTCGTTCTTGCCCGAGATTTCGGTATAGGCTTCGGGTGTTTCTTCCGCGCCCGGCGTGAATTCCGCACGCTCAACAAACCGGCTTGTCACAGGATCCAACTCACGGACCTGCACGCTCACGCGGTTCACGCCCACGCGGTACACAACTTCGGTGCCGCAGGTGCTGGCTCCGCCTTGGGTCACGACATCAACAATCCCCTGCATCGACGTACCGGGCTGCACAAGAAAGCTGCCCGCCTTCAGGCTGCTCGACTTATCTTCATAATCCGCACCCATGCGAAAGATTGCAGGCGAAGAAACCGCGCCCTGCTCCTCAAGGCTCTGGCTCACCTGCCGCATGTTCGAGCCGCGCTCGACCTGCACGCAGATGGCCTGATCCAATGGCCCTTCAGAGACATACTCCGACTTGCCCCAAAGGATGATTCCCCCAAGCAGAAACAGGCCGACCAACAGAAACGTCACGGCGTTAGAGGCGATATGACGCCACATTTAGCGGACTTTCCCGAACAGTACCGATGCGTTTGTGCCGCCAAAGCCGAACGAATTGCTCAGCGCGATGTCAATCTTGCGCTCAACCTTTTTGTTCGGTGCAAGATCAATCGGGGTTTCGACCGCTGGGTTATCAAGGTTAATCGTCGGCGGGGCCACCTGATCGCGGATCGCCAACATGCAGAAGATCGCCTCAATCGCGCCCGCAGCCCCCAAAAGGTGCCCGGTGGCGGATTTGGTAGAGGACATGGTGACCTTGTCCGCCGCATCGCCCATCAAACGCTCAACCGCTCCCAACTCGATGGTGTCGGCCATGGTCGAGGTGCCATGCGCGTTGATGTAATCCACATCCTTGGGCTCAAGACCCGCGTTCTTCAACGCCGCGCGCATAGAGCGTTCGCCACCTTCGCCGTCTTCCGACGGTGCCGTGATGTGATGCGCGTCGCCCGACAGGCCATAGCCCAGCACTTCGGCATAGATCTTGCCACCGCGCGCCTTGGCGTGCTCATATTCTTCCAAGACCACGATGCCCGCGCCCTCACCCATGACGAAACCGTCGCGGTCCACATCATAGGGGCGGCTGGCTTTCTTGGGGTCGTCGCCGCGTTTGGTCGACAGCGCCTTACAGGCGTTAAAGCCCGCCATGCCGATCTCACAGATCGCCGCCTCTGCGCCGCCTGCAATCATCACATCCGCATCGCCGTATTTAATCAGACGCGCCGCGTCACCGATGGCATGGGCCCCGGTGGAACAGGCGGTCACGACCGAATGGTTCGGCCCCTTAAACCCATAGCGGATCGACACCTGACCCGAGATCAAGTTGATCAACGCGCCGGGCACAAAGAACGGGCTTACGCGGCGCGGACCCTTTTCGGCCATCATCACGGCGGTATTGGCAATGGAGTTCAATCCACCGATGCCCGAGCCGATCAAAACGCCAGTGCGCTCCTGATCTTCTTTCTCGGTCGGCAACCAACCCGAATCCTCAACCGCCTGCTGGGCAGCGGCCATGCCGAACAGAATAAATGTATCGACCTTACGCTGCTCTTTCGGCTCCATGTATTTATTGGCGTCAAAGGTGCCATCGCTGCCATCGCCCAAAGGCACTTCGCAGGCATATTGCGTGACCAACTTGCTGGGATCGAACCCGGTGATCGGCCCGGCCCCGGATTGCCCATCAAGGATCCGTGTCCAGCTTTCTTCCACACCGTCCGCGAGCGGGGTAACCAAACCCAAACCCGTTACTACAACTCTGCGCATCTTAGTGCCCCTTGCCGATAATCTCTCGGCGAACCTCTTACCCTGCAAAAGCGTGTAGGCACAAGCATATCGGCGGTGGCCCGCAGGCATAGCACAAAAACGCCGATCCCTAGATTTATGCGGCTATTGCCCCGAATGGAGGGGACCGCGTAGGCTCATCCCGGGGGACCGCGCCGGGTTAACAAATGTACAGGGCCGCCCTTGGCGCTTGCCTCACGTAACGGCTGATATCCAAGCGCACTGGCGATCCGCAGTGCCGCTTCGTTCTTGGCAGAGATCACACAAACCGTCCGACCCGTGATGACCCGATCAAACCACTCATGCGCCGCCCGCGCTGCCTCAGCGCCCAAGCGTTGATCCTGTGCCTGTGGGGCCAACAGCAACCGGGCTTCGGGGTAAGTATCGAAATCCTCACCGAAATTCCGCGAACCAAAGACGAAGCCAGTCTGCCCCAGCATCTCTCTTTGCCGATGAAGCTGCACCGCCCACTGCCCGAACCCCGTGATCTGCCAATGCCCGGCATTGCGTAAAAACGCATCCCAAGACTGCGCTTTCGCCCGCGGCCGATCAAGTATCCGATCTGCCACATCTGGCATCGCCCAAATCTCTGCGTAACGCTCAAAATCCTCGGCACGCATGGCACGCAGGGTCAGTCTGGCAGTGTTCATTGTCGGGATCGTTCGGGACATGGGGTGAATTGCCTTCACGCTTGAAACTTCTTAGCGCAGACATGCGGCCTGCACGCCATAGGAACAAGCCCACCCCGATATCCAAAATAAAAACGGCGTCATTCCGCTAGGAACAACGCCGTCTTAAAATCTCAATTCTGCCAGTTGCCCGGCAAGCCCTTAGGAGGCTTCTTTGATGAACTTAACCGCATCGCCAACGGTTTGAATGTTCTCAGCGGCGTCATCGGGGATCTCGATGCCGAACTCTTCTTCGAACGCCATCACCAGTTCCACGGTGTCAAGGCTGTCTGCGCCGAGATCGTCGATGAACGACGCATTCTCAGTCACTTTTTCCTCTTCCACGCTCAGGTGTTCCACAACGATCTTTTTCACGCGGTCTGCGACGTCGCTCATAATAAGTCCTCATGTCTTCGGGCCATTAAAGGCCCCTTTTGGTTTCCGCCCGCCGATGATCAGCGTTTGGAGGATGCCCCAAAAGGGGCGGCTATTATCCTTGTTCGCACAAGGCGTAGGGGGCAATCAAGCACCCTTCGTTTCGATTCTGCGCCCCCTTTAGCACATGCCGAAGGCTTGGCAAACGCTATTGCGGCGCAGGGTCACAACATGGCCATACCACCGTTCACATGCAAGGTGGTCCCTGTCACATAAGCGGCCTCGGCACTGGAAAGATAGACCACGGCGGCGGCAATCTCATCCGGGTCGCCCATGCGGCCTGCGGGAATTTGCCCCATGATTCCAGACTTTTGCTCGTCCGTCAGCTTATCCGTCATCGCCGTGGTGATAAAGCCCGGAGCCACGGCATTCACCGTGATCCCACGGCTCGCAACCTCATAGGCAAGCGATTTGGACATGCCGACAACACCCGCTTTGGAGGCCGCGTAGTTCGCCTGACCGGGGTTACCGGTGGCCCCTACCACGCTTGAGATGTTCACGATCCGGCCCCAACGCGCCTTCATCATCCCGCGCATCACGCCTTTGCACAGCTTGAAGGTCGCGGTGAGGTTCACGTTCAGCACCGAATTCCATTCGTCATCCGACATCCGCATGAACAAGTTGTCGCGGGTGATCCCCGCGTTATTCACCAGAATATCGACCGACCCCATCGCCTCGGCCGCCTGTTTCGGAAGCGCGTCGACGGCCTCCATGTCGCTCAGGTTACAAGGCAGCACATGCGCCCGCTCGCCCAATTCGGCCTTCAACGCTTCCAGCGGTTCGGTCCGCGTGCCTGACAGCCCCACAGTCGCGCCTTGGGCGTGCAGCTTGCGGGCGATATCGGCACCAATGCCACCAGACGCGCCGGTGATGAGGGCATTCTTTCCTGTAAGATGGAACATATGTCTTCCTTTATCCTGTCTGTCAGGGTTGCGTCAGCACCCCATAGCGGCGAATTTCGGCCGCTGTCATTTCGTGTATCTCGTCCGAAGGCGCTGCCTGCAAGGTAAACCAGTAAAAGGCGTCATTGCCCAGCATCTCGGCCATATAGCGCCGTGTCATTTGGTGTTTGGGCGATTGCCGCGGAAAACTGCGGCCCTCGCGGTAGCCATTGCGCCAGCTATGCACCCGCAATGCCGCCCCCGGTGCCATACGCCGCGTGACCCCAGCGATGAACAGCTCGACACCGCCAGAATCAACCACGCTCCCCGACCGCAACTCGGTTGCCAGCCCCGCCTTGCGAATCTGCCGCCCCATCAGGTGCGTGGCTGCCGCATCAATAGAACCGTCGATCTGCCCCAGAACCACCGTATCAATCCGCGGATTCTCGGCCAGATGGCGCGCGAAATTGGCAGGTGTTCGGCTGGTGATCGTGCCGGACATCAACAGATACGGGCCCTGAACCTGCATCCGCGTGCCATCGCTGGCATTCTCATGCGTGCCGCAGGCCACCAAAGAAACGAGCAGCGCGAATACAGCAATCAGCTGTCTCACGCCTCGGCCCCCAGCGGCGTCCGCTCGCCCAAGATATAACGCAGGACATCCACCACATCGAAGGCCAGCGAGATCAGCAAGGTGGCCAAGATCACCCGGATGATCCACCGCGCGGCAATGGGCATGGCGTCCTTAGCCTGTTTGCGGAACAGGTAGACCGCCAGCGGCCCCCAGATCAGCAGATGCGGCAGACCGAGCAATTTGACGTATCCCATTTGCCGGAACATTCCGTAGACCGCAGCGCCGGTCAGAATGCTCGCCAAAACGGCAATCACCCCGACTCTGCGGCTCTGCGGCCAGATCAGCAGCGTCAAGGGCAAGACCGCCGCGGCAAAGACCAGCCAATTGAACCACCAGATCAGCCATTCCGGCAGCAGGGTCAGGGTTTCTTGCATCGTCATCTCGGCCCTCCGGGGCGTTACACCTCTTTCGCGGCTTTGACCTCATCCGGCGTGCCGATGCTGCGGGTGGCAAGCGACTTTTCGATCCGGCGGATCATGCCCGACAGTGCTTTGCCCGCGCCGATCTCCCATGCTTCGGTAACGCCCTGCGCGGCCATCCACTCAACCGAAGACCGCCAGCGCACCCGACCTGTCACCTGTTCTACCAACAAATCGCGAATCTTTTGCGGATCGGTCACGGCCTCTGCGGTAACATTGGCAACCAGCGGCACGGTAGGGGCATCAAAGGTCACCTCCCCCAAAGCGCGCGCCATCTCCTCAGCGGCAGGCCCCATCAGCGGGCAATGGAAAGGCGCAGAGACCGGCAGCAGCAACGCGCGTTTGGCGCCCGCATCCTTGGCCATGGCCACGGCACGCTCCACGGCGGCCTTATCGCCCGACAACACGTTCTGGCTCGGATCATTTTCATTCGCGACCTGACAGACCTCACCTTCGGCGGCGGCTTCGGCCAGCTTCTCGGTCTCTTCGATACCAAGCCCGAGGATCGCAGCCATCGCGCCCTCACCTACTGGAACAGCAGCCTGCATCGCCTTGCCGCGAATGCGCAGCAACCGCGCGGTATCCGCCAGTGACAGCGACCCTGCGGCGCAAAGCGCGGAATACTCACCAAGGCTATGGCCCGCCACATAGGCCGCTTTGCCAACCTCGATCCCTTCCGCCTTCAGCGCGGCCATCGCCGCCATCGACGTAGCCATCAACGCAGGCTGGGCGTTCTGTGTGAGGGTCAGCGTCTCGATGTCCCCCTCCCAGATCAGGTCAGACAGTTTTTCGCCAAGGGCGTCATCGACTTCTTGGAAAACGGCGCGGGCTTCAGGATAGGCTTCGGCCAGATCGCGGCCCATGCCGATGGTTTGGGCACCCTGGCCCGGGAAAACGAATGCAATGCTCATGGTTGCGGCCTCTCTTATGCGTTTTGCCTGATGTATCCTCTGCGCCTCAGTCGAACAAGCCTTGCCGCAGGCGCTTGGGGCTTGCCGTGCGGCGCAAACCGTGTATACGGGCGCTTCCTTGCAAAGCATATGAACCGCGCAGACTCTCGTGGTGGGGCCGCAAGGATGAATGCCCCGCCTATGAAATGCGCCTTGATATAAATAGGAGTGCACATGCCGCTTTATGAGCATGTTATGATTGCGCGTCAGGACCTGTCCAACACGCAAGCAGAAGGCCTCATCGAACACTTTGGCACCGTCCTCGCGGACAACGACGGCAAGCTCGTCGACAGCGAGTACTGGGGCGTCAAAACAATGGCCTACAAGATCAACAAAAACCGCAAGGGCCACTATGCCTTCCTGCGTTCGGACGCTCCTGCGACCGCCGTACAGGAAATGGAACGCCTGATGCGCCTGCATGATGACGTGATGCGCGTTCTGACCATCAAAGTTGATGAGCACAAAGAACTGCCGTCCGTACAAATGCAAAAGCGTGACGAGCGGCCCGACCGCCGCGAACGCCGTTGATCAACGCTTGAAAAAAAGGACTTAAATCATGGCTGCAAAACCATTTTTCCGTCGTCGTAAAGTGTGCCCCTTCTCGGGCGACAACGCACCTGCGATTGACTACAAGGACACACGTCTGCTGCAACGCTACATCTCTGAGCGTGGCAAGATCGTTCCTTCCCGTATCACCGCCGTATCGGCCAAGAAACAACGCGAACTGGCCCGTGCCATCAAACGCGCTCGTTTCCTCGCCCTGCTGCCCTACGCCGTTAAGTAAGGAGAGAGCACATGCAAGTTATCCTTCTGGAACGTGTGGCCAAACTGGGCCAGATGGGCGAAGTCGTCGACGTGAAGTCGGGCTACGCTCGCAACTACCTTCTGCCCCAAGGCAAAGCGCTGTCGGCCTCCAAGGCCAACGTCGAAGCCTTTGAAGGTCAGAAAGCTCAGCTTGAGGCGCAAAACCTCGAGACCAAAAAAGAAGCCGAAGCCATGGCCGAAAAGCTGAACGGTCAGCAATTCGTCGTGATTCGCTCTGCTTCCGACGCTGGCGCACTTTACGGTTCCGTCACCACCCGTGACGCCGCCGAAGCCGCCACCGATGAAGGTTTCTCGGTTGACCGCAAGCAGGTCGTTCTGGGCCAGCCCATCAAGTATCTGGGTGTCCACGAAGTGCAGGTCGTTCTGCACCCCGAAGTGACCGCCACAATCGAGCTGAACGTCGCACGTTCGCCCGAAGAGGCCGAGCTTCAGGCATCTGGCAAATCGATTCAGGAATTGGCCGCCGAAGAGGAAGCCGCTGCTGAATTCGAAATCTCCGAACTGTTTGACGACATCGGTTCCGCCGCTGACGAAGATAGCGACTCGGACGTTGTGCGCACCCCCGAGGGCGACGCACAGGACGACAGCAACAGCTGATTTGTCCGTCAGAGCTAAACTTGAACGCCGTGCGGTCCTCCGCGCGGCGTTTTTCGTATTACTGCCCTCTCCGCCGCTCGGCCGACAGAAGCCCCCCTGCAAAAACGATCAATTGTGTGGTATGATGTCCTCATTCAGCATGGAGGACGACACATGCGATACATCACCATTACCACTTGGGAAATCGCCGACGGGGCAGACTATGATGTCGCTCTCAGCGCGATCAAAGAGAAACGCCTGCCCGCACTCAAAGACTTCGGTGCCAGCCGCATCACCGTGGTACGCACCACTGATCGGACCAGCGCGGTCATCACCGAATGGCCAGATAAAGCCACGCGCGACGCTGCCGAGCTTAAAATCGACGAAGTGCGCCGTTCCGTAAGGCGCGAAGATCAAAGCCGCATGACAGGCGAAATGAAAGGCGAAATCGTCGCTGATGTCTGAACATGGCGAAAAGCCGCGCTTTGCGCCTGAACCGCTTGGCGAGGGGTCGCGTATCCGGGATCAAGCCGCTTGCCCTTGAGGCCCCTTGGGGCGATCTTCGCGCCGATATAACAAGCTCCGGTGCACCATGCCACAGACCACACGCCGCATGTTCCTCTCTTTCATTGCCGCTACTGCTCTCACCGCCTGCAACGCCGCCCCTATGGTGTCTCCAGAGCCCCCGCAGCGCACCGCCCTGCCCCTGCACCCGAACGAGACGCCTGAACTGCGGCGTAAAATCAACCACTGGGCCGATTTCTACGACCTGCCGCGCCCATTGGTTCATCGTCTGGCAATCCGCGAAAGCACCCATAACCCCCGTGCCCGCAACGGCCCCTACTTTGGCTTGATGCAAATCTTGCCTGCCACGGCCCGTTCAATGGGTTTCCAAGGCAGTTCATCCGACCTTTTGGATGCAGACACCAATCTGAAATACGCGCTGAAATACCTTCGTGGCGCTTGGCTTTTGTCTGACGGGGACCACGGCACCGCCATCAAATGGTACGCGCGTGGCTATTATTACGAAGCCAAGAAACGCGGCATGCTAGTGGAAACCGGCCTGCGCGATGGGTGATTAATTTTCGGGCTTGCAACGGCCTCTCCCTTCGCCGCAGGTATGAGGTAACGCTGACAAAGGAATGCCCGCATGACCCTTCGCCTTAACCGCCGTCACTTCTTAGCCGGTTCTGCCGGGCTGTTGGCCCTGCATCCGTTTTCACTCCGCGCTGCGGCCAATCAAGCGCATTTGCGGCTGATGGAAACGACAGACCTGCATGTGCACGTCTTTCCCTACGACTATTACGCCGACAAGGAGGTCGACACCGTGGGCCTTGCCCGCACCGCGAGCATCGTCAAATCGATCCGCGCCGAAGCGACCAATACGCTAATGCTCGACAACGGGGATTTCCTGCAAGGCAACCCAATGGGCGATTACATCGCCTATGAGCGCGGCATGAAAGAGGGTGACATGCACCCGGTCATCCAAGCGATGAACACGCTTGGTTTTGATGCCTCCACCTTGGGCAACCATGAATTCAACTATGGGCTCGATTTCCTGATGAAATCCCTCGCCAGCGCCGATTTTCCCGTGGTCAGCGCCAATGTCGTCAAAAAGACAGGTGCCAAGCCCAGCGACGATGAAACGCTGGTGAAGCCCTATGTCCTGCTTGACCGCAAGCTGACCGATGGCGCGGGCGCGGAACATAGCATCAAGATCGGCATCATCGGCTTTGTCCCGCCGCAGATCATGGCATGGGACCGCCGCCACCTCGAAGGCAATGTACAGGCGCGCGACATCCTTGAGGCCGCCCGCTCGTGGGTGCCGCAGATGAAAGAGGCCGGCGCCGACATCATCATCGCGCTGTCGCACTCCGGCATCGGCGCGGCGAAAGAAGAAGACCTGATGGAGAACGCCTCGGTCCCGCTGGCCGCTGTCGAAGGGATCGATGCAATCATGACTGGGCACAGTCACCTCGTCTTCCCCTCAGGTACCTATGCCGACTATGCGGGCGTCGATGTGAGCAAGGGCACGATCCACGGCAAACCCGCCACCATGGGCGGCTTCTGGGGCAGCCACCTTGGCCTGATCGACCTGATGCTCGAACGTGACGGCAACGGGTGGCGCATTGCCAGCCACAGCGCCGAGGCCCGCGCGATTTCGCAGCGCAACGAAGACCGTTCGGTCATGCCGCTGGTGGAAAGCGATCCTGAAATCCTCGCGTCAGTGCAGCAGGAACATGACGAAACACTCGCCTATGTCCGCCGCGCCGTGGGCAAGACAGACGCAAACCTACACAGCTATTTCGCACTGGTGGCCGATGACCCTTCGGTGCAGATCGTTTCAAACGCGCAGACTTGGTATATTGAACAGATGCTCAAGGGGACCGAGCATGAGGGTCTGCCGATCCTGTCAGCCGCCGCGCCCTTCAAGGCCGGAGGGCGGGGTGGACCGGAGTATTACACCGATGTGCCCAAGGGCGATGTGGCGATCAAGAATGTTGCCGACCTCTACCTCTACCCCAACACCGCCCGCGCAGTGCGGGTGACGGGCGCAGAGGTCAAGGATTGGCTGGAACGCTCGGCTGGCATGTTCAATCAGATCACCCCTGGCCAGCAGGACCAAACCCTTCTGAGCGACAGCTTCCCCAGCTACAACTTCGATGTCATCGACGGGGTGAGTTACCAGATTGACCTAAGCCAACCGTCCAAGTTCGGCCCCGAGGGTGAAGTGCAAAACCCCGATGCCAACCGCATCACCAATCTGAAGTTCGACGGTCAACCGATTGACCCCAAATCTGAATTTATCATTGCCACCAACAACTACCGCGCAGGCGGGGGCGGTGCGTTTCCCGGCGCGAAGGGCGATACAGTCGTCTTTGAAGGGCCAGATACAAACCGCGATGTGATCGTCCGCTACATTGTTGAGAAAGGCACCATCAGCCCACGTGCCGACGCCAACTGGCGCTTTGCACCGTTGGAGAATACCAGCGTCTTGTTTGAAACGGGACCAAAGGCTGCCGACTATCTGGATGAGGTGACCGGCGTGGAGATGGAGCAGGTGCGCGATACCGATACTGGTTTCGCTCAGTTCCGCATCACTCTGTAAGGCAGGTACTAAAGGTATCGCCCTCCGTGCCGGGGCGATACCACAAGGCCGTTAAATCGCGTATTTCACATCAGTAAAGGGTGCCGTCAGCCCCCTTGCATGATTGCGCCTCGTGGTTCCCCCGTCTGGAACAGCGACAAGTTTCAACACCATTCCAAAACGAAACAAGGGCGACGGTAAACCGTCGCCCCTGCCCCAAATTCGATCTACGAGAAGACTTATTCGTCTTCCAGTTCCTCGACAGCTTTCTGAAGCTCGTCTTTGGAGATCTCTTTCTCGGTCACTTTGGCTTGCTCAACAACGTGATCGACAACCTTGTCTTCAAAGATCGGCGCGCGCATCTGCTGCTGCATCTGCTGGTTTTGCTGAACGAATTCAAAGAACTGACGCTCTTGACCTGGGTACTGGCGCGCTTGGTTCATGATCGCTTGGGTCATCTCGGCATCGGTCACTTGAACCTCGGCCTTTTGACCCAGTTCGGCCAAAAGCAGGCCAAGACGGACGCGGCGCTCGGCCAGTGTCTTGTGCTCGTCTGTCGGCTCAACCTCGGGGTGATCATGGCCCTCAACCTCAGGGTTTTCCTCGTGCCACAGCTGATGTGCGATCTGCTTAGCTTCGGCATCAACCAGCGATGGCGGCAGGTCAAAGCTGACTTCTTTGTCGAGCGCGTCCAACAGGTTACGCTTCATCACAGCGCGCGAAGCACCAGCGTATTCCGCTTCCAAACGCTCAGCGATCTGACCTTTCAGCGCTTCAAGATCGTCGGCACCGAATTTCTTGGCCATCTCGTCGTTTACTTCAGCGGCGACGGGCTCTTTCACTTCTTTGACGGTGCAAGCGAAGGTCGCTTCCTTACCGGCCAGATGCTCAGCCTGATACTCTTCGGGGAAGTTCACGACGACGGATTTCTCTTCGCCTTCGGTCACGCCAACCAGCTGCTCTTCAAAGCCGGGGATGAAGGAGTTGGAGCCCAGCACCAGCGGGTAATCTTCCGCCGCGCCGCCTTCGAATTCTTCACCGTCAACGGAGCCTTTGAAGTCGATCACAACCTGATCGCCGTCTTCGGCTTTGGCGCCTTTGTCACGCGCTTTGAAGTCTTGTGCGGTTTCGGCAAGGCTTGCCAGCGCTTCTTCAACGGCGGCGTCATCGGCCTTCACAACCATCTTTTCCAGTTCGATCTTGCTCAGATCAACTTCGGGGATTTCGGGCAGTTTTTCGTAGGCCATGGAAACTTCGACGTCATCGCCTTCTTTCCAGTCTTCGTTGGTCATTTTGACTTCGGGCTGCATCGCGGGGCGATCGCCGGATTCTTCAAAATGCTCTGCCATGGCACCGTCGATGCTTTCCTGCATCGCTTCGCCCATGATCCGCTGGCCGAACTGCTTTTTCAGCAGCGCCATTGGAACCTTGCCCTTGCGGAAGCCCTTCATTTCGACTTCGGGCTGCGCTTCGGCCAGCTTTTCGTTGACCTTGGCTTCGAGTTCGGCGGCGGTCACGGTGATGTTGTAACCGCGTTTCAGACCTTCGTTCAGCGTCTCGTTGACCTGCATGTGTGCTCCATAGGGTAAGGCCGCGCAGCCGGGGCGCGGGCGAAAATTTGTGTCCTTCTATGGGTGTTGATCCGCCTGCGCAAGGGGGTCCGCGGCCATCGCGCCACATCCGCAGAAATCGGCCCCAACCCCCGTTCAACGCCTGCCGACAGCCTTAGATCAACAGCACACCGACGTAGCCCGCATAGGCCAAGGCAAAGATCGCGCCCTGCCCACGCGTCACACGCCCGCCAAACGCGGCGCAGCCGATCAAAGCCAGCGTGGCCGCGAGCATGACCCAGATGTCGAGCGTGGCAATTTGCGCAGCCACACCGACCGGCTGAATCACCGCCGTGATCCCAAGCACACCAAGAATGTTAAATATATTAGAGCCGACCACGTTGCCCAGAGCCACATCGCTCTGCCCGCAGCGTGCCGCGATGACCGAGGTTACAAGTTCCGGCATGGAGGTGCCCACGGCCACGATGGTCAAGCCGATGACCGCCTCAGAGAGCCCAACGGCCTGCGCCAGCGCCACCGCCCCGGTGACCAGAAACCGCGCCGAAAGGATCGTCAGCACCAGCCCCCCCAAAAGCCAAAGCAGCGACAGCCCCATCGGTGCCCGATCCGGCAGAGGCTCGATCGCCTGCCGGCTGCTGCGATCACTTCGGAAGGTGTAAATCAAATACCCCGCGAGCCCGACGATACAGATCAGCCCGGCCACACGGTCAACGCGCCCGAACAGCACCGCCCCCAAACAAAGCAGGCTCGCCGCCAGCATGACGGATCCATCGCGGGCAAAACTGCCCCGATTGATCGCAAAAGGCGCGATCAGCGCGGCAATGCCTAGAATCAGAAAAATATTTGCGATGTTAGAGCCGACGACGTTGCCAAGCGCGATGTCCGGCGCACCCAGCATCGCAGCTTGGACCGAAGTCACCAGTTCAGGGGTTGAGGTGCCAAAGCCCACAACCGTCAAACCGATAACCAGCGGCGACAGCCCAACCCTTTGCGCCAATGCCACAGCACCGCGCACCAAATACTCCCCACCGAGCACGAGACCCAGCAAACCGCCGAGCACAAACAAAATGTTCACGAGAAAAACTCACCGGTCTCAGACCATCGGGCGTCGCGGAGACCGCGCAGACGCCCGATGCAAATGGGCACGGGTGACAGGCATTCAAGGCCGCGCGGAAAATTCAGTTCCGCTGCGGCCGGGCGCTCACATGCCCAAGGCTTCTTTGTACATATCCATCACCGCTTCTTCTTCGGCGATGTCGTCCTTGTCACGCTTGCGCAGGGCGATCACCTTGCGCAGCACTTTGGTGTCGTAACCGCGCGATTTTGCTTCGGCCATCACCTCTTTTTGCTGTTCAGCGAGGTCTTTCTTTTCGGCGTCCAAACGCTCGATCCGCTCCACGAACTGGCGCAGCTCATTGGCTGTCACGCGGTAAGTGGCATCGCCTTGGGATTCGACGACGTCGGGGTTGGTGCTGGTATCGCTCATGGGAAGTCCTCACGGAATGGCTGGCTCTGGCAGGTGTGACTACAGGCTGGATGCGCATCCCGCAAGCGGGACTTGCCCCCCTTGGCGGTTTGGCGTAGCTCTGCCGCCATGGAAAGCGCAAACACATCTATTTTCGATCTCATGGTCTGGGGCGGCGCGGGCCTGTCCCTTCTGGGATTGCTGGGTCTTGGCTGGTGTATCATCAAGGTCAGCCGTGCAAAACGCGCGCAGCTTGACGATGAAGCGATGCGCGTTGTGTTGCGCAACGTCGTGCCGTTGAACATGGGTGCGCTGTTTTTATCGGTCATCGGGCTGATGATGGTCATTTTGGGCATCTCGCTGGGCTAATCGGTGCGTTGCAGCGGGACCCTCCAGCGGTGCTGGACAGGGCGGCAGCATCTGCTTAAATCAGCGCATGGATATTCGCCAAATCACCCCCCGCTATTTCGTCGCCCCGCAAATCGAGCCCGGTGACATGGAAAGCCTGCGCGCCCAAGGCATCACCCGCATCCTGTGCAATCGCCCCGATGCGGAAGTGCCGCCCAGCCACCAAGCCGCCGCCATGCGCGACGCGGCTGAGGCGGCGGGCATCGCCTTTGCCGAGCAACCGCTGACCCATCAGACCATGACCCCCGATGTCATCGCCAACAACCGCGCCCTTGGGGTCGAAACGGATGATATCGTGCTGGCCTATTGCGCCTCCGGCACCCGCTCGACCATTGCTTGGGCCTTGGGCCAAGCCGGCGAGATGGACAGCGACGCGATCATCGAAGCGGCGCGTCAGGGTGGCTATGACCTTGAAAACATGCGCCCAATGCTGGGCCAGAGCTATAGCTAAGACCGCGCATCGGCCCCGATCACGGGGCTGGCGTCTTTTGCTGGCGTTGTCAAAACGCTCTGCGGCAATTGCACCCGAAACGCCGTGCCGGGCACATTCCCCAAAAAGCTGATCTCGCCGCCCAAACGGCACATGATCTCTCGGCAGATAGCAAGGCCAAGGCCTGCGCCATCGCCCTCTCCGGTGATGCGCGAAAATTTCTCGAAAATCAGCGCTTCTGAGCCTGCGTCAATCCCGTGGCCGTTGTCGACGAAATCGATCACCACCCCCTGCGCCATGACCTGTGCCGAGATCACCAGTTGTGGCTGATCGGCAGCGCAGTATTTGCGCGCATTGGTAACAAGGTTGATAAACACCTGCACCAGCCGGTCGAGGTCGCTGGTCAGGGTGATATCCTCAGCCTGCGGATCGCGCAGCACTTTAAGCGGTCGCGTGGCCCCGGCCTGCGCCGTGGTCACCGCCAGATCGAGCAGGTCGCGCAGGTTGCCCTCCCGCTGATTCAACGTCACCTGCCCGTTCTCCAGCACAGACAGGTCCAGCAGATCATCCAAGAGCCGCGTCAGGCGGATCGTCTCGCTGTGGATGATCGTGGCGTAGCGATTCTTATCCGCGTCCGTGAGGCCCGGCGCGTCACGCAGAATCTCCGAAAACGACCGGATCGACGTCATCGGCGTGCGCAATTCATGGCTGATCTGGCTTAGGAAACTGTCCTTTTGCAGCGACAATTGCGTGAGCTTTTCATTCGCCGTCCGCAGCTGCGCCGCGGTTTCGGTCAACTCGCGCGATTTGGTTTCAAGCTGGCTTGAATACTCCAGCATTTGCGCGGATTCGTCGGCCACAGCGAGCAGGTCCTGCACCGAAACAGACGCCCCGCCCACGATCTGCGCCACCATCGCATGGGCGGTCGCCGCCCCGACGGAGGCCGCCAACTCCCGCTCCAACGCCTGCACGAATCGCGGCGTGGGTTCCGGCAACCGCTGCCCCTGTCCCTGCCGCTCGGCCTCTCGCGCAAAGAACGCCTGCGCCTCCCGCGCGCCCAAGATCCGCTGCGCCATGATCATCAGGTCTTCGCTGCCCGCGACCGATGCCGTCCACCCCCGCGCTGGCCCGGAGTGGTCAAAGACATTGACAAATTGCGCGCCCTGGAGCCGCTCCAGCGGCGCAGGGAAGCTGAAAAGAGAGACGACCACGAAGACCAGCGTGTTAAGCGCGAGACTCCAGACCACCGCATGGACGGTCGGGTCGATCCCGGCGATGCCAAAGAGCGCCTCGGGACGTAGCCATGCCAGCCCCCACAGCCCGCGCTCCAAGGTCGCGCTCGACAATGCCACATCCGCGCCAAAACTGGGCAGCAGCATGGTGAAAACCCAGAGCACGAAACCCGTGCCCAGCCCACAAAGCGCCCCGGCCCGCGTGGCCCCGCGCCAGAGCACGCCGCCCAGCATCGCTGGCAAAAACTGCGCCACCCCGCCGAAAGAGATCGTGCCAATCGCCGCCAGCGCCCCGCTGCCGCCCGAGGCGCGGTAGTAAAGATAGCCCAAGCCCACCACGCAAAAGATCGACAGCCGCCGCGCGAGGATCACGATGTTGCGCACATCACCCGATTGCGTCGCCCCATCGCGCCGAAACGCCAGCCAGATCGGCATGACGATATGGTTGCTGACCATCGTCGACAGCGCCAGCGTGGCGACGATCACCATCGAAGTGGCTGAGGAAAAACCGCCCAAGAAGGACAGCATCGCCAGCCCATTCTGCCCTTGGCTGAGCGGCAAGCTCAACACAAACAGATCGGGGTTCGCGCCTTCAGGCATCAGGTCCAGCCCCACGACCGCGATTGGCACGACGAAAAGGCTCATCAGCATCAGATAAAGCGGGAAGGCCCAACTGGCGATCTGCAACTGGCGCTCATCGTCATTCTCGACAACCATTACTTGAAACATCCGCGGCAGGCACAAAAGCGCGGCCCCCGACAGCATGGTCAGCGCGGCCCAACGGCTGCCCTGCACCTCCCACTGGCCAATGTCCGACGCATCGATCCGCGCCAAAGTCTCACCCAAGCCTCCGGCAAGACCCCAGATCACGTAGATACCGACCGCCACCAGCGCCAGCAGCTTGACAACCGCCTCAACCGCGATGGCGATGACAACGCCGTGGTGCCGCTCGTTCACGTTCAGGTTCCGCGTGCCGAAAAGCACCGTAAACAGCGTCAGCCCCGCCGCCACCCACAGGGCGGCCTGCCCGCGGTTGATCACATCGCCCCCCGCCTCGGCCAGCGGCACATCGGGGGCAGCAAAAATCGACAGTGAAAGGATAACCGATTGCAATTGCAGCGCGATATAGGGCGTCACGCCGATCACGGCCATGACCGTCACCACGATCGCCAGCGTGTTGGATTTGCCGTAGCGCGAAGAAATCAGGTCCGCGATAGAGGTCACACGATGGCTCCGCCCGATGCGCACCAAACGCCGCAGGCCCCACCACCAACCGATCATCACCAGCGATGGGCCAAGGTAGATGGTCACATATTCCAACCCCGACCGTGCGGCGTATCCGACTGCGCCATAGAACGTCCAAGCGGTGCAATAGATCGACAGCGACAGCGTATAGACCAGCGGTGAGCGCAGCAGCCAGCCGCCCTGCCCGCGCAGGGCCGCGCGTTCGGCGGCAAAGGCCACGATGAACAGCCCCGCGACATACATCAGACAGACCGCGACCAACTGGTTGAGCGACACCATCAGCGCGGCCCGTCTTTGGTATCGGCGCCCCCGTCCGACGCCACATCGCGCGTGCGCCGCCAGAGCGCCCATGTCGCCAAAATCAGCAATGCCCAAACCCCGAAGAGATAGCGCAGTGCCACGCTCATCGCGATTGTCGGCTCGGTGGATTCGGGGGTGGCGTCAGGCAGGCTCTCTGGCACGGGCCACAGCAACGGCACCATCCACAGCATCAGCCCCAGAAACGGCAGCAACCGCACCGCATCCATCATGCGCCGCTGACGGTAGCCGCGTTTTTCCAAAAAGATCGGAGGGCGTGGCATGGCGGGCTAACTTGCGATCAGGTCGCGCACCGCGTCCAGCATCTCTGAGTTCGAAAACGGCTTGGTCATAAAGCGGCTGACCCCGGCTTTCTCGGCCATGGCGCGGTCCCGGCTTTGGCCGCGCGCGGTCAACATCAGCACGGGCAATCCCCCCATCGCCGGGTCGCCGCGCAGCTCATCGAGTATTTCAAAACCGCTTTTGCCCGGCAGCATGACATCAAGCATCACCAAATCGGGCGATGCCTTGCGGATCACCTCTACCGCGCCCGATCCATTGGCCAGCGTCTCCACCCGCCAGCCCTCTTGGCTCAACAAAAAGCGGATGGCCTCGGCGATATTCACCTCGTCCTCCACCAGAACTACGAGTTTGCTCATCGGCAAAAAGTCTCCCCCCTCGGTGTGCGACCGCCCCGTCTTGTTGCGGGGTCTCGCGCACCGGGGCGAGCATGCATCGGTTTGGCAGCCCTGTCAAAAACTGCCTGAGCGTCTGTCAGATTCCGTCGCGCAGGATCGAAGGTTCGCGCCGCGCGCGGCATCCCTCCACCGGGCAGATGCGGCAGGTTGCGCCCACGGGCTGCGCAGCCGCCGCCCCCGACGGCACCGGTAAAAGCAACATGACCGATTGGCTTAAGGGCGGCGTGTTATAGGCGGCGGCGGCTTGAACCTCGCAGGTCGCGATCGCTTCGAACTGCGCCTGACCCCGGCCCATCTGCATGACGCGGGATTTCATCACCAGCCCCGGCTGGCCCTGCACCGCAAAAAGCGGCCAAAGCGGGCAACAGGCCCCAAAGCGTGGCACGGTGAACCCTTCGATCGATTTGGCAAAGGTCACGCTGCCCGAGCGGTCACAGACCACCAGCCCCGCGCCCAAATCGGGCAAAGACGCCAAGCGCCGCAGCACCCGGCCCATCGGCTGGTCCAAACTGCGGGCCAATTCGGCGGGGTCATGGCCCGTCTCCTCAACGGTCCGCTCCAAACGCGCCAAGGGCAACGCCGCCGCGTCCCGGGCGATCTGTTGCAACACCCCCGTCGCGATATGCTGCGCGGCCTTGGTCTTGAGCGCATCAGCCTGCGTCACAAGCGCCGCGATTGCCTCTTGCGGAGCGCGGGCCCGCTCCAACGGGTCAAAGCGGTAGTCATGTGCGGCGAGGAAAGCCTCAACCTCCGCCTGCGGGGAATGGGCCACCTCACGGGTCTCGGCGGCATTGTCGAAATAGGAGACCAGCGCCTGCGCACTGTCTGACAGACGGCGGCTGTCTTGGTGGATGTTCGTGTGAAACCTGTCGCGCCATTCGGGCTGCAGACTGTCTGTCTCTGCCAAAATTGAGGCGGTCGAGCGGATGGCGGCGGCGGTACTCAGCAATTCGTGCATGGAGGTGGCAAGCTGCGGATCATGGGCCAAACGGTCCGACAGCGCCTCAACCGTCTGCTCTAGGGCCGCGATGCGACGCTGGCTGCTGGCAAGCACCTTGGCCCAGCCCGGAAAACGCCCGGCAAATTCATCGGCACGGTCGCTTTCCGGCCCCGCAAGTCCCGCATCCTCTGCCGCTTCGCGCAAGGAGGCGATAAGAGCGGCCTCGGCCCCTTCGGTTAACGCTTGAGGTTCGACCGCAAGTGCCTGCGCAATGTTCAATAAAAGCTTACCGCCGATTCTGCGGCGGTTGTGTTCGATCAGGTTGAGATAGCTGGCCGAGATGCCGATCTCCTGCGCCAGTTCGGCCTGTTTCAGCCCCGCCATCACGCGCCGTTCACGGATGCGGCTGCCGGTCAGCGCCTCACGCACAACGCCATCCCGCACGGTTTTTCGCCCGTGGTTTCAAAGTCTTTCTGCGACGCAACATCATGTTATTTACAAACCTTACGATGGACTTGCGAATATATTTACAAAAATATCGTTTCTATCAAGCATGTTATTGATCGGTTTTCACTTTCCGCGCCATAGTTTCTTTGCACTATTGCGTGTTGTGGCATCGGGGGGAGGTTCCGCTGCCACGACTTATAAAAATATTGGGAGGACTTCATGTCGTTTACGAAACTGACACGCCGCGGGCTGATCCAGACCGGCGCGGTTGCCGGTGCAGGATTGGCGCTGCCGACCTATCTACGGGCCGATGGGCACGCGGGCTTTACCAATGCCCCTACGGGCAGCACCGTCACGCTAGGCTTCAACGTGCCCCAGACCGGCCCCTATGCAGAAGAGGGTCTGGATGAACTGCGCGCGCAGGAACTTGCGGTCGAACACCTTAACGGTGAAGGCGACGGCGGCATGATGAACACCTTCAGCTCCAAGGCGCTGAAAGGGAACGGCATTTTGGGCAAAAAGGTCGAATATGTCACCGGCGACACCCAGACAAAATCCGACGCCGCCCGCGCATCTGCCAAGGCGATGATCGAAAAAGACGGTGCTGTCATGATCAACGGCGGCTCGTCATCGGGCGTTGCCGTGGCGGTTCAGGGCCTGTGTCAGGAAGCGGGCGTGATCTTCATGGCCGGGCTGACACACTCCAACGACACCACGGGCAAAGACAAAAAGGCCAATGGTTTCCGCCACTTCTTTAACGGTTACATGTCCGCCGCCGCGCTCGCGCCGGTGCTGAAAAACGCTTACGGCGAAGACCGCCGCGCGTACCACCTGACGGCAGATTACACATGGGGTTGGACCCAGCAGGAATCCATCGCCGCCGCGACCGAAGCGATGGGCTGGGAGACTGTGAACAACGTGCTGACACCGCTGGCGAGCACGGATTTCAGCTCCTACATCGCGCCGGTGCTGAACTCCGGTGCCGATGTGCTGGTGCTGAACCACTACGGCGGAAACATGGTGAACTCGCTCACCAACGCGGTGCAGTTCGGCCTGCTGGACAAAGAAGTGAACGGCAAGAAATTCGAGATCGTCGTGCCGCTTTATTCCGAGCTTATGGCCGCAGGTGCCGGTGCCAACGTGCAAGGCGTTATTGGCTCGATGAACTGGAACTGGCAGCTGCAGGATGAGGGCTCCAAAGCCTTCGTGAAATCCTTTGGTGAGAAATATGGCCGTCCGCCCTCCAACTCCGCGCACACCTGCTACGTGCAGACGCTGCTCTATGCGGATGCAGTGGAACGTGCGGGCACCTTCAACCCCTGCGGTGTCGTTGAAGCGCTCGAAGATTTCGAGTTCGACGGTCTGGGCAACGGTCCGGTGCTGTATCGTGGCGATGACCACCAGTGTTTCAAAGACGTGCTGGTCATGAAGGGCAAAGAAAACCCGACCAATGAATATGACACGCTTGAGATCGTCGAGGTCACCCCGCGTGCGCAGGTCGAATATGCCCCGGACCACCCCATGTTCGCCGGTGGCGAATTGGGCAAGTGCAACCCGGGCGCCTAATCCACTGAACCTTTGGGGGCGCATCGGCCTTGCGCCGCGCGCCCCCTTTTCTCACCACATGAGGTCCGCCCTCATGTGAACGCATCCCTTACAGGTGGGGTCCATGGACGCTGTTCTTCTGCAAATACTTAACGGGCTCGACAAGGGCTCGGCCTATGCGCTGATTGCGCTTGGGCTCACATTGATTTTTGGCACGCTGGGCGTGGTCAACTTCGCCCATGGGGCGCTTTTCATGATCGGGGCATTCTGTTCCGTCACGCTGCAACGGTTGCTGACGCTGAGTGTTGAGACCATCGACGAGACCCAGAAAGATTTTCTGGGCAATCCGCTGAAGGTCAAAACCCCCTATGTTGAAAATTGGTTCGGTCCCGAGATGGGACAGGCAATAATCGACTGGTCAGTGCCGCTGGCGATCCTTTTTGCGATACCGGTGATGCTGCTGATCGGCTTTGTCATGGAACGCGGGCTGATCAAACATTTTTATAAACGCCCCCATGCGGATCAGATCCTTGTGACCTTCGGCCTCGCTATCGTGCTGCAGGAAGTGGTCAAGTATTTCTACGGTGCCAACCCGATCCCCACGCCCGCGCCTGAAGTCTTCAAAGGCAGCTTCGACTTCGCGCCCTTGCTGGGCTTGGACACCTCGCTGGCCTACCCCTACTGGCGTCTGGTTTATTTCGGCTTCTCCACAGTCATCATCGCTGCCGTCTTTGCCTTTTTGCAATTCACCACCTTCGGGATGGTTGTCCGCGCCGGTATGGCCGACCGCGAAACCGTGGGGCTTCTGGGCATCGACATCGACCGCCGCTTTACCATCATGTTCGGCATCGCCGCCGCCGTGGCGGGGCTTGCGGGCGTGATGTATGCGCCGATCAACTCACCCAATTACCACATGGGCATGGACTTTCTGGTGCTGAGCTTTGTCGTCGTGGTGGTCGGCGGCATGGGCTCCCTGCCCGGCGCGGTGCTGGCGGGCTTCCTGCTTGGGATCCTCGAAAGCCTCGCCTCCATGAATGAAATCAAAAGCATCATCTACGGTATCGACCAGATCATCATCTACGTCGTTGCCATCGTGATCCTGCTGGTCCGCCCGCGCGGTCTGATGGGTCGCCGCGGCGTGATGGAGGAATAAGACATGTTCGGACTGGAAAAACGCGATACGCTTCTCTTGGGGGTCGTGGTCGTTCTCACGCTCTTCGCCCCCTTCATCCTCAACCCCTTTCCGGCGGATTCGGGCCTTGCGCAATTCAACGCGGGCTACCCCGATCTGATGCAACGCTTTGTGATCTTTGGCATCTTTGCCATCGGGTTTAACATCCTTTTTGGGCTGACCGGCTATCTCTCCTTTGGTCACGCGGCCTTTCTGGGGGTCGGTTCTTACTCTGCCGTTTGGATGTTCAAACTGCTCAGCTACAACGTCGTGCCAGCATTGGTACTGGCCGTCATCATGGCGGGGCTGTTCTCGGCGCTCATCGGCTTTATCAGCCTGCGGCGGTCGGGCATCTACTTCTCGATCCTCACGCTGGCCTTTGCGCAGATGTCGTTCAACCTCGCCTATTCGGTGCTGACACCGATCACCAATGGTGAGACGGGTTTGCAGATCTACAACTCTGATCCACAGTATCTGCAATCCGCTGATGCGCCGTCGTTCCCGAACCTTTTTGGTGCAGCGATGAACAATTCCACGACGCTGTTCTTTGGCGAATGGACCTTCACCTTTTCGGTTGGCTACTATTTCTGCGCGGTTTTCCTGATCCTCGCCTTTTATCTGGCGATCCGCATCTTCCGCTCGCCCTTTGGCATGATGCTGCGGGCGGTGAAATCGAACCAGCAGCGGATGCACTATACCGGCCTTAATACCCGGCCCTACACGCTGGCGGCCTTTGTCATCTCGGGGATGTATGCCGGGCTGGCCGGTGGTCTGCTGGCTGCGATGGACCCGCTGGCCGGGGCCGAGCGGATGCAATGGACGGCGTCCGGCGAGGTCGTGCTGATGACGATCCTTGGCGGCGCAGGCACCCTGATCGGGCCGGTGCTGGGCGCGGGCTTCATCAAGTACTTTGAAAATATCTTTGCCAAAATCAACGACAACGTGCTGCACGGCTGGTTTGCCTTCATGCCCGACGGGTTAGAGGACGCAATCGTGGCCATCGTTCACCCCTTTGTCGGCAAGGGCTGGCACCTGACGCTTGGTCTGCTGTTCATGCTGGTTGTGATTTTCCTGCCCGGTGGGCTGGTCGAAGGCGGGCAACGTTTGGGCCGTGTCTTCCGCCGCAAGGACCGCAAGGCAGGCTCCGTCGAAGCGGAAGCCGCACAACAACGCAACGAAGCCGCAGAATAGGAGAGATATGATGGCTATTCTCGAAGTCAAAAATGTCGGCAAACGCTTTGGCGGGTTGCGGGCGCTGAGCGATGTGAACCTAAGCGTGGCAGAGAACTCTGTCCATGCGATCATCGGCCCCAATGGGGCCGGGAAATCCACCCTGTTGAACTGTCTGGTGGGCAAGCTCATCCCCGATACCGGATCGGTTATGTTTGACGGGCAGTCAGTGTTGGGGCGCAAACCCTATGAGATTAACCAGATGGGCATCAGCCGTGTTTTCCAGACGCCCGAAATCTTTGGTGATCTCACGGTGATGGAGAACATGCTGATCCCCTGCCTTGCTAAACGCGACGGATCATTTCAGCTGAACGGTTGGTCGCGGGTCATTGGGCAGCGCGACATGATCGACAAAGCCGAAGAAATGCTGCGCGATATGAATATGATCGACAAACGCCACATGCACGCGGCCTCTATGTCACGCGGGGATAAACGGCGGTTGGAGATCGCAATGTGCCTTGCCCAAGACCCGCGCCTGCTGCTGCTGGATGAACCCACTGCCGGGATGGCGCGGGCCGATACCAACAATACGATCGACCTGCTGAAACAGATCAAGGACGAGCGCGACATCACCATCGCTATCATCGAGCATGATATGCATGTGGTCTTCTCGCTCGCCGAACGCATCACCGTACTGGCCCAAGGCACCCCGCTGGTCGAAGACACGCCAGACCGGATCAAGGGCCACCCCAAGGTGCGCGAAGCCTATTTGGGTGAGAGCCAAGATGCCGCCTGATCTATCCTGTTGCCGAACCCCAAGGACACCCCGATGAGCACCGACACGCTAGACAAAAACGCCAACCACGCCCAAACCGCCCCGGCCTTCCTCTCGGTCTGGGACATTCACGCCTATTACGGCGAGAGCTATATCGTGCAGGGGGTTAGCTTTAACGTTCATGAGGGCGAAATCCTCGCGCTTTTAGGCCGCAACGGGGCGGGCAAAACCTCAACCCTGCGGGCCATTGCACGGGTCAGTGACCCCGAATTGAAGCGCGGTGAGATTTGGCTCGACCATCAGCCACTGCACAATATGGCCAGCCACCAGGCTTCGGCTGCGGGGCTGGCGCTGGTGCCAGAAGATCGGCGCATCATCTCAGGGCTGACCGTCGAAGAGAACCTGAAACTTGCCCAGATTGCCCCACCCATCGGCTGGTCGCTGGACCGTCTTTATGACCTTTTCCCGCGCTTGGGCGAGCGCAAGAACCAAGAGGGCATTACACTGTCGGGCGGCGAGCAACAAATGCTTGCCATCGCGCGGGCGCTGGCCCGTGACATTAAGGTATTGCTGCTTGATGAGCCCTATGAAGGGCTGGCCCCCGTGATCGTCGATGAGATCGAAAAGACATTGGCGCTGATCAAGTCACAGGGCATCACCACCATTTTGGTCGAGCAAAACGCCGTGCGCGCGCTGAAACTGGCCGACCGCGCGGTGATCCTTGATACCGGCGGCATCGTGTTTGACGGCACGGCGGCAGAAGTCCTTGATAACGCGGAGTTGCGCGCCGAATACCTCGCGATCTGACTCCCTTGGCACCGCGGCCCGGCGCACGAGCATACGCATATTGCGTTATCCATGCGCCGGGCCGCATCTGCGCGTCAAAAAACCGATCCTACCCCCTAGACAACAGTTGGCTTTTCATGGCTTTGCCCATGCCCTATAAGCGAGCACAATCAATCGCGCAGCGATAGGCTGCCTGCCTGTCGAAATCTTCGAGGATCCAATGACAAAAAACACCCATGACAGTGACGTGGCCTTCATCAAGGCCCTCGCCGAACTGCTGAACGAGAACGACCTGACCGAGCTTCAGGTAAAACGCGATTACGCCGAAGACGACAGTCTGAACGTGCGTGTAAGCCGCAAACCCCCGCAGCAGGTCATGGCCGCCCCGCAGCAGCAATATCAACCTGCCCCCGCCGCTGCCGCAGCTGCGCCCGCCGCAGGGAACGCCCCTGCCCCCGTTCAGGTCGAAACCGATCCTGCGGACCACCCCGGTGCGGTGACTTCGCCCATGGTCGGCACGGTTTATCTACAGGGTGAGCCCGGCGCGCCATCGTTTATCAGCGTAGGTGCCAGCGTCTCCGAAGGGGATACGCTGCTCATCGTCGAAGCCATGAAGACGATGAACCACATTCCCGCCCCCCGCGCTGGCACCGTCAAGCGCATCCTCGTCGGTGACGGCGATGCGGTTGAGTTCGGCGCCCCGCTGGTGATCTTGGAATAAGGGCAGATCATGTTCAGCAAAATCCTAGTCGCCAACCGCGGAGAGATCGCCCTGCGCGTCATCCGCGCGGCCCGCGAGATGGGCATCCAGACGGTCGCGGTGCATTCCACCGCCGACAGTGACGCGATGCATGTGCGCATGGCCGACGAATCCGTCTGCATCGGCCCACCGTCCTCGACCCAATCCTATCTGTCGATCCCGGCAATCATCGCTGCCTGTGAAATCACCGGGGCCGAAGCGATTCACCCCGGCTATGGTTTCTTGTCGGAAAACGCCAACTTCGTGCAGATCATCGAAGACCACGGCTTGACCTTCATCGGACCCACTGCGGAACACATCCGCGTCATGGGCGACAAGATTACCGCCAAGGACACGATGAAAAAGCTCGGCGTGCCTTGCGTGCCCGGCTCCGAAGGCGGCGTCGCTTCGCTCGAAGAAGCCAAGCGCTTGGGCGAAGAGATCGGCTATCCGGTCATCATCAAAGCCACAGCAGGCGGCGGCGGCAAGGGCATGAAAGTCGCCCAAACCGCCAAGGATATGGAAAAAGCCTTCCAAACCGCGCGGGCCGAGGGGAAATCGAACTTCGGCAATGACGAAGTCTATATCGAAAAATACCTCACCACGCCGCGCCACATTGAGATTCAGGTCTTTGGTGACGGTAAGGGCAATGCGGTGCATCTGGGCGAACGCGACTGTTCCTTGCAGCGCCGCCACCAGAAAGTCTTCGAAGAGGCCCCCGGCCCCTCGATCACCGAAGAAGAACGCGCGCGGATCGGTAAGGTCTGTGCGGATGCTGTGGCGAACATCAACTACATCGGCGCGGGCACGATCGAGTTCCTCTATGAGAACGGCGAGTTCTATTTCATCGAAATGAACACCCGCCTTCAGGTGGAACACCCGGTGACCGAAGCGATCTTTGGCGTTGATCTGGTACGCGAACAAATCCGCGTTGCCGAAGGGCTGCCAATGTCGTTCACCCAAGAGGATCTGGTCATCAATGGTCATGCCATTGAGGTTCGCATTAACGCCGAGAAACTGCCGAACTTCGCGCCCTGCCCGGGCCGGATCACGCAGTATCACGCGCCGGGCGGCCTTGGCGTGCGGATGGATTCAGCCCTCTATGACGGCTATTCGATCCCGCCCTATTACGACAGCCTCATCGGCAAGCTCATCGTGCATGGCCGCGACCGCCCCGAAGCGCTGGCGCGTTTGGGTCGGGCCTTGGGTGAATTGATTGTGGATGGTGTCGACACCACCGTGCCGCTGTTCCACGCGCTTTTGGCCGAGGAAGACGTGCAGTCGGGCGGATACAACATCCACTGGCTTGAGCATTGGCTGGAAACCAACCTCGGCGACGCCTGACACCAGATGTCGGAGCTTACGCCCGAGATACTACTGCACGGCTACTCCATCGGGATTTTCCCTATGGCCGAACACCGCGACGACCCGGAGATTTTCTGGGTCGATCCGCGGCGCCGTGGTATTATGCCGTTGATCGGTTTTCATATCTCACGGTCGTTGACCCGCGCCATGCGGCGCACGTCGTTTCACCATACAATCAATCGTGATTTTGGCGGTGTCGTCGCCGCCTGCGCAGACCGTGAAGACACGTGGATCAACGAAGAAATCGCCGCTCTCTACGGCGCGCTGCACCGCGCGGGCCTCGCCCATT
This sequence comes from Sulfitobacter sp. DSM 110093, assembly GCF_022788715.1. Lineage (NCBI taxonomy): Bacteria > Pseudomonadati > Pseudomonadota > Alphaproteobacteria > Rhodobacterales > Roseobacteraceae > Sulfitobacter > Sulfitobacter sp. DSM 110093. The sequence continues at coordinate 1,915,649 of NZ_CP085167.1, forward strand.
CACTTGAGGTTTGGGACGGAGAGGCGCTCGTCGGCGGTGTCTACGGCGTCACGCTGGGCCGCGCGTTCTTTGGTGAAAGCATGTTTTCACGCCGGGACAACGCCTCAAAAATGGCGTTGGCGGCTTTGGTTGACCGCCTTCGCCGTGCCGGGTTTATCCTGTTTGATACGCAGTTCCTGACCGACCATCTGGCTTCTCTCGGGGCCGAAGAGATCAGCCGCGCCGATTATCACGCGCAGCTTGACGTGGCCAAACGCGGCAGCGCCGCGTTCAGCGCGCCAGCATTAGACAGTCTTCAGGATGTGCTGCAGCGCATGACCCAAATGTCATAGCGAAAATGCTCTAGCGCGTGCAGCGCCGGGGCAGAGGCGATCATCCACCCTGAATAAAGCGGATCTGCGCTGTCTTTCTCGGTGATCTCAAGCGCCGCATAGGCATTGGCCGCCGGATCACCCACCGGATAGCGGCAATCAACCATGGTGATCTGCAAATTCCCAAGCGACTGGCTGTCGCCCCTGGTGATCTCAAGGTCGATCGTATTGCCGGAAATTTTATCCAACGCTCGCAACACGCCACCCGTGGCGCTGGCGACCTGACCGCCTTCTTGTGCATGAAGCGGCGCGGCCAGCAAAAGCGCGACCAATAGAAGCTTTTTCATTCATCCACCCGGATTGCGAAAAACTTGGCGCCGCGCCTCAGGCGCGACCAACCGATCATTCAGGCTGCCAGGCCTCATAGTCCTTACGCTCGACAGGTTCGGCGCGGCGCAGCGACCCGGCGGGCGCATAGGCCATGGCGGTGCCGGTGCGATTCTCGACATGCGCCTTTTCCCACGGTTTGTGGATCAGCGGCTTGTCAGTCGGCGGCTCGTCCCATGTGCGGTGCAGCCAGCCATGCCAATCGGGGCTCACGCGGCTCGCCTCGGCCTCACCGTTGAAGATGACCCAGCGTTTGCTGTCATCGGCGTTGCGGTAATAGATATTGCCCTGCGCGTCTTCGCCCACCTTGCTGCCCTTGCGCCAAGTGAAAAGCTGGGTGTTCAGCGTCTGGCCGTTCCACCAAGTGACGCCACGCAGAAGTGAATTGAGAATGCCCATCGAGGTCTCCGTTCCTGTTGTTCGTTATATGCACCATGGAGGCTTTGGCGTCCAGCCTCACCGCGAAGGAGCTTGGCCTGTGCGCGGCCTCTGGTTAGGATCACAAAAACGGAAAGGGCAGCGATGGTTACGGCGAAAGACACCCCGCAGGTGGCGGCAGAATGCCATGGCGTTCGGGTGCCGCAGTCGCCCTTTTTGAACGAGACGCGCATTCAGCGGATCAACGCAGGGCGCTATGAAGGACAAGAGATCGCCGGTGCGCTGGCGGTGATCCAACCCGGCGATCGGGTGCTGGAAATGGGCGCGGGGCTGGGACTGGTGGGTGCCATTACCGCCCATAAGGGCGCACCCGAAGCGGTTCTGTCGTTTGAGGCGAACGCCGCGCTGATTCCCCATATTCGCGCGCTCTATAATCTGAATGGGTTGCACAATAGGATCACGGTGCGAAATCAGCTGGTGATCAGCAGCGGCGACCGGCCAGAAACCCTCCCCTTTCATGTGCGTAATTCCTTTCTTGGATCCTCCCTTATCGACAGTGACAACCGCGAGACGACACAGGTGGACGTGCCCACCATCAGCTATGCGGAGGTCTGCCAAACCTTCAAACCCGATGTGCTGCTGATGGATATCGAAGGCGCAGAGTTAGAGTTTCTGCGCCATGCGTCCCTTGACGGGCTGCGTGCCGTGGTGATGGAATTTCACCCCGACACCTATGGCCGCGAAGGGATGCGCGAATGCAAGCGGATCCTAGAACGCGCCGGTTTTCGCAAGCAGCCGGATGTCAGCACCCGGCTTGTCTGGACCTGTACATGCGATCCGGCCGAGCGTCCGCCCGCGCCCGATGGTGGCTGGTCGACGAAGATCAAGACCTTGGACAACGCGCTTGTTCAGCTTCCTGAACGTGACGGCCTTGTCCAGCCCGCGGGCGTGCTGCACAGCGATGGCCGTCCCTGCCCGCAGGCCGCGCTCTGGCGAAATGGGCGGGCATTGACCACCCCGCCACAGATGCCACAAGGCCCGGTTACCGAGCGTGCGGGCACATGGCTTTGGGGTGGCGTCCTCTGGCTGCACTTCGGGCATTTTTTGGTGGAGAGCACGTCCCGCCTTTGGGCGCTGGATCACCTTGAGGAAGAGATCGACGGTGTTCTTTTCATCCCCAAACGCCCCCGCAACGGCGGAGAGGTGTCGGGGTATCAGCGTGACTTCCTCTCACTTCTAGGCTGCGACAAGCCGCTGGTCAGTTTGGACGCTCCAACGCGGGTTGAGCGGCTGATCGTACCGGGGCAAGGCTTTGGTCTGGGAAGTTTGATCACCGGAACAGCGCCTTATCGCAACACCATCGCCAATCGGTTTGCGCGCGAGATCGCGCCTGAAGGACCGGAAAAGCTCTATATCAGCCGCAGCCAATTGCCCGCCGGGCGCGGCAATCTGATTGGGGAAGAGGCGTTGGAAACCCATCTCGCGGCACAGGGCTACACCATCTTTCATCCCGAGAAACACGGGCTGCGCGAACAGATCGCGGTCTATAAGGCGGCAAGACAAATCATCGCCGCCGAAGGATCCGCCCTGCATCTCTTGGGGATGGTCGCCCGGCCCGCGCAGCAAGTGGCCATCGTCGTGCGCCGCCCGTCCTCTGCCACGCGCGGGTTGGAACAGCATTTGCAAAGTTTTGCGGGGATCACCACCGCGACGCTCTGCCACCTCACTCGCTCGTGGAAGCCGCTCGGCAAAGCTAAAGCGCGGCTTTGGATGGGGGAGCTTGATATGCCCGCTTTGCAAGACAGCCTGCGCGCGACGGGATTTATTGATGGAGGTGGGCCGCGTTGGACGAACCTTGATCCCGCAGAGGTGCGCGCCCGGCTGGGGGATGAATTTGAACTGGTGCCGGAGAATACTTAACCCTCTGCCGCCTCTCGCAGCATCGCGGTGACTTCGATCTCAATGCGGTATTTAGGGTCAATCAACCCGCATTCGATCATCGTCGCCGCAGGCGGGTGTGCGCCAAAGGCCGCGCGCAAAAGAGGCCAGCAAGGCTCAAACTCCGCGGCATCAGGCAGCATGTAGGTGACGCGGACCACATGGGCGAAATCGCTTCCCGCCTCTGCCAACGCCCGCTCAATCGTCGCCAATGCGGCTGCGCATTGCGCTTTGACATCAGCCCCCTCGCCCACGCAGCCCGAGACATAGACCATGCCGCCCGCTACCACGGCGCGGCTATAGCCGATCTTTTCCTCATAGGCACCGCCCGATGAAATCCGCTTCATGACCGTTCCCTTTCATGCAAAAGGGCGGACCCATTGGCCCGCCCTCTGTCTCTCTGCCTCGCGTCGATTCTTAGCCCGCGCTGGCTGGTTCTTTGCTTTCGCTGTCGGCGTGGATCATCAGCGGTTTGGCCTCGGATGTGACGGCCTCTTCGTTGACGACCACCTCGGTCACCGTCTCCAGCCCCGGCAGTTCGAACATCGTGTCGAGCAAGATGTCTTCGAGGATGGAGCGCAGGCCCCGCGCGCCGGTTTTCCGTTCAATCGCGCGTTTGGCAATCGCCTGCAGCGCGTCATCGGTGAAGGTCAGCTGCGTGTCCTCCAGTTCGAACAGACGCTGGTACTGCTTGACCAAAGCGTTCTTCGGCTCGGTCAGAATGGTGACCAGCGCGTCTTCGTCCAAGTCTTCGAGCGTTGCCAGAACCGGCAGACGGCCCACGAATTCCGGGATCAGACCGAACTTCAACAGGTCTTCGGGCTCAAGATCGGTGAAAATTTCACCGATGCCGCGCGCGTCATTGTCACGCACATCAGCGCCAAAGCCCATGGCCGAGCCCTTGCCCCGCGCCGCAATGATCTTGTCGAGGCCCGCAAAGGCACCGCCGCAGATAAAGAGGATGTTGGTCGTGTCCACTTGCAGGAATTCCTGCTGCGGATGCTTGCGCCCGCCTTGCGGGGGCACAGAGGCCACGGTGCCTTCCATCAGCTTCAACAGCGCCTGCTGCACGCCTTCACCGCTCACATCGCGGGTGATGCTGGGGTTTTCGGACTTGCGCGTGATCTTGTCGACTTCGTCAATATAGACGATGCCGCGCTGCGCACGCTCAACATTGTATTCAGACGATTGCAGCAGCTTGAGGATGATGTTCTCCACATCCTCGCCCACATAACCGGCTTCGGTCAGCGTGGTCGCGTCTGCCATGGTGAAAGGCACATCCAGAATGCGGGCCAGCGTCTGGGCCAGCAGCGTTTTGCCGCAGCCGGTGGGGCCGATCAGAAGGATGTTGGACTTCGCCAGTTCGATATCGCCGCCCTTTTGGGCATGGTTCAACCGTTTGTAGTGGTTGTGGACCGCCACCGAGAGCACGCGCTTGGCCATCGCCTGACCGATCACGTAATCGTCCAGCACGCCGCAGATATCGCGGGGTGTCGGCACGCCGTCGGTCGCCTTGAGCCCCGAGGCTTTGGTCTCTTCTCGGATGATGTCCATGCACAGCTCGACGCATTCGTCACAGATGAACACGGTCGGCCCCGCAATCAGCTTGCGCACCTCGTGCTGGCTCTTGCCGCAGAAGCTACAGTAGAGCGTATTTTTGCTGTCGTTGCCGGAATTATTCGCCATCTCAAACCTTTCAGGTCTGTCGTGTATGTTCGCCCCGATCTTGGGGCTGCGAGATTTGGCCTCAAGCTTAGGCCAGTGACCCCGGCGCTACAATCGTAAAATATGCAGCGCCGGGCCCCTCTATTACTTGTCTTTCTTGTCCTTGCCGCTGGCGGCGGCATCATCGGCCTTACCACGGCTTTCCACGATCTCATCCAAGTGGCCCCATTCTTTGGCTTCTTCGGGGGTCATCCAGAGATCGCGGTCGAGCGCTTTTTGAACGGTTTCCAGCGGCTGGCCGGAGTGTTTGACGTAAAGCTGGTACATCCGCTCACGGGTCCGCTCGATATGGCGGGCCGAGATCAGGATGTCTTCGGCCATGCCCTGCGAGCCGCCGGACGGCTGGTGGATCATCACTTCGGCATTGGGCAGCGCGAAACGCATGCCTTTTTCGCCGCCAATCGCGATGACCGACCCCATGGAAGCCGCCATGCCGCAGATCAGGGTCGAGACCTTGGGTTTGATGTATTGCATCGTGTCATAGATCGACAGACCCGCCGTCACCTCGCCACCGGGCGAGTTGATGTACATGCTGATTTCCTTGGTCGGGTTCTCCGCCTCAAGGTGCAGAAGCTGGGCGACGACCAGATGGCTCATCCCGCTGTGGATCGGGCCGTTGACGAAAATGATCCGCTCTTTCAGCAAACGCGAGAAGATATCGTAGGACCGCTCGCCCCGGCTGGTTTGCTCAACCACCATCGGGACAAGCGTATTCATATAGGTGTTGATCGGATCGTTCATGCGTGCCTGCCTCAGTTCCTGTTCGCGGGACCATACCCGCAAAACTGTTACCCAGAGATTAGTCCCCCCGGTATGGGGGTTCAAGGGGGGCAGGCACGTCAGTTTTCTCTAATCGCCGCAATCACTCAGATGCGTCACGCAAGTAGGCGATCAGCGCGGCGATATCCTCTTCCTTGCGCACCCCACGGAAGGACATTTTCGTGCCTTTCATATAGCCCTTGGGGTTGCCCAAAAATGCGCTGAGCTCACTCTCGGTCCAGACCAGACCTGCCTCGGCTGCGGCTGCCATCGGTTTGGAGTACCGAAAGTCTTTGACCGCACCCGCTGGGCCATCCACGATGCCGTTCAGCACCGGGCCAACGCGGTTTTTGGCCTTGGCGCCGATCTGGTGGCAGGATTTGCATTTGCGGAACACCTTTTCGCCGGCCTTGATAAGCGCCGGGTCGATGGCAGGAGCCTCGGTGACCTCAACCGCCGGTGCCTCGGCAGGTGGCGCTTCGGGTGTGGGTTCGGCGGCTTGCGCTTCTTCGGCCTTGGCGGCGGCTTTGGCGGCGGTTTCTTCGGGCGTCACATCCAGCACGGCGGCGCGCATGGTGATTTCGACCGATGGTTTGCAGTCGCTCATGCAGGGCTCTTCTTTAAAGGCCGCAAACTCCACCTCGGACCGATCATCGGGTTTGAACGCCCCATCATTGGGCAGACGCGCTTCGGCAAAGTTGCCCGAAGAGAGCACGAATTCCTCGTCCACCTCATCGTTGAGATAAAGCAGATAGGCGGTGATCGCATAGACTTCGTCATCGGTCAGAGACTGCGCATCACCAAAAGGCATGGCGCGATTGATGTAGTCGTAAACCGTTGAAAGATATGGCCAATAGCTGCCGATCGTCTTGACGGGACGGGCGTCGGTCAAGCTACCCTGCCCGCCTGCCAGCACCGGCCAGCGGCCCGTGCCTTCGCCGAAGACCCCGTGACAGGCCGAGCATTTCTCGGTGTAGATTTTATCGCCGGTCATCACGTCGCCGTTGCCCTCAGGCAGGCCCAGACCGTCGGGGCGCACGTCAATGTCCCAAAGGGCGATTTCCTCGGTCGTGGCGGTTCGGCCAAGGCCCAACGGCTCTGCGGTAAGGGGGCTGGCCATGGCGCTGGCCAACAGCGCAAGCTTAAGAAATCTCGACATTTTCGGCCTTTCCGTCTGCGTCAACAGCCCAAGTCTGGATGCCATTGTTGTGGTAGATCGAATTCTCGCCTCGGATCTCGCGCAGGGCATTTTTGGTCGGCTGGACATATCCGGTGCTGTCATGCGCGCGGCTTTGCAGCAGCAGCGGTTTTCCGTCCCATTCAAAATCATAGTAAAAGCGGTGCAGCGCCTTGGGCGTGCTTGGCCCGTCCATCCGCGCCTGATGCCATGTAATGCCGCCATCCAGCGTCACATCTACGCGCGGGATCGTCCCCCGGCCCGACCACGCCAGACCAGTCAAAACGGTTGGCCCCGGCCCGTGGGTGATCGGCGCCTGCGGGCTGGGGCTGGTGATGACCGACTTCGCGTCCATCTCCCAAGTAAAGCGCCGCGCCACGCCATTGGCCATGAGGTCGGTGTATTTGCTGGTTTCTTCACGGTGGTGCCAAGGTTGATCGCCCACTTCGAGGCGGCGCAGCCATTTGACCCACATGTTGCCTTCCCAGCCGGGCACGACCAGCCGAACCGGGTAGCCCTGTTCGGGGCGCAGCGCCTCGCCGTTCATCTTGAAGGCGACGAGGCAATCGTCGAGCGCCTTTTCCATCGGGATCGAGCGGGTCATCGCGGCGGCATCAGCCCCTTCGGCAAGCAGCCACTTGCCCTCGGGCTTGATCCCCGCCTCCTCCAATACCAGCCGCAGCGGTACGCCGGTGTACATGACGTTATGGATCATGCCGTGGGTGAACTGGCAGCCGTTAAGCTGAGAACCGCGCCATTCCATCCCGGAATTCGCCGCACATTCAAGGAAGTAGACGTGGTTCTGCCGGGGAAAACGTTTGAGGTCTTCCATGGTCAGCACCAAGGACTTGTCGACCAACCCGTTGATCATCAACCGATGCTGCGCCGGATCAACGCGGGCAACGCCCGAGTGGTGCCGCTCAAAACACAGGCCATTGGGGGTGATCGTCCCGTCGAGGTCATGCAGCGGCGTAAAATTGATCGAACTCACCGGATCGGCAGTGAGCCACTCCACAGTGCGGCGTTTTACATCGGCCTCATGCGGCGATGGCATCCCATAGGGCGCGGCATCAACGCCGTCGCCCAGCTCCTGCATCCACGGATGAATGGCAATCGCTGGGTCCGTCTGGGCGCTGGCACGGCCCGCCAGCGTCCCCGCAGCCGCCGCCCCTGCCCCTGTTAGAAAGGCACGGCGCGATGGTCCAGTTTGTTTTTCGTCGGTCATGTCGTGGCCCTCACATATTCAAATTCATTTTATTGAATTTGTTGGTGCGTGAGAACCCCTATTCTGACATTTCTCAGTCTGGCAGAACGATTTCCACGGGTGTGCGCGCGCCATCGGAAACCGTTCCTAATTTGGCGATATGGCTTTCAACCACATCCCAAATCGGCGGCCCTTCGGTGCCCTCGTTGACCGAGGCCCATCCGGCGACGACATAGCTCCGCTGCGGATCAATCGGCTCACCGGAACTGAGCAAGGTCATGTCGCTGATCCGCTCACCCTGCGGCTTGGCGATGTCCATCTTAAAGCCCATGCCACCGACACGCACCATGTCGCCGCCCTGCTGGTAATAGGGGTCGGGGTTGAACAGGTTGTCGCCCACGTCCTCCAACACGACTTTCAGAAATTCCCCTGTCATCTCCGTGCGATAGGCATTGGGATAGGTCATTGAGGTGACGTTAAAGATATCCTCACGGGTGATGTCCTGCCCCGGCAGGATCGACGGCCCCCACCGCACACCGGGGCTGAGCGCGATTTCGGCGTCACGCTCACTCAACAGCGCGTCGCAGATCAGGTCATCCCATGTGCCGTTGAAGTTGCCCCGGCGGTAGAGCAGCGCGTCGCTTTGCCCGACCACATGGGTCAACTCATCCAGATAAGGCGCGCGCTGCGCGTCGATCAGTTTGGCCACCTCTTGATCGGGTGTGATGAGGTCTGAGAAGATCGGGATCAGCTTGTGCCGGATGCCCATCATCTTGCCATCGCGCACGTCCAGATCAACGCGGGAAACAAATTTGCCGTTCGAGCCAGAGGCGATAATATGCGTCTGCCCCACCAGCACCGGCTCGGGCAGCGCGTCATGGGTGTGGCCCGAGAGGATCACGTCGATCCCCTTGACGATCCCGGCCATCTTCTTGTCGACATCAAAGCCATTGTGGCTGAGACAAACGACCAGTTCGGCGCCCTGCGCGCGGACTTCGTCGACCATCTCCTGCATATGCTCATCGCGGATGCCAAAGGAGTATTCCGGGAACATCCAGCCGGGGTTGGCGATGGGCATGTAGGGGAAAGCCTGCCCGATCACGGCGATCTTCACGCCGCCGCGCTCAAAGAATTCGTAGGGCTTGAAGAGTTCCGCAGGCTCGTCCCATTCGCGGTCAAAGATGTTCTGGCCGAGGGCGGCAAAGGGCAGCCCCTCGACAATCTCCTGCACCCGTTCCGAGCCCAACGTAAACTCCCAATGGAAGGTCATCGCGTCGGGCTTCAGCGCGTTCATCACGTTGACCATGTCCTGCCCTTGGGTCTTCAGGCAGGTCATCGAGCCGTGCCACGTATCCCCGCCGTCCAAGAGCAGCGCATCGGGCCGGTCGGCGCGGATCGCGTTAAGCACGGTCGCCACGCGGTCAAGCCCGCCCACCTTGCCGTAGGCCTGCGCCTGGGCGACGAAATCATCATAGGTCAGCGCGTAATCCAGCGGCGTGCCGCCGCCGATACCGTAGCGAATGCGGAAATCCTCGCCAGTGATATGGGGCACCTTGCCGCGGTTCTCGCCCACGCCGATGTTGACCGACGGCTCGCGGAAATAGATCGGCTTCAGTTGCGCATGGATGTCGGTGACATGCATCAGGGTGACATTGCCGAACTTCTCGAACTCCAAGAGCGCGTCCTGATCGAAACGGTCCTGTGCCGCCAGCCGCGCCCAGTTGCCGAAGCCCGAGCCGCCATAGATGGAGGCCGCAGCCATGGACATTTGCAAAAAATCGCGGCGAGACAGCATGTTATGGCTCCGTCAGCAGAAAACAGGGAAAGGGCCCGCCCCCTTGGAAGGGGCGGGATCAAGTCAGGCAAAACGCCCGATTTTTATTAGTTGCGCACCGATGGGGCTTCGACCGACAGACCGTTACCGCGGCTGGCGACATAAAGTTCAAGCGCCACAAACTCGGCGCTGCCCGGCTTGAAGGTTTCGGCGCGGGTATCGCGCACGCAGCCTTTGAAACGCGCATGGCTGCTGTTGAGCTTGGTGTTCTTTAGACGGTACACCGGGAAGCCGTTGATCTGGCCTTGGCTTAGGTGGTCGGCGCGGATCATGTTGCCATAGTTGTCTTCGTGACAATTGGCGCAGCTCAGCTCAAGTTGACCGTAGCGGGTGTAGTACATCTCTTTGCCCTGTTCCCAAGTGCTTTGGGCCGGGCCGTCGATCGCCACATTGACCGGCATGCCGCGTGACTGGACCGAGATCAGCGCCTCCATCGCGGTCATGTCATTGCCGGTATAGTTCCAAGGCTCTGCGCCCATCTGGTTCTCGCGGCAATCGTTAATCTGCATCGCAAGCGTGCGGACTTCGCCCGCCTCTTCGTTCCACTTTGGATAGACCGCGCGGACGCCTTCCATCGATTCCACGTCATTGTGGCAAGACGCGCAAGACTTGCCCTCGCTGCCCTCTGCCGTGTCCCAAGCCGCTTGGGCTTGGTCGACAAAGATCATGCCGGGGTTGTCGAAGTCGTCCATCTGCGTTTGCTGCGTCTCTGCCGAACGAAAGCGCCAGCCAGACATGATTTCCGGCAAAACCCCCTCAAGATGTGCGGGCGCATCGGTCTTGGTCACCATCTCGATCTCGCCATTGACGACAAGCTCGGCCTCCTCATCGGCCATCCCCAGCATGGGGGCGGCCACCAAAAGCGCCGCGACAGCGGTCATTGCCTTGAATTTCATGTCTTTCCTCCCTGTTCCACGCATGGTGCTGGCTGATGCGGGATCAGCCGACCGTGATGGATTTGACTTCTTCGTAGACCGAACCGTCGTCATCGTACCACGTGAATTTGAAGTCGCCGGCCTCTGGCACGGTGGCGTCAAATTCGAAATAGGGGTTGGTCGACATCGCTGGTTCCATCTTCACGTCGATCACGCTCTCGCCGTTGAACTCGGCGGTGAAGCGGTTGATGATCGAACGCGGGATGACGTTGCCGTCGCCGTCTTTGCGCTGGCCCGATTCCATCGGGTGGCTGATCAGGGTCTTGATCGTGATGACCTCACCTGCTTCGGCTTTTTTCGGCACTTTGACGCGAGGGGTTACACCTTCTGCCATTTTGAAAACTCCTGAAAATAGGGGCGCGCGGGCTTAGCCGCCGCAGCCGCCGATTGTGACTTTGATCTCTGCGCTGGTGCGGGCGAATGTGCCGTCTTCCAGCTTGGCGATGGCAACAACGTCTTGGGTCGTGGCCAAACGAATGCGGGTTGAGGCGCTGCGGCTCCCTGCCAAGGGGCCAAAGTTAAAGGTGCCGACGGGCGGGGTCGGGTTGCCAGTGGCCAGCACCATGATTGCAGACGCACCCGGCGCTTCGACCGAGATTGGCACAGTGTTGCCGTTTTCCGCGATTTCGGGCGCGGTCAGGGTCACGCCGGTGTCGGCCATATCGGCCCCGCCGGTGAATTCCGCGATCAGCTCGTCTACCGTGGCGGCAGAGGCCCCCACGGGCAGCATGGTCAGCGCCACGGCACCAAGGCCGAGGCCGAAAGTTTCACGTCTTGAGAAGTTCATCTCTCATCTCCTTATGCGTCAGCGGCGCACTGCGCCGTCATTCCATTTCCGCGGTGCGCTGACCGCGATAATCTGTCGAACCCTCCGCCGCCCCTTGGCTGCGCAGGCCCCGCGTTATTCTTTCAACGTGACCAAGAACGCCACGATATCTTCGATCTGCTGGGCGTCCAACAGAGGCGGCAGCGGCTCGGACCCGGCCTTTCCGGTGAAACCGTCGCCGGGGCGAATGTACCCGCTCGTCTTATAGTAGGACGGCATCATCGAGCCCTCAAAGGTCATCTTGCTGTTGGCGACGATGCCGCGCAGCTCTGCCTCGGTCCAGCGGTCGCCCGCGCCATCAAGCATCGGGCCAATCTCGCCTTGGAAAGGCACATCGCTGAGCGCGCCGATCTGATGGCAGGCCACGCAGTTGCCCGCCTTTTTGTTGCCGACGATGGCCGCGCCGCTGGCGGCGTCTCCGGCCGTGCCGGTCAAGGATTGTTCAACCGAACCATAATCGTCATAGGTCACGTCGGCAGGTGCCACGGTTTCAGCGGCGGCCAGAACGGGCGCGCCCGACACAATTGCGGCGGCGATCCATCTCATCATCGAAAACTTCCTCCCAGTGCCGATCACGGTGATGTGTGATCCGGTTTACCTGACCCTAAGACAGGGATGCGGCGCGGCGCAACAACAAATTCAAACTTTTGAATAGCTTTACATCCGCGGCGCTGCTTTTCACGGATTAATCCGTGCTGCCATTGCTGCGTTCTTGGATCATCCGCGCGTGGTAGCGTTGGAAATCCTCGTCGCCCTCAAGGGCGTAGCGTTCCTCATTGACCCAAGTCAGCATATCCAGCGTCGTTCCCTTGCCGAACGCGCCCGGCATCACCGCCACTGCCGCCTGCGGGGCTGTTGCGTCTTCGGCCACCTCTTGGGGCAGGAACATCAGCGTTGGGGTAAACAGAATCCCCCATTTCCGGGCCATCTTCTTTTCCGAAAGGGTCTCGCCATCGAAATCGGTGACTTCGATGTCCCCGTGAAGGTTCAACTGCACAACAAAATAATTCTCGTCGATGTACTTCGAAATCTCGGAGGCCGGATAAACCTCTTCATGCATCTTGGTGCAGTAGATGCAGCCGCGCTGCTCGAACATCAGCATCAAGCGCTTGTCCTCGGCCTTGGCCTCTTGCAGATCCTCGCGCAGGTCTTTGAAGGTGTCGCGCATCCACGGCGTTTTGTGCAGACCGTCGTCACCCAGTTCAGCCGCCGCCAGCGGCCATGCCAGCATCACGGCCACTGCCGCAGCCCCTATCCTTGAGATGATCATCTTGGCGTCCTCCTTGTTGCGGTTAACCTAATGTCGTGAAGCTGGGAAACCAACGGATCATTGCATCCGCGATCACCTGCACCCCGCCTGTCACGATCAGCACGGCAAAGAGGATCAGCATAACCCCCATCGCCTTTTCCACCTTCTGCACGAGCGCCATATGCCGCGCCGCCCAGTTAAGAAACGGCTTGGCAAATAGGGCCGCCACCACGAAGGGCGCGGTCATCCCGGCGCCGTAAGCGGCCAGCAACAGCCCCCCATGCGTGATGTCACCCATGCCCGACGCTATCATCAAGATCGCCGCCAGCGCCGGGCCAACGCAGGGTGTCCAGCCAAAGCCAAAAGCCAGCCCCATCACATAGGCGCCCCAGATCGACGTGGGCTTGCCGCCCCCCTCCAGCCGCGCTTCGCGGTAGAGCAGCGGCACTTTGATGAAGCCCAGAAAATGCAGGCCAAAGACCAGCAGGATCGCCGCCGCCACCCAGCTCAGCGGCTCAAGGTATTGGGTAAACACCTGCCCCAAGGCCGTGGCGCCCATGCCCAGCAGTACAAAGATCGTCGACACCCCAAGCGCAAAGAGCACCGAGGACAGCACCAACCGACGCTGCGCCCCCGGCGCGATCGCGCCATCGCCGCGTAATTCGGTCACGCTGAGCCCCGCCATATAGCTGAGGTAGAACGGCACCATCGGCAGAATGCAGGGCGTAAAGAAGCTGAGCAGCCCCGCCAGCAGCGCGCCCGCGTAGGTGATGTCGAACATGTTACCCCCTGCCTGCGCCGCGAGATGCCGCCGCGCTTGAACAATTCACATATTCAAATTACGTTGAGTGTTGTCCAAACGTCAATCAGGCAAGCCAATGATCCGCACAGTGACCGCCCTGAGCCTCGCGGCCCTAACCGCCCTGCCAGCCTTGGCGGTGGAATTGGTCATGGTCGAACAACCCGGCTGCATCTATTGCGAACGCTGGGACAAAGAGATTGCCCCCGCCTACCCCAAGACCGCCGAGGGGAAATTTGCCCCGCTGCGCCGCGTCGATATCTCTGTCGTCGAGGATAGCGTCACCCCCCAGCGCGCGGTAGTCTTTACCCCGACCTTTCTGCTGGTTGAAGATGACACCGAACTTGGCCGTCTCGAAGGCTACCCCGGCGCGGAGTTTTTCTGGCCGATGCTGAACATGCTATTACGCGACAAGACCGATTTCGAGGAACCGACCGAATGACAGCCCTGCCCGTGATTACCCCCGACATGTCCGAAGAAGACATGGACCGGATGCTGACCAATGCCGTGACCGCGTCGAACTTCCTCAAGGCGATCAGCCATGAGGGGCGGTTGATGATCCTGTGTCACCTCGTTTCGGGTGAAAAATCTGTCAGCGAGTTGGAAGCATTGCTCGCTACGCGACAGGCTGCTGTGTCACAACAACTCTCTCGGCTCAGGCTCGAAGGGCTAGTCACACCCCGGCGTGATGGCAAAACGATCTACTACCGGCTTGCCGATGACCGGCCCCGCAAAATGCTTGAACTGGTCTACGAATTATTCTGCAAGGATGATTGAGCTTCTGGGCCAGCCGCTAACCGCCGCCCTCTTGGGTGGATTGGGCGGCGTATTGCTGGGCCTTGCCGCACGATTGGGGCGGTTCTGCACCTTGGGCGCGATCGAAGATATGCTTTATGGCGGTTCAAGCCACCGGATGCGCATGTGGGGCTTGGCGATTGGGGTGGCGATTCTGGGCAGCTTCACCCTTGCGGGGTTGGGCTTCGTCAATCTCAACCGCGCCTTTCACCTCTCTATCGCTTTCTCATGGGCTCCGGCGGTCTTTGGCGGGCTGATCTTTGGTTACGGCATGGCATTGGCGGGCACCTGCGGCTTCGGCGCATTGGCGCGGCTTGGCGGCGGCGATTTGCGCGCCTTTGTCATCGTGGTGGTCATGGGGCTTGCGGCCTTTACCGTGCTCAGCGGTCCCCTCGCCCCAGCGCGCGCTTTGTTATTTCCCCGGCGTCTGAACGACGGCCCACCTGATGGCATTGCCCATGCGCTTTCCGTGCTCACGGGGGGATCGGTGCCGATGATTGGTGTGGGGCTGGGCTTGGGTATATGCCTTCTTATGCTCAGTGCCGGCAGTTTTCGCCGTGACCTTCGCATGGTCTTTTGGTCCGTGATCGCCGGGCTTGCTATCGTGTCCGGTTGGGCGGGCACCGCTTGGCTGGCACAAAACAGCTTTGGCACCCAAACGCTCATGTCTCATAGCTTTGCCGCCCCGGTGGGAGAGACCCTGCTCTACGCTATGCAAGGCTCGGTCCGTCCCCTCAGCTTTGGCATCGGTTCGGTCACAGGCGTATGGGTCGGCGCGTTTCTCGGCTCTCTCTGGCAGGGACACTTCCGTTGGGAAGCTTGCGAAGACCCACGCGAACTGCGCCGTCAGATATTTGGTGCAGGGCTTATGGGCGCAGGCGCGGTGATCGCTATGGGCTGCACCATCGGGCAAGGCATCTCGGCCATATCGGTGTTGGCGTTTAGCGGGCCTGTGACCTTGGCATCAATCATTGCAGGGGCCGCGATTGGCCTGCGCCAACTTATCGTCGGTTTCCGCCGTAGCCCGGTGTAGCGCGTCATAAAGCCGTGACAGTTATGGTGCAGACAAGGGCCAGCAGAGTTACCCAAGGGCGCATAGAACAGGGCAAAGACGGCGCATCCTGCGGTAGCTGTGAATAACAATAGGGCAGCGGAAAACGCGCAGTCTGAACAAAATTCTATAAAATTGATTTTAGCATGTAAGATGTGGTGCAGCTTCCCCAGCTGCACCACTTTTCTCTAAAAGCGCCCAGTTCCTCAACCAAACGCCTCTTTGGTCAATCCGACAGGCAAGCAGCCATATTTTCAGCCATACCGCGGAGCAGATCCGCATAGAGGGAGGCCCCCGGTTCAAGATCGGCACCCAGCGGGTCAAGCGTACCGGTCCCGGTGTCCTGCCCTTCTGCCACGGCAGCAATCAGGCCGGGATTGAACTGCGGCTCGGCAAAGACGCATTTGGCCCCATTGTCGGCCACCAAGGCCCGCAATTCCGAAACACGCGCCGCGCCCGGTGCACGGGCGTCATTCTCGCTGATGGCGCCAAGCGCTTCGATGTCAAAACGGGCTTCGAAATAATGGTAGGCGTCATGGAAGACGATGAAGGGACGGCCCCTAACCGGCGCGAGGGTTTCAGAGATCTCCTCTTCCAGCGTGGCAAGCTCTGCCTGTGCAGCTTCGGCGTTCTCGCGGTACTGGGCGGCGTTGTCGGGGTCTAGCTCGGCCAAGCTCTCCGCGATCTGGCCTAACCACAACTGACCGTTGCGCGGATCAAGCCAAACATGGGGATCATCGCCACTATGGGCGTGACCGTGTCCGTGGTCATCATGCGCTTCGTGGTCATCATGACCCTCGTCGCCGTGGTCGTGCCCCTCGTGGTCGTCATGACCCTCGTTACCGTGGTCAGGTCCCTCGTGGTCGTCATGACCCTCATCGCCGTGGTCGTGCCCCTTGTGGTCATCATGGCCCTCGTCGCCGTGGTCATGCCCCTCGTGGTCGTCATGACCCTCGTCACCATGGTCATGCCCCTCGTGGTCGTCATGACCCTCATCGCCGTGGTCATGCCCTTCGTGGTCATCATGACCCTCATCCGCGTGCTCACTGTGGTCATGCGCCTCGAATGTTGCACCCTCACGGAAAGGCATCACGCGGGTGCCGGGTTGCTCCATCAACGCAAGATGGCTCGCAGTTCCTGCCAGCGAATTCAGCGGATCGGCCAGCCAAGGGGTCAGCAACGGGCCAACCCAAACGACCAAATCAGCCCCGCTCAGCGCCCGCGCCTCGGAAGGGCGCATCGCATAGCCATGCGGCGAACTGCGTGGCGGCACGATGAGGTCTGGCGTGCCGACCCCTTCCATCACCTGAGACACCAGCGCATGAACCGGCGCGATATCCGTGGCGACAGCAGGCACATCGGCCCAAAGCGGCGTCGACACCGACGCAAGAACGGCAGCGGGAAGGGAGAAACGATACATGGCAGACCTTCAAAATGTTATAGTATCACCTTGCTAGCACCCTTGTTATAACATATCAATGCACAAACGAATTGAGGTCCCCCATGAGCGCCATCGAATTTCGCGATCACGACCATAACGCTTGTATGCGCAGCACCATGCAGGCCGCCGAAGCGCAATGCGCCGCGCGCGGGTTGCGGCTGACGCCCGTACGCCGCCGCGCGCTGGAAATCCTGTTGGCCGAACACCGCGCTTTGGGCGCCTATGAACTGCTGGCGCATCTATCGGCCGAAGGGTTGGGCGCACAGCCCCCCGTGGCCTACCGCGCGTTGGATTTTCTTGTCAAAGCTGGGCTGGCCCATAAGATCGAAGCGCTGAACGCCTATGTCGGTTGCGTGCATCCGGGCGAAGACCATGCGCCCGCCTTCCTGATCTGCCGCAGCTGCCGTTCGGTGGCAGAGGCCGAGACCTCGCCCACCAAAAGCCGCCTTGGCGATGCCGCCCGCGCCGCGGGGTTTCGCATTGAGCGCAGCGTCGTCGAAGCCGAAGGCCTTTGCCCCGCCTGTCAGGAGACCGGTGCATGAGCCTGATTGAGACCCGTGGCCTGACCCTGCGCCACGACGGGCAGGTCGCCCTGCGCGATGTGAACTTCAACATCGAACCGGGGGAGATTGTCACCATCGTCGGCCCCAACGGCTCAGGCAAGTCCAGCCTGCTGCGCGCGCTGATCGGCGCGTTGAAACCAGCAGCCGGCAAGATTACCCGCAAATCGGGGCTGCGCATCGGCTATGTCCCGCAAAAATTGCAGATCGACGCAACCCTGCCACTCACCGTGCGCCGTTTCGTCAACCTGCCGCGCCGCCAAACGCCCGAAGCGATCCGCGATGCCCTTTCCACTGCCGGTGTGCCGGAATTGGCCGAGCGGCAGATGGTCGACCTCTCTGGCGGGCAATTTCAGCGCGTGCTTCTGGCCCGCGCCCTGCTGGAGAAGCCCGACCTGCTGATCCTTGATGAGGCGACCCAAGGGCTCGACCAACCCGGCTCTGCCGCCTTTTACCGCCAGATCGAGGCCGTGCGCCAAGATTTGGGCTGCGCCGTGCTGATGGTCAGCCATGATTTGCATGTGGTGATGGCCGCCAGCGACCGGGTGCTGTGCCTCAACGGTCATGTCTGCTGCGAAGGCACGCCAGAAACCGTGGCGGACGCACCAGAATACCGCGCGCTGTTCGGCAGTGGCACCCAAGGGGCGCTGGCGCTCTACCGGCACGATCACGACCATCATCACCACCATCACAATCACCACCACGGCGACGCTTGTGATGGACAGCACGAAGAGACCGAGAATGCTTGACGATTTTATTGTGCGCGCAGCACTTGCCGGGCTTGGCGTCGCGCTGGCCGCCGCGCCGTTGGGCTGTTTCGTGATCTGGCGGCGCATGGCTTATTTCGGCGATGCCACAAGCCACGCGGCCTTGCTAGGCGTGGCCTTGGCGCTGGCGACCGATCTGCCGATCACCGCAGGGGTGCTTTTGGTGGCGCTGGTCATGGCGCTGGTGATCAGCACGCTGTCGGGCCGCAATGTTAGTGCCGATGCCCTACTTGGCGTGATGGCCCATTCCGCGCTGGCGCTTGGATTGGTGGCCGTGTCGCTGCTGCCGGGGCAGCGCGTTGATCTTTCGTCTTACCTCTTTGGTGAAATTCTTGCCGTCACGCGCTTTGACCTTGCCGTGATCTGGGGCGGTGCCGTGGCCGTGGCGCTGCTGTTGGCATGGCGTTGGTCTGCACTGCTGGCGGCAACGTTGAACCCCGACCTTGCGCAAGCGGCAGGAGGCAACCCAAAGCGCGAGCAGTTGATCCTGACGTTGGCGTTGGCGATCATGGTGGCTGTGGCGATCAAGGTCGTGGGTGCGCTGCTGATCGCCGCCATGCTGATCATCCCCGCCGCCACCGCACGCCCCTTCGCCCGCACGCCCGAAACCATGGCGATCTGGGCGATGGGACTGGGTGCTTTGGCAGCCTTCGGCGGGCTGATGGCATCACTGGAATTCGACACGCCAACCGGCCCCAGCATCGTCAGCATCGCGGCGGCACTTTTTGCGCTGTCTTCGGCCCTGGCCCCACTGCTGCGCCGCGCCTAAATCCCTGCCCGCCCGGCCCTGTGCGGGGGCCGCGCGGTTTGTCTTAGCAGTGCGGCGCGCTTAGCGCTTGATTACCGCATCGGCTTCGATCTCAAGCTTGGCCTCGTCTTCGACCAATCCTGCAACCACCACCATTGCCATGGCGGGGAAATGCTTGCCCATCACTTCACGGTAGGCGCGGCCCACGTCCTTTTGCGCGGCAAGATATTCTTTCTTATCTGTCACATACCATGTCAGGCGCATGATATCTTCGGGCGTGCCACCCGCCGCTTCGACCACATCGCGGATGTTTTGCAGCGCTTGTTTCATCTGACCGATAAAGTCATGGCATTCGAATTTCTGCTCTGCGGTCCAGCCGATCTGACCACCGACAAAAAGATGGCCATCGGCGCTGAGCATACCGTTTGCATAGCCCTTGGCGGGCGCCCAACCTTCGGGGTGGATAACTTGATGCGACATGTTGTGTTCCTTTTTATTAACAGTCACACGCCGAGAAACTGATCGGCGATTTGGGAATCGAGCGCAGGCATTGGGCCAGTCTAGGCCGGGTGGCCACGTTCAAGAATAACGGCGTGATCCGCCACGCGGCGCAGATCGGCGAAGGAGTTAACTACCGCCAACTGCGCCAGCCCAAAGGGCGCGCGGGCGGGACGGCCCGCAAAGAACAGTCCCTGTCAGGTCACCCGGGCGCGGGTCTTGTATTTTTCGTTGTCCCAGAGACGGTTCTCCATCACATCGCGGATGATCGCGACCGCTTTGGAGACGTCCTCGGCATCGATATAGAGCGGCGTGAAGCCGAACCGCATGATGTCTGGCGCGCGAAAATCACCGATCACGCCGCGGTCGATCACCGCCTGCATCGCGGCATAGCCATCCTCAAATCGGAACGACACCTGACTGCCCCGCTCAGCGCTGTTGCGCGGGCTGGCAAGGGTCAGTTGCGGCACCACGCGCTCGATCTCGTCGATGAACTGCTCCTGCAACGCGACGGAGGCGGCGCGCAGGTCTTGCATGTCCACGTCCTCCCACAGCCCCATCGCCACTTCCAGCGCGGTCAGTTGGATCACCGGCGGTGTGCCGACGCGCATCCGCTCAATGCCCTGCCCCGGTTTGTACTCCAGATCAAAAGCAAAGGGCTGACGGTGCCCCAGCCATCCAGCAAGTGCAGGCTGCACGTCGTCCGCCAGATCGGGGCGCACATAGATGAACCCCGGCGCGCCCGGACCACCGTTGAGGTATTTATAGGTGCAGCCCACCGCGAATTCACAACTGCTACCGGCCAGATCAACAGGCAGCGCGCCTGCGGAATGCGCCAAATCCCAGATCATCACCGCACCGCTGGCATGGGCCAGTTCGGTCATCTCCTTCATGTTATGCTTGCGGCCCGTACGGTAATCGACCTCAGTCAGCATCACGGCGGCGATGTCTTCGTTAATGGCGTCTTTCACTTCTTCGGGGGCGACGCTGCGCAGCTCATAGCCCTGTTCCAACAGCCCGACCAAGCCTTCAGCCATATAGAGATCCGAGGGGAAGTTGCCGGTATCCGACAAGATCACCTTGCGACCGGGGCGCAGTTTGACCGCCGAGGCCAGCGCCTGAAACACCTTGATCGACAGCGTGTCGCCCATCACCACGGAGCCTTCCGGCGCGCCGACAATGCCCGCGACCATATTGCCAACGCGCGTGGGCTGCTCCATCCATCCGGCTTGATTCCAGCCGCGGATCAGCATTTCACCCCATTCGTCGGCAATCATTTCCTGCACCCGCGCAGCGGCAGCCTTGGGCAACGGCCCCAAAGAGTTGCCGTCAAGGTAGATCACGCCCTCAGGCAGGATAAACTGATCTTTCTTCAAAACAGACACTTACAGTGCTCCTCTCACATGCCAAAGCTCGGGGAAAAGCTCCACTTCGAGCATTTTACGCAGATAGGTCACACCCGATGTGCCCCCGGTGCCGCGCTTGAAACCAATGATGCGTTCCACGGTGGTGACGTGGTTGAACCGCCAACGGCGGAAGTAGTCCTCAAGATCGACGAGCTTTTCCGCCAATTCATAAAGTTCCCAATGGGTTGTCGGGTCTTCATAAACCTGTTTCCAAAGCGCCTGAACCTCAGGTTTGGCCTCCCAAGCCTTTGGTTCCGGTCCGCCTGCCAATGACGGCTCCCCCAGCCGTTCACACAGCAGATCAATTGCCACTTGATAAAGGCTTGGCTGCTCCATCTCGGCCACCAGCGCGGCATGGGGGTCGGGGGTATGTTCATGCAGTTTGGTCAATGCCGCGATGCGGTTGCCCAGAAGATATTCGATCAGGCGGTATTGGTACGACTGAAACCCCGACGACGCCCCCAGATACGGCCGGAACTGAGTATATTCGCTGGGCGTCATGGTGCGCAGCACGTCCCACGCGGAGTTGAGTTGTTCAAAGATCCGCGCCACGCGGGTCAACATCTTGAAACTTTGGCGCAATTCCCCCGCCCGAAGCGCCCCTCGGCAAGCGGTCAACTCATGGATCGCCAGTTTCATCCACAACTCAGAGGTCTGATGCTGAATGATAAACAACAGCCCATCATGCGCCATATCCAGTGGATTTTCGGTCGTCAGGATTTGATCCAGCCCAAGGTAATCCCCATAGGATTTATCCTTGGCAAAACTCATCTTCGCGCCCTTGGAGGCTTCGTCAAACGTGCTCATTTACCCTCTCTCAGCGCGAAACGCTGGATCTTTCCGGTTGCGGTTTTCGGCAACTCATCGATGAAACGAATATCGCGCGGGTACTTATAAGGCGCGATGGTCTCTTTAACATGATCCTGCAGTATTTTGATTGTATTGGCATCTTCCGGCGTTCCATCAACCAGAACCACATGCGCTTGCACGATAGAACCACGCGCCTCGTCCGCAGCAGCCACCACCCCACATTCGCTCACCAGTGGGTGGCTAAGCAAGGCTGCCTCAACCTCTGGCCCGGCAATATTGTACCCCGAGCTGATGATCATATCGTCGTTGCGGGCGGCAAAGTGCAGGTAACCGTCCTCATCCATGGTGAAACTGTCGCCAGTGATGTTCCAACCGTCTTTCACGTAATCGGCCTGACGTTTATCGCCCAGATAGCGGCAGCCAATCGGGCCGCGCACGGCCAGCCGCCCCACCTCGCCGCGCGGCACCTCAGCGCCGCCCGCGTCGATCACCCGTGCCTCATAGCCCGTAATAGGCTTGCCCGTGCAGGCCGCGCGATGGTCGTCGAAACGGTTGGAAATAAAGATATGCAACATCTCTGTCGCGCCGATCCCATCCAGCATGGGTTTTCCGGTTTTCTCTTTCCACTCATGGTAGACAGGCGCGGGCAGCGTTTCCCCGGCAGACACAGCAGCGCGCAGGCTGCTGAGGTCCGCGCCCTCTTCCATCGCTTGCAACATCGCGCGATAGGCGGTGGGGGCGGTAAAGCAGACGGTGGCCTTATATTTCTCAATGATCTCGATCATATTGGGCGGGCTGGCGGTTTCCAGCAACGTTGCCGCGGCCCCGAAGCGCAGCGGAAAAACTGCAAGGCCGCCAAGCCCGAAGGTAAAGGCCAAGGGGGGCGAACCGACAAAGACATCCTCGGGCGTGACCCCCAGAACCTCGCGCGCATAGCCGTCCGCAATAATCAGAAGGTCTCGGTGAAAATGCATTGTTGCTTTGGGGTTACCAGTCGTTCCTGATGTAAACCCCAGTAGCGCCACATCGTCTTGCGCGGTGTCGGCGGCCTCAAATTGAACCGGCTTTTCGAGCGCCAAACGGTCAAGTTCGGCATCATGGTTGCTGGTGCCGTCAAAGCCAACCACCGTCTTGAGGAATTTCGACGACTTCGCGCATGTCGTCATCTCATCCATCAGCCGTGTATCGCAAAGCGCGTGGCTGATTTCAGCCTTGTCGACAATCGCCGCAAGCTCCCCTGCGCGCAGCATCGGCATGGTATTCACCACCACCGCGCCCGCCTTGGTCGCGGCAAGCCAGCAGGCCACCATCGCTGGGTTGTTGGCCGAGCGGATCAGCACCCGATTGCCGGGTTTGACGCCAAGATCATCCACCATGGCGCGGGCCAGACGGTTGGTCCAATCGGCGAGTTCTTTATACGTGCGCCGCCGCCCATTGCCGATCAACGCCGTGTGATCTCCAAAGCCTTTTTCAACCATAGTATCAGTAAGTTCTACGCCGATATTAACGCGGTCAGGATAAGTGAACTGATCTAGATTGAGGCCGGGCCATTGATCGAACGGCGGTAGGTTCTCACGGGCGAATGTGTCTTCATGTCCACTGGGGTGCAGCTTCATGTCATGGCTCCCAACGTTTGGCGTGCAATGACGACACGTTGCACGTCAGATGCGCCTTCGTAAATCCGCAAGGCCCTGATTTCGCGGTAAAGTCGCTCCACTGCCTCGCCATTGCGCACACCGTCCCCGCCATGCAGTTGCACCGCTGTGTCGATGACCTTTTGGGCCTGATCGGTAGCAAACAGTTTGGCCATTGCCGCCTCACGGGTCACGCGCGGCGCGCCGCTGTCTTTGGTCCAAGCGGCGCGGTACACCAGCAAGGCCGCTGCATCCACATCCAACGCCATATCTGCGATATGACCTTGAACCAACTGCAACTCACTCAATGCTGCGCCCTGCACTTGGCGGGAGGTTACGCGCAAAAGCGCTTCGTCCAACGCGCGGCGGGCAAAGCCCAAAGCGGCGGCAGCCACGGTTGAGCGGAAGACATCAAGCACAGACATCGCAATGGCAAACCCGCGCCCCGCCTCACCCAAAAGCGCAGAGCCGGGCAGTTTCACCCCATCGAAATGCAGTGTCGCCAGCGGATGCGGTGCCATAACCTCAAGCCGTTCCTCGACCTTTAGGCCGGGCGTGTCGGCGGGCACGATAAAGGCCGACAGCCCTTTGGCGCCCGGAGCCTCTCCGGTGCGTGCGAAAACAGTGTAAACATCCGCGATGCCACCGTTAGATATCCAAGTTTTGCGCCCGTCGAGCACATAGCCCTCGCCGTCAGCCTTGGCGGTCATGGTGGAATTGGCCACGTCCGACCCGGACTGAGGCTCCGTCAGAGCAAAGGCCGAAATTGCTTCGCCGGAACGCGTCTTTGGCAGCCATTCAGCCTTTTGCTCATCAGTGCCAAACAGTGAAATCGCACCGGTGCCAAGCCCCTGCATCGCAAAGGAAAAGTCCGCCAGCCCATCATGGCGCGCCAGTGTTTCGCGGATCAGGCAGAGGGTGCGAACATCAAGCACCTCATCGCCTTCGGCCCCGCTGTGGCGCAGCCAGCCGTCTTGACCCATCATCCTAACCAATTCACGGCAGGCCCCGTCGGTATCGGCGTGATCCACGTTCTTCAATTCTTTCCCGGCCCATTCATCAAGCGCCAGCGCCAACTCTTTGTGGCGCGGCTCAAAAAAGGGCCAGTCGAGAAAAGTTATATCAGCCATCTTTAGGCCTCCCCGCGTGTTTATCTTTTGGCTTTTGTTGCTCAGTCCCCTTCGAAGACCGGGCGTTCCTTGGCGACGAATGCGTTATAGGCGCGTTCAAAGTCGCCGGTCTGCATGCAGATCGCCTGCGCTTGTGCTTCGGCCTCAATCGCCTGTTCGATAGACATGGCCCATTCCTGCGCCAGCATCGTTTTCGTCATCATATGTGCAAAATTTGGCCCTGCTTGAATTTTCTGCGCCAGCTTCAGCGCCTCATCTTCCAGCGTTTCGCCTGTGACCAGACGGTTGTAGAAGCCCCAGCGTTCGCCTTCCTCGGCCGACATGGCACGCCCAGTATAAAGCAGTTCTGCCGCGCGGGTCTGTCCAATGATACGCGGCAAGATCGCACAAGCGCCCATATCGCAACCGGCAAGGCCAACGCGGGTGAACAGAAATGCCGTCTTGGCTTCTGCCGTGGCCAAACGCAGGTCAGACGCCATGGCAATGATTGCCCCTGCGCCCACACAGACACCATCGACCGCAGCGATGACCGGCTTGCCGCAGTTTACAATCGCTTTGACCAGATCGCCGGTCATGCGGGTGAAGCGCAACAGTTCCTTCATGTTCATCCGCGTCAAAGGACCAATGATATCATGGACATCGCCGCCGGAGCTAAAGTTTCCACCGTTGGAGCCGAAGATCACAACGTCGACATCATCGGCATAGACGAGGTCGCGGAACCAGTCGCGCAGTTCGGCATAGCTGTCGAAGGTCAACGGGTTCTTACGGTCGGGCCGGTCCAGCCGTACGGTGGCGATCCGGTCTTTGATCTCACATTGAAAGTGCTTCACGTCACTGCGCATTGGCGTTTTCCTCTTCTTCCGTTTGGGCGGCGAAAGCCTGCAAGCGGGCCGCCATGGCGCGGGCTTCCTCGGGGGAGACTCCGCGCAGTTTTTCGTTGATCCAATCTTCATGGGCCTGCGCTTGAAGCGCAAATTCGGCGGCCCCTTCGGGCGTCAGGCGCAACGTCATCGCGCGGCGGTCGCCGGGTACGGGGATGCGTTGCACCAGCCCCTCTTCGCTCAGCCGATCGGCGATGCCCGTGACATTTCCGTTGGACACCCGCAGCACGCCCGAAAGTTGGCTCATCTTCAACCCTTCCGGGTGGCGCGACAGGGCCGACATCACATCGAAACGCGGCAGCGTGGTATTATGCTCGCGGCGCAGCGTGTCGCGCAACTCCTGCTCAAGGCCACGCACGACCTTTAACAGCCGCAGCCAAAGCCGCACGCGATCCTTGGCCGCATTGCTCACACTTCGCCCCCCGACAGCGACAGCGTGTGCCCATTGACCGCCCCGGCACCGTCCGACAGCAGATATAGCGCAGCCGCCGTGACCTCATCGGTGGTGACAAAACGGTTCTGCGGGCTTGCGCGTTTAAGGATGGCGCGGGCCTCGTCTGCCGTTTTCCCCGTGCTTTTGGTGATATTCTCGACCGAGCGTTCCAACAGCGGCGTGTCGATGAAACCGGGGCAAATGGCGTTCACCGTGATGCCCGTTCTTGCGACCTCCAACGCCAGCGCGCGGGTCAAGCCCACGACACCATGTTTCGCCGCCACATAGCCCGCCACGTAAGGATAGCCCTTGAGCCCGGCGGTAGAAGCCACAGCGATAAGCCTGCCCTTCTTGGCCTCTTTCATCTCGGCCAATGCTGCCTGCCAGACGTTGAAAACGCCCGTTACATTAACGGCTAGCATATCGGCCATGTCCTGCGCGGTGATCTTGTCGAAAGGGGCGGAATGGGCTGCGCCTGCATTGGCGACGACTCCGGTGATGGGGCCATTTTCAGTACGGGCGGCGGCAAAGGCGTGGGCCACGGCTTGTGGGTCTGTCACATCACAGACCTGAAACGGCAGCCCTTGTTCGCGCAAAGGTGCTTCTCGGCGGCCCATGATGGTAACCTTCGCGCCGCTGTCGGCGACAGCGCGGGCAATCTTTGCCCCAACGCCTGACCCACCCCCGGTGATGATCACATGGCTCATACTTTTTCCATCTCTGCGGCGCGGTCTGCCAGACGCCAAGCTTGATCTCGGCCGGGACCATAGGGCAGCGGCCAATCGGCGTGGCGGTCGCCAATCGTGGCGGCGGCATGGAGCGTCCAATAGGGATCGGCCAGATGCGGGCGGGCAAGGCAGACCAGATCGGCGCGGCCCGCCATCAGAATCGAATTCACGTGGTCGGCCTCGTAGATATTGCCCACGGCCATGGTCTTGATCCCACCGTCGTTGCGGATCCGGTCGCTAAAGGGTGTCTGGAACATGCGGCCATAGACCGGCTTGGCCTGTTTCGAGGTCTGGCCCGCCGAGACGTCGATGATATCGGCCCCTGCGTCACTGAACATACGGGCGATTTCTACGGCTTCTTCGGGGCTTACCCCGTCTTCTTCGACCCAATCGGTGGCCGAAATGCGCACTGCCATCGGTTTCTCTTCGGGCCATGCATCGCGCATCGCTTTGAACACTTCCAGTGGATAACGCATGCGGTTTTCCAAGCTGCCGCCGTATTCATCGTCGCGCTGGTTTGACAGCGGCGAGATGAAGGACGAGATCAGATAGCCATGCGCCGCATGCAGCTCGATCATATCGAAGTTGGCGCGATGGGCCATGCGCGTGGCATCGACAAACTCATCGCGGATCGCATCCATATCGGCGCGGCTGGCGGCTTTGGGCAGGGCATTGCCCTCGGACCACGGGATTGCCGAAGCCGAGATGATATCCCAATTCCCCGCCTTTAACGGTGCGTCCATCACTTCCCAACCCAGTTGCGTCGAGCCTTTGCGCCCCGAATGGCCAATCTGGCAACAGATTTTGGCATCCGTTTCGGCATGTACGAAATCGGTCAAACGCTGCCACGCGGCTTCATGTTCGGGCGCGTAAAGCCCCGGACAGCCCGGCGTGATGCGCCCCTGCGGCGAGACGCAGGTCATCTCGGTATAGACCAGCCCGGCACCGCCCTTGGCGCGTTCGGCGTAGTGGATCAGATGCCAGTCGGTCGGGCAGCCATCGATGGCTTTGTACTGAGCCATGGGCGAGACGACGATGCGGTTTTCCAGCTTCATGGCACGCAGTTGGAACGGCGCGAACATCGGTGCGCGGACGGGGGCGTTTCTGTCGGCACCCGCCTGTTCAAGGAACCATTTCTCGGCGCCCTCAAGCCACTTGGGGTCACGCTCGCGCAGGTTTTCGTGGCTGATCCGCTGGCTGCGGGTCAGCATGGAATAGTTCAACTGCACCGGGTCAAGGTCGAGGTAGCGCTCAACATCCTCAAACCATTCGACCGAGTTGCGCGCAGCCGATTGCAGACGCAGCACTTCAAGGCGGCGGGCCTCTTCATACTTTTCGAATGCCGTGGTCAGGTTTTTGTCATCGCTCACATGTTTCGCCAGCGAGATGGCCGATTCCAGCGCCAGCTTGGTGCCCGACCCGATCGAGAAATGCGCCGTGGCCGAAGCATCGCCCAGAAGCACGACATTCTCATGGCTCCACTTTTCGCAAAGCACGCGGGGGAACTTGATCCAAGCCGAGCCGCGGATGTGGCTGGCGTTGGTCATCAGCTTGTGCCCGTCGAGGTGATCCTTGAAGATTTCCTCACAGATCGCGATGGTCTCTTCTTGGGTCTTTTCGCCGAAACCGTAGGCGTCAAAGGTCTCTTGGCTGCATTCCACGATGAAAGTCGCGGTGTCTTTGTCGAATTGATAGGCATGGACCCAGATCCAGCCTTTGTCGGTCTTCTCAAAGATAAAAGTGAAGGCGTTGTCGAATTTTTGGTGCGTGCCAAGCCAAACAAAGGGGCAGCGCCGCACGTCGATGTCGGGCTGAAACGTCTCTTCGAACTCCATCCGCGTTTTGGAGTTCAGACCATCGCTGGCGACCACCAGATCATAGTCGTCCATATATTCCGATGCCGCTTTGACTTCGCTTTCAAATTGAAGGTTAACACCCAATTCCCGCGCCCGCTCTTGCAGGATAAGCAGCAGACGCTTGCGGCCAATGCCGCAGAACCCGTGGCCGGTGCTGTGGATCACATGTCCTTTGTGATGCAGGGCGATGTCGTCCCAATAGGCGAAATGGCTGCGGATTTCGCGTGCCGAAACGGGATCGTTGACCTCAAGATTATCAAGCGTTTCATCTGACAGCACGACGCCCCAGCCGAACGTATCATCCGCGCGGTTACGCTCCATCACTGTCACATCCGCGTCGGGCTGGCGCAGCTTTAGCGAAATCGCAAAGTACAGCCCCGCAGGACCACCGCCAAGACAGATTGCACGCATCGAAATTCCCCTTTGGTTCGGTTTGGAGGGAGCCTAGGCCGAGTCGCCTTTTCGTTCAAGGATAAATATTTTAGGCTTAAAGTAAAATAGCTGGATAGTGTTTCGCCGTCCGGCCTGCACATTGCACCCGTCTCCGGCAGGCCCTATGCGGTATGGGCAATTCACTCAGAGGGGCAGCGCGATGACAGACGCAGCAGCGGCAGAATGGTTGGCGGTAAATTGGCAAGACTGCAGTCTTACGGTTTGGGCGATGCAGGGCAGTTCGGTGCTAGAGAGTGCTACGGCAAACATCGGCGCGCCCCGCGGGACGGACAGCAAAGAGGCGTTCGATGCCGCGCTCAAATCCCTCATCGCATCATGGCAGCTTCCCAACCTGCCCGTCTTCATCGCCGGATTGCCTGCCGGAGGATGGTCCAGTGCTGCGCCGCGCCTGGTGCCCTGCGATGCAACCGCCCCGACCGCCACGCCCTACACGACCGAAAACTTCGCGTTTCAGGTCATCCCGCCCCTGCGCCAACGCGCGCCCAGCGGTTTGCTGCAAGGGGCCGAAACGCGAATCGCGGGGTTTCTTAGCCTCAACAAAGATTGGGACGGGGTCATCTGTCTGCCGGGCATGACATCGGTTTGGGCGCAGGTTAGCGCGGGCGAGGTCGTCAGTTTTCAGACCTTCCTCACCGGTGAGTTGACCGGCCTCCTGGGCGAGGTAGCCCCCGCCGATGACACGGCGCTGGACGATACGGCCTTTGACGAAGCATTGAGCGACGGGTTGTCGCGCCCTGAACGGTTGGCGGCGCGGCTTTCGTCCATCCGCGCTGACCTCACGCTGGGAGAGATCCCGCCCCCCACGGCACAGGCCCGTTTGGCAGGCACATTGATTGGCGCGGAACTAGCAGCGGCACGGCCCTATTGGTTGGGGCAAACTTTGGCCGTGATCGGCGCAGGCACCGAGGCGCGGTTGTATCTACGGGCTTTGGCACAACAGGGTGCACCCGCGACAGAAGCGGATGGTAAACGGATGGCATTGGCCGGGATCTGTGCGGTACGGCGGGCGGCAACCGGGGGCTAAGCGCCCTGCCCGTCAGTCTTTCTTTTGCCCGTCGGTCTTTTTCTGCATATCCAGATTAACGAGGTCTTCGAGCATATCCAGCAGGTCTTCCATCCGCTGCTTGCCGAAACGGGCCTCGAAATCGGAAAATAGCGCCGCGGCATCGCCCGCGTGGTCTTGCAAAATCTGTTGGCCCTGATCGGTGATCGTAACGATGGATTTGCGCCCGTCATCTGGATCACTAGCACGGCTCAGCAGCCCCTCTTGCTCCATCGCGCGCAGCATTCGAGTGAGACTGGGCAGCAGTAGGCAGGCTTCTTGCGCCAGCGCTGTCTGCTCCATTGGGCCGGATTCCTCAACGACACGCAGCACGCGGAACTTCTGTTCCGAGATGCCGCTTTCGTTCAGAATTTCCCGGATCGGGCCCATCACCCTTTCGCGCGCGCGCAGCAGCGCAATCGGCAGGGAGCGGGCCGTGCGGCGCAGGGGGGGCATTGTGGCCATTCTTGACGGTTTCCTGATCGCTACTTACCAAGTCAAAGAGCGCCCAAAAGGGCGTGACGATCACCATAACCGCTGCGGCCCCATTCTTGAAGGGGCCAAACAGAGCGGAACAACAGTGAGACAATACAACAACATGGGGCGGAGAACACGTATGACAACCAAGATTATATGCCAAAGGAGCCGCGGATGAACTGGGAGGATTTCCGCCAGTGGGGCCGCCGTGCGGCCGATTGGGCCGCTGATTACCACGCGGGCCTGCGCAAAGAACCCGTCCGCGCACAGGTCGCCCCCGGTGCCGTGCTCACTGCCCTGCCCGACGCCCCGCCCGAGGGGGCCGAGGCGATGCAGGCGATCTTTGACGATTTTGAACAGACCATCATGCCCGGCATGACCCATTGGCAACACCCTCGGTTCTTTGCGTATTTCCCTGCCAATGCCGCGCCTGTCTCGGTGCTGGCGGAGTATTTCGTCTCTGCCATCGCGGCGCAGTGTATGCTGTGGCAGACCTCTCCGGCGGCGACGGAATTAGAGACCCGCGTTTGCGATTGGATGCGCCAAGCGATCGGTCTGCCCGATGGGTTCACCGGCGTGATCCAAGACAGTGCCAGTTCCGCCACGCTTTGTGCGGTGCTGACGATGCGCGAACGGGCGCTGGATTGGCAGGGCAACAAGGCGGGTCTGTCGGGCCAGCCGCGCCTGCGGGTCTATTGCTCGACCGAGGTGCACACCTCGGTCGACCGCGCCATTTGGATTGCGGGGCTGGGCGAAGAGAACCTTGTGCGCATCCCCACGCACGGCCCAACACGCGCGATGGACGCGAATGCGCTGTGCAACGCCATCGCCGCTGACCGTGCTGCGGGGCATCTGCCTGCGGGTATTATCGCCTGCACCGGTGGCACCAGCGCGGGTGCCAGCGATGACATCGCCGCCGTGATGGATGTGGCCGAGGCCGAGGGGCTTTACACCCATGTTGATGCCGCCTGGGCCGGGTCTGCGATGATCTGCCCTGAGTTTCGCGCCCTTTGGGCAGGGGTGGAACGTGCCGATTCTGTTGTGATGAACCCGCATAAATGGCTGGGCGCGCAGTTTGATTGCACGACCCACTTCCTGCGTGACCCCAAAGATCTGGTGCGCACGCTGGCGATCCAACCTGAGTATCTCAAAACCCACGGCGCGGATGGGATTATGAATTATTCCGAATGGTCGGTCCCACTGGGCCGTCGCTTCCGGGCGCTAAAACTGTGGTTCCTAATCCGCGCCCATGGGTTGGAAGGGTTGCGTGAAATGATCCGCAACCATGTGACATGGGCGCAAGATCTGGCGAAACGGCTGGAACAGACAGAC
Source organism: Sulfitobacter sp. DSM 110093 (assembly GCF_022788715.1). Taxonomy (NCBI): domain Bacteria; kingdom Pseudomonadati; phylum Pseudomonadota; class Alphaproteobacteria; order Rhodobacterales; family Roseobacteraceae; genus Sulfitobacter; species Sulfitobacter sp. DSM 110093. Next base: position 1,947,213 of record NZ_CP085167.1, read on the forward strand.
GGGTTTGAGATCGTGACCCAGCCAATGCTGTCGCTCTTCACCTTCCGCCATCTTGCGACCGCAGACCTTGATGCGCATAACCAAGACCTGCTCAATCGCATCAACGATGATGGCCGCATTTACCTGACCCAGACCCGTATCGACGGGGCATTAGTGATCCGCTTTCAGGCAGGCGCCTTCACCGCCACGGCCGAGGATGTGGCCATGGCCTATGAGGTGATCACCGAATTGGCAGGCGCGGGCTGAACCTTAGGGCGCGATCAGGGTAACCCCCGGCATGGCGCGGATAATCTCGACATCCGCGTCATAAAGCGCCGTCATCTGCTCGACCAATTCCTCGGTCCAACCGGGCATGTCGAGCTCCTCTTCGATTTCTTCCTCTAGCGCGTATTTGTCGAGGAAAGCGATAATAACCCGCCGCTTCTGCGCCTCGGACATTTCGGGATGGGTATCAACATAGCCGCGGAAACGCCGCATCCCCTCTTCGGACATGATGGATTGCAGCAGATCAAAGCCGCCTTTGATTTTGGTTTCTGGTGCCAATTCAGCCATCTCGCGGATGATCTGCGCCCAGATCAGCGGCGTATCCTCGTTGCACCAAACGGTGATCGGAATCTCTGGCGCCATTTCGCGCAACTGTTGGATCGTTTCCGACCACCGCAGGTCTGTTGGCCCCCGCTCACCCCAGAATGCTGCCGATGTCTTATCCGCCGCTTTTTCATAAAGCATCGGCACCAGCGACGCGGGGTTTCGGATCGCCATAAAGATGCTGATCTCATCATCTGGGAAGAGCCGGGTCATGCGCCGCATCCGCACAGCGGCGGCGGGGTAAAGCACCCCTTCTTTCAACGCCGTCGCAGGCGAGCGGAAGAAATTGGCGTCCGACAAAATTACCCGATCGGCCTTGCCATCATCCAGAATCGCATCCAGCAACACATCGCGCGCCACATCCGAAGGCTCTGTCTTGTGCATCGCATTGAGCGTGTCGCGAAACAGGTTGCGATAGGTGCTGGGGCCCGGCACCCTGATCCCCGCCTTGGCAAAGTCATCTTGGTTGCGCAGCAGGCATTTCAGCAGCCGCTCGTCCTCTGTAAAATGGACACCTGTGTGTAAAACGAGCTGCATAATACTCCGCTCAACCGCTAAAACCTTGGCGTTGAATAGCCCGTCGCGTGCCCCGTGTAAAATCCGAAAGAATCCGGCAATTCCCCTCTTGCACCCCCCGCGCCATTTCTCTAAATGAGCCCTCAGTGCCCCTATAGCTCAGCTGGTAGAGCAACTGATTTGTAATCAGTAGGTCCGCGGTTCGAGTCCGTGTGGGGGCACCACTTCTTCAAATAGATTAACGATAATTATCTATTGCTTGCAGCAGATAATTTCGCATGCGTCGCCGCCCAATCGCGCGGTCAGCTGCCTTGTCCCTATTAAACTGGGCTGCCAAAGCAGCATGCCCCGCGACCAAACGCGGGGCCGCCTGCCCTTACCCCATACGTTTGGAGCTGTAGCTGCCCGGCGAAGCGGGGAAGACCACGGTTTTATTGCCATTCATGAATACACGGTGGTGGGCGTGGGCATGAATCGCCCGCGCCAAGACGCCCGCTTCGACATCACGGCCCAGCGATACATAATCAGACGCGCTTTGCGATTGGGTGATCCGAACGATGTCTTGCTCAATGATCGGGCCCTCGTCCAGATCAGCAGTCACGTAATGCGAGGTCGCGCCGATCAGCTTCACGCCGCGCTCATAGGCCTGTTTGTAGGGGTTCGCCCCCTTGAATGACGGGAGGAAGGAATGGTGGATATTGATGATCCGGCCCGACATTTTCTGACACATTGCATCCGACAGGATCTGCATGTAGCGGGCCAGCACGATCAACTCCGCGCCGGTTTCTTCCACAATCTCCATGATCCGCGCCTCGGCCTGCGGCTTGTTGTCCTTGGTCACTTTGATGCAGTGGAATGGAATATCGTGGTTCACCACCACCTTTTGGTAATCCATGTGGTTTGAAATCACCGCGACGATTTCGATCGGCAAGGCGCCGATGCGGACCCGGTAAAGCAGATCGTTCAAACAGTGACCAAAGCGCGATACCATGATGACGACCTTCATCGTGGTATCTTGGTCATGGAATTCATAATTCATGCCAAAGGGTTGGGCGACCGCAGCGAATCCTTCGCGCAATGCCTCAAGCGTGGCACCGGTTTCGGCCTCGGCACTAATGCGCATGAAAAACTGGCCGTTATCCGCATCGTCGAACTGCGCGCTGTCGGTGATGTTGCAGCCGGTTTCGGCGATATAATTGGCAATCGCGGCGACGATCCCCCGCTTTGAGGGGCAGGTAACGGTCAGGCAGAACTTGGTCATGGGGCGATCCTTGGGGGCTTTTGAACGGGACGTGATCAGGCGCGGCACCTCTGCGCGTTTACGCAAGAACCGAGTGCAGGGTCAGCGCGGGAAAGGCAAGCCATGCTGCGCTCAGCCCGGGGCCGAAACGGCGTTATACCAAATGGTGAGCCAGTGTGATCGCTTGAAATCTACGCGTCGGCCTTAAGTTTGCCCATAGTGGAACCTGTCCGCGGACCACCAAAGGAGCGCCTAAGATGAACGCCACCCCCCTGCCGATGTCCCCCGATGAGGCTTTGAACCTCTTTACCGCCACCCGCAGCCGGACGCAGGCCTTGGCGGCACCGCTTTGTCCCGAAGATATGATGCTGCAAAGCATGGAGGACGCCTCGCCGGTCAAATGGCATCTGGCCCATACGACGTGGTTCTTTGAGGAATTCATCCTCAAACCTCGGCTGCCTGAGTACATGTCGCCCGATGACCGTTTCGCCGTGCTGTTCAATTCCTACTATGTGCAAGCCGGGCCCCGCCATGCCCGCGACAAACGGGGGCTGGTGTCGCGCCCCGACGGAGATGCCATGCGGGCTTATCGCGACCATGTGGAAAACAGCTTGAACGATCTGATGAATGCCAACCGCGCCGACACGGATGAGATCGCGCAACTGGTGGAACTGGGCTGCCACCACGAAATGCAGCATCAGGAGCTTTTGATCACCGACCTGCTGCATGGGCTAAGCTTCAACCCCCTTTTGCCCACCTATAAAGACCCCGAGCCGCTGGCGGTGACAGATGAAACCCCGTTGAAATTTACCCGACACGCGGGCGGACTGATTGAGGTTGGCCATGACGGGCGCGGCTTTGCCTATGATTGCGAAGGGCCGCGGCACAAGGTGTGGCTCGACCCGTTTGAAATCGCTGACCGCCCAGTGACCAACCGTGAATGGATCGCCTTCATGGAGGATGGCGGTTATGCTGATGCGCGGCTGTGGCTGATGGAAGGCCACGCGGTGGCGCAGCGCGAAAGCTGGGAGCATCCGCTCTATTGGTGGCGACAGGACGGCGCATGGTGGACCTTTAGCCTGCGGGGGGCGCAGCCTGTCGCCCTTGATGCGCCGGTGGTTCACGTCAGCTATTATGAGGCAGAGGCCTTTGCGCGGTGGGCCGGGGGCCGGTTACCCACCGAGGCAGAGCATGAGATCGCGTTTCGCGATGTGCCGATCAGCGGCAATTTGATGGGCGATGCAAATGACCTTGGCGCACTGCGGCCCCTGCCGGGCAAAGGCATTTGGGGCGACGTCTGGGAATGGACCGCCTCTGACTTTGCCCCCTACCCCGGTTTCAGGCCGCCTGAGGGGGCATTGGGCGAATACAACGGTAAGTTCATGGTCAATCAGCGGGTGCTGCGCGGCGGGTCTTGTGCCACGCCAAAGGATCAACTGCGCCCCAGCTACCGGACGTTTTTCTACCCCCATCAGCGCTGGCAAATGATGGGTCTGCGCTTGGCCCGCGATGTGGGCTAAGCGCAGATGCGCCGGGGCATAAAGCGCCCCGGCTAACGTCCAGCCGATCTACTGTATCCCAACCCGGAACTGCACCGCGCCGGTTTCACCGGGTAACATCTCACCTGTGCAATTCCATTCAATCGCGCCCGCATAGCTTGCTACATTGCTCGCAGGACGCACCAGATTGCAATTCAGGTTGGGCGAAACCTGCTGCGGGTCGACAATGGGTTCAGACAGGCTCGTATAGGGCGGGGTCATGTCATAGATCTTTACGTTCGACGCCCGCGTGGTCGCATTGTTGCGCAGATAAATCCGGTAGAGCAGGATATCATTGACACCGCCAAGGTTGGTGGTGCCTTCGACCGTCCCTTGGGTCTCATTCTCGACCGTTTTGCGCAGGTCGATCTGTGTGGACTGCCCCCCGACAGAGATTTCATCGGTATTGCTGGCGGAACTTGTCACCGTGGTGCGGGCGAACGCCGTCGCCGCCAGAACCTGATAGACATAGGTGCTGCCCTGCCCAGCGCCCGAGCCTGCAGAAACACGCGATACGATGCATATGGTTTGCCCGGTGGTGACTGCGATGGGGCCGGTGATTGGCCCATCCAGACTGTCGTCACAACCGACGTCTTGATAGAGCGCCGCGCTAAAGGCACCGGTCGGTGTCGAAGTGGCACCTGCATAGGAGAATGTCACCTGCCCTTCAGACGTGGCGGTATAGATATGCGGTAAGGTTGCCACTTGGCCCTGTGCGACGGTCGTTGTCCGGTCATTCGTCAAGCTGGGCAATTTCAGAAGTCCAATGTCCAACCCCATGCGATTGCCAAAGGCTTCGGGTGTAAAAGTGAATTCACCATCATGCGGGTTGGTATTCACAAGATCGGGCAGATCGGTCGTTGCCTCAGATATCGCGCGGTAGTCATTGGCCGGAATTGCGCGGATCGTGATTTCCCCACTGTAGGCGCCTGAAAGACCATAGTTCCATGTACCGTCCGTCGCCACGCCGGGTGTCGCCAGCACCGCGCCACCGCTGTCTAGAATTTCCAAAACCGCCGATGACACCCCGCCTTCGCTGCCGTTCAGCAAAGCATCATGCGCGGTGCCGCCGCCTGCCCCATTGTCGATAAAGACACGGCCCGACATGATCCGCTCTCCGGTGACGAGGTTCACGGAATAAGATGCTTCGTCATCATCAGGCAGTTGGTCGAAAAGGTCGTCGGTCAACGGCCCGGTGGTTGGATCACTGTCCGGGTCCGGCAGAGAACTATAGATGATTTCGGCCTGATTGGTGAAATCACCGTCGCCAAGCACGGTGGTCGTGATGGTGAGGGTTTCACTGGCTCCGCTGAGCAATTCATCCACAAACCACAATCCGGTGTCGGGATCATACGTATCCCCAGTCGACGGCGCATCGTCAGAGACATAGGCAAATCCGCTGGGAATCTGGTCAATTACTTTCACACCGGAAGGTGAGCCACCGCTGACATTGGTGATTGTGATGATCCAGTCAATCGTGTCGCCTTCTGATACGTTGGTGATCGGCGTCGTGGTGCCGGTTGCAGCGGCGACCTTGCTAAGTTCAAGGTCACTGCCCGCCGGGTCAAATCCGAAGTCTTGGTCAGTGGTGACGCTATTGCCTGAAACCCCCACCCCGATCAGTGGATTAGACGTGCCGATTGTCGCCCCGGAAGGCAGATCAGGGTCAGCCTCATCAAGCGCCACGCGGTAGGTGGTGCTGACCAGAAGATCGCCCACCGCATAAGTCCCATCGGCCGCCGTGTCGGTCGTGACAAGAAACACATCATCTGCGGTATTGGCCGGCGTGCCGTTATCGTCATAGATCGAAATGCCCACGCCCGCCCCGAGATTGGTCTCGCCATTGTCCCTCACATCAGAGGCATCTGCGTCCTCATAGATATTGCCCGAAATCCCGCCCAAAGGGATTGGTGCTGGCCCCCGGCAAGAGATGCCATCGCTGCGCCCGCCTTCGTCAAAGGCGACGGTTGAGATTAGTTGGGCCGCACCCGTGGTTGTGGAAATGACGAAAAGGTCGTTGGTGGTGTTCGAGTCGCCATAAAGCCTACCGTCGCCGTCAAACCAGAGCGCATCGAATACGCCAGCATAGATGGCCGGTCCAATCGCTTGGGGTGTCACATTACTCGGAACGCCGCTATTGACCGCTGCACGGAACAGAAAGCCTGAGATTTGATCAATCCCATACATGATGCCGTCAACGGGATTGTAGGCGATGTCGTCCGGGTTAACGCTGATGTTGAGACTTATCTGCCCTACGGCAACAGGCGCGGCAGGATTGGTCAAATCCACGATCTGCCATGTGGTCGCGCCCGCTTCATAGATCATTCGACCATTGGGCAGAATATCGCCCGCATTGCGCGCAGCACTCGCGCCAAAAATATCGCCGAAGTTGGTGATGTTACCCGCACCGTCGATCCGGTAGAGCCTACGGGTGCCCTGATCCACGCCATAGATATAGCCATCCAGCGCGTTATACCCCCATGCCCCATCCCGGTTAGCCCCGATAGAGCCTGAGGAATCCACGGTTGTTGAATAGCTGCCGCCGCTATCTCGAAAAGTCATTCGCACGAGGGCCGAAGGGCTATCGACCACCGCGTAAAGTGATGCGTCGCAGGTCAAAGGCGGCGGATCGTTGGAAATGATAAGTTGATAGTCTTCCACCTCCCCCTCAAAGGCGGTAACAAGCCCCGTACTGTCTGTTGACCAGCGGAAACGGGCATAGGTTGGCAAGGTCGTGGCATTGGCAGGCACCGCCACCTCGAAAAGGATCGACCCATTGGTTGAGCCATCCTTATCAAGCAAATCGCCATCTTGCAGATTTAGGGCCACCTGTTCCCCGGCTTGGGCAAAGGTGCCATCCCCGTTGAAATCGATGAATGCTTGTAAATAAGACGATCTCGCTGCGGCGCTTAAATCGCTGACAGTAACTGTAATCTCCGCCAGCCCGCCACGATAGAACTGCGGCAGAACCACCCCGTCTTCGTCATCCGACCCATTAACATCATCGCCCGTGGCCCCAACCGAGTTTTGCGGCAGCAGATCAATATCCGGCGGATTGGTTCCCAGATATATTTCTGGCGCGCCGGGGCCTTCAATGATGTGCTGCGGATCGCCATAGCTCGCCGGGGCATCGCCACGGTCGGCGTCAGGCGGTGTCTTGATGGTAATGCCATAGTCTTCGACTTCCCCATCCGGGGCAGCAATGATGGCATCCAACCCAATCGCCGAAGACCACCGCAAGCGGACGAATGTCGGCGTCAGCACGGCCGTCACCGGAACGCTTACTGGGAAGGAAATCTGACCATTTACCGCTCCGTCAAGGTCCTGAGGGCCGCCATCTTGGATATTGGTCGCAACCTGATCGCCAACGAAGATGCCATCCCCGCCAAAATCGACGAATGCCTGAAGATATCCATTGCCGGGCGTAGGCTCATTCACGGCCACGGTCACCGTGCGGGTCAAATCCCCGTAAAGCTGAGGAAATGCCTCTTCGCTTTCGTCGTCTGAGCCGTCTAGATCATCGCCGGTCCCATCAATGGAGTGCTGCGGCGAACCGTCCCCATCACCATTGAGCGCGCCAATCCAATATTGCGCGGTGTCGGCATGTTGGGGGTCGCCATAGGTGATCGGTGCGTCGCCCCGGTCAGGACCAGAGCCAGCGTAGATCGTCGTCGGATCATCGCGCCCTTCACCTGGGCCGTTTGAGGGGGTGCCATACCCATCGCCGGGATTTTCCGAGTCTGACAGATCAGACACATTTGTTCCACCCGGCGTCTGGGCTGTCACCTCTGCTTGGTTTGTAATCGTGGTGTCTAGATCTTCGGGCACCAGCGTATAGGTCGCGGTATAGACGGCCCTTTCCCCAACCAAGAGCGTGCCTTCGGGGGACAAGGATGTCGCGGCCTGAAAGGTGATGACGGGCTGTACCCCTTTGCCGCTGAACTGCGTCTCTTGCAGTTGCACATTGGTCAGATCGACATTGCCAAAGTTCTCAGCCGTAAAGACATAAGCAATCGTTTCGCCTGCATCGGCATAGCCGTTCAAGTTTAGATCCACCAATTGCGCCAACTTTAGCAGACCGAGAGACCCCACATCAATCGAGACTTCCGCAGGGGCGGAATAGGCCTGCGGTTCGCTGGGTAAGACGATGGGCGATTGGTAGCGGTAATTTATCGGCGTCGGCGCCGCAAAGAAGGCCGCGAAGGGGGTAAAGGTCAGCTCTCCGGTTAGGTCCTCATAGCTCCATGTCCCTTCGCCCAGCACCTCAAATCCAACGCGGTGCCCTTGGGAATCGGTCACGATATTCAGCGCACCGGTCGGAGGAATCAGATCAATGGCCTGCTTGGCGTATTCACTCGGCTCGCCGGAATTATTGGCAGGGGCATTGTTGTTTTCGGTCGCGACACTGTCGTTGAACAAGATGTTCACCACGACCGGCTCCCCCAAGACCTGCTCTTTTAGATCGTCCTGCAACAGCGGCGCTTTGAAGTCGCCGCATTGAAGGTCATAGGTCTGCGCCTCATCATAGGTTGGATTGGAAAGCAGCACGAGGAAGCCATTGTTCGCGGTACGGCCAAAGTTGAAAGTGGAGGCCTGCGGGTAGAAAATCTCAAGCCCGGACACCGGTTGGTTGCTGTAAGGGCGATCTCCGGCGAGGTAGAAAACCTCCGTCCCAAGGTTCGCATCCGGCCCTTCGATATAGCCGCGATAGGTGGTTGCGCTTCGGTCAACCCTGACGAATTCGACCGAGCCTTCGCAGACATTCACATAGACCTGTTCGTTCACTGGCCCGTCGATGTCATTAATCTGAAAGAAAACATCGGCCACCACTGGCACGCCGCCGGAATTGGTCGCGATGTTATGGGTGCCCGCCTCATAGAGGTAAAAATCCATAAAATGTGGATCTTGCCCAGTTGAGGTAACCTGGATCTGGCCGTTGCCGGTGGTGAATACATGGTCCCGGCCCGCGAAGGCCATCTCGGCCACGATATCGACAGCCACACTGCCGACAGTGCCCGCGTTGGACCACAATGCACGCTCCCCAACACCGGCGCCAACCACGGCGGGCAAACCAACAGGGTTAAGGATCAATTGCTGCGCAAGCGCGGCCCGTGTCGCCAGCGAAAGCGGCAAGAGCGACAAAAGCGTGGCAAAGATCAAACGCAGCAGGGGCGCCTTTACAGCGCACCAGCGGAGACTGACGGCCACACACTGTAGAATGCGCGTCAAAAACAGAACAATCAGATGAAACTTAGAATGCATTTCTGTGCCCACTACCTTTGAAACAACCTACCGACAAAGCGAGTTGGGATCAGTTGCGCAGGAAGGTATTAAGATATGCTTCAGGCCATAGCGGCGGCGTGATGGGCGCGGCGCTCATTCAGAAGAATAGGTTGTTTTCTCCCAAATATTGCATGGCTTGGCGCAGTTCTTGTGATTTTCAGCAGATCATACACCATGATTCTCCATCCTCTCTGCCCCCCGCTATCTTTTTCAAGCTAAGGCCTTGACCCTCCAGCAACTGGAACCCCCATATCAGGGTTAATGAAGAAAAGAGGGCCAGAGATGGACAAGGCAGAAACACTCACTTTTGGCGTGCAAAACATGAGTTGCGCGTCCTGTGTTGGACGGGTGGAAAAGGCGCTGAACACGGTTAATGGGGTGCGCGATGTGCGGGTGAACCTCACGGCGGAAACTGTGCGGATCGCGACGGCGCCGGGGTTCGATGCGGCAAAAGTCGCGGCTGCATTGAGACAGGCGGGTTACCCGGCCCGCACGGCTACGCATCGTTTGAGGCTGTCCAATATGACCTGCGCGTCCTGCGTGGGCCGTGTGGAACCTGCGCTTTTGGCGGTGCCGAGCGTGATCTCGGCCTCCGTCAACCTTGCGAGCGAAGAGGCCCAAATTGAGGTTTTGGCGAACGCCAATCTGCTGTCCACCCTGCATGATGCAGCGGCGCAGGCGGGCTATCCCGCAGCCGCCGACACGCAAGATGCAGGCAGCCCCGATGCGGCAGCCCGAAAGGAAGCAGAGGCGACGCACCTCAGACAAATGACCGTACTGGCAGCCTTATTAACCCTACCCGTCCTTTTGCTTGAAATGGGCGGCCACCTGATCCCGGCGTTCCACATTTGGATCGCTGAAAGCATCGGGATGGCGACAAGTTGGTTCCTTCAATTTGCCCTCACCACCCTCGTTCTGGCTTGGCCCGGGCGACATTTCTATAGCAAGGGTCTGCCCGCCTTGCTAAAAGGCGCGCCGGATATGAATTCGCTGGTGGCGCTCGGCTCAGGCGCAGCGTGGCTCTTTTCGGTGACCGCCCTTTTTGCGCCGGGACTGCTACCGGAAGGCAGCCGCGTGGTCTATTTTGAAGCCGCGGCAGTAATTGTGACGTTGATCTTGCTGGGCCGCACTCTTGAGGCCCGCGCCAAGGGGCGCACCGGGGCGGCGATTGCCAAACTGATGGGCCTGCGCGCCAGCAGCGCAAGGGTCGAACGGGACGGCACGGTCATTGAGCTGCCCATTGATGAGATCATTGCGGGCGACATCATCCACCTGCGTCCCGGCGAAAAGATCGCCACCGACGGCGTTGTTGTTGCGGGCCAATCCTACGTCGATGAAAGCATGATCACGGGCGAGCCTGTCCCGGTTGAGAAAGCCATGGGCACAGAGGTTGTCGGCGGCACGGTCAATGGCACCGGCAGCCTTACGTTTCGTGCGACCAAAGTCGGCGGCGACACGATGCTGGCGCAGATCATCCGCATGGTCAAAGAGGCGCAGGGCGCAAAATTGCCCATTCAGGACTTGGTCAATCGCATCACCCTGTGGTTCGTTCCCGCCGTGATCGCCGTCGCGCTGGTGACCTTTGGGGTCTGGCTCGCCTTCGGCCCCTCGCTCAGCCACGCCTTAGTGGCGGCGGTGGCGGTGCTGATCATCGCCTGCCCCTGTGCGATGGGTCTGGCCACACCGACCTCCATCATGGTGGGCACCGGACGCGCGGCGCAATCGGGCGTGCTCTTCCGTCAGGGCGATGCGCTGCAAAGCCTGCAAAGCGTCAAGACCGTAGCGCTGGACAAGACCGGCACGCTGACCAAGGGCAAGCCCGAACTCACCGATCTGGTGCTGATGGACGACCTGACCGAAGATGAGGTGCTGCCCCTGATCGGCGCGGTCGAGGCCCGCTCGGAACACCCCATCGCCCAAGCCATCGTGCGCCGGGCAAAGGCCACGGGCACCTTGCCAAGCAACGTTAGCGATTTCCAATCCCACACCGGTTTTGGCGTCAGCGCGACGGTGCTGGGCCGTAAGGTTACCTTGGGTGCGGACCGCCTGATGATCCGCGACGGGATTGGTTTGGGCGACACCGGGCGGATCGCGTCAGAGATGGCAAAGGCCGGGAAAACCCCGCTCTATGCCGCTTTGGACGGGAAACTCGCCGCTGTGATCGCCGTGGCCGACCCGATTAAACCCGGCACGCCAGAAGCCATCGCGGGGCTGCACGACCTTGGTCTTGATGTAGCGATGATTACTGGTGACAACCGGGGCACCGCAGATGCTATCGCAGCGCAACTGGGCATTGATCGGGTCGTCGCCGAAGTGCTGCCAGACGGCAAAGTGGCCGCAATCGACAAGTTGAGAGAGGGCGGCAACCGCATCGCCTTCGTCGGTGACGGCATCAACGACGCACCCGCCTTGGCGCAGGCCGATGTGGGGCTTGCCATCGGCACCGGCACCGACGTGGCGATTGAGGCCGCAGATGTGGTGCTGATGTCGGGCGACCTGCGCGGCGTGGTCAATGCCATCGACGTGAGCCAGCGCAGCATGGCGAATATCCGGCAGAACCTCTTTTGGGCCTTTGGCTACAACGTGCTGCTGATCCCGGTCGCCGCGGGTGCATTCTATCCGCTGACCGGCTGGCTTTTGTCGCCCGCTCTGGCCGCCGGAGCGATGGCCCTGTCGAGCGTTTTCGTCCTCAGCAATGCCCTGCGCCTGCGCTGGATTGCCGCCCCCTTGGCCGAAAACGCAACCTCAGAAAAAGAACCACGGGCCGCCGCCCCCGTGGCGGCAGAATAGGAGCGCATTATGAACATCGGAGAAGTCTCACAACATACGGGCCTGCCGCCGAAAACCATCCGCTATTACGAAGATATCGGGCTGGTCAAACCGCTGCGGGACGCCAACGGCTACCGCGCCTTTCGCGAAAGTGAGATGCACAAGCTGGCCTTTCTGGGCCGTGCCAGAACCTTGGGGTTCAGCATTGACGATTGCCGCAATCTGCTGGCGCTATGGGAGGATAAGAACCGCGCAAGTGCCGACGTGCGCGTGATTGCCAAAGAGCATCTGGCGCAGATCGAGGCCAAGATCAGCGGCCTGCAAGACATGCGCGACACGCTGAGCACGCTGGTCCGCGACTGCGCCGGGGATGATCGACCCGATTGTCCGATCCTAAAGACCTTGGGCACCGCAGCGGCCACATAACCACCGCTTTCAATAGAAAAAGGCGCCGCCCAGCCAATCTGAGCGGCGCCTTTTTGCGTTCAACTCAGACCAAAGCCTAGGCTTTGAGACGGTCCACGATACTATGCGCGGTGACCGTCCCGATCTGTGCGCCGTCTTCCATGACGGCAATCGCGGCATCGGCCCCACGCAGACGGTCCATCAATTCGCGCACCGGTGTCTCGGCTGTGGTTTCGCCTTGGGTGGCAGCACCGTCATCCGCGCCCATCACGTCGCGCGCGGTCAGAACTTCCAACGGGTTCATATTGGCCACGAACTCCGCCACATAGTCCGATGCAGGGTTCGAGAAAATCTCGCGCGGGGTGCCGATCTGCACGATGCGTCCCCCTTCCATAATGGCAATGCGCCCGCCCAGCTTGAAGGCTTCGTCAAGATCGTGGCTCACGAAGATGATTGTGCGGTTCAGCTCACGTTGCAGATCCAACAGCTCATCTTGCAACCGCGTACGGATCAACGGGTCAAGCGCCGAGAATGGCTCGTCCATCAGCAGGATCGGCGCTTCCGTGGCAAAGGCGCGGGCAAGACCCACACGCTGCTGCATCCCGCCCGAAAGCTCGCCCACCTTGCGGTCGGCCCAATCGCTGAGGCTCACCAATTTTAACTGCCGCTCTGCCCGTTCCAGCCGCTCGGCCTTGGGGACATTCGACAGTTCCAACCCAAGCGCCACATTGTCGCGCACCGTGCGCCATGGCAGCAGGCCGAACTGCTGAAACACCATCGACACGCATTCACGGCGCACGCGGCGCAGCTCGGCGGCATTGCTGGCGTGGATGTCGCAAGACCAGTTCTCATCATGCACATGCACCGTGCCGCGCACCATTGGGTTGAGCCCATTCACCGCACGCAAAAGCGTCGATTTGCCCGAGCCCGAAAGCCCCATCAGCACAAGGATCTCGCCATTCTCGACGGTGAGCGAGCAATCATGCACGCCCAGCACCTGCCCGGTCGCCGATTCAATCTCGGCGCGGCTCTGGCCTTCGTCCATCAGCGGCAGAGCCTTTTCAGGCTTGTCGCCAAAGACGATGGATACGTTGTCGAATTCTACTGCTTTATTCATTTCCGTCCCACCCGCAGGATACGGTCGAGCATGATCGCCACGACGACGATCACCAACCCGGATTCAAATCCCAAGCCTGTGTTCACTTGGTTCAAGGCACGCACCACCGGCACGCCCAAGCCATCTGCCCCGACAAGTGCGGCGATCACCACCATCGACAGCGACAGCATGATGGTCTGGTTCAGACCCGTCATGATCTGCGGCAGCGCATAGGGCAGTTCAATTTTCCAAAGGGTCTGGCGCGGTTTGGCACCAAACGCCTGCGCGGCCTCAAGCAGCGCCTTGGGGGTCGAAGAGATGCCCAATTGCGTCAGCCGGATCGGCGCGGGCAGAACAAAGATCACCGTGGCAATCAGACCCGGCACCATACCGATGCCGAAAAAGACAATCGCAGGGATCAGATAGACGAAGGTTGGCAACGTCTGCATGAGATCAAGCACGGGGGCCACCCAAGCATAAAGCCGGGGCCGATGCGCCACGGCGATGCCAATCGGCACACCCACACCCATACAGACCACACAGGCCGAGAGAACCAGCGTCAGGCTCTCCATCGTTTCTTCCCAGTAGTCTTGGTTAAGAATAAACAGGAAGCCCAGCACAACAAAGGCCACGGTCTTCCAATTGCGCTGGATGCCCCAAGTGATCGCGGCGAAGACGGCGATCAGGATCAGCGGATGCGGGGTTTGCAGCACCCAGAGGATCGCGTCGATCAGCCGTTCCATCAGGTCCGACAGCCCGTCAAAGAACCACGCCCCGTTTGATTGCAGCCAATCCAGCGCGTCTTCGGCCACATCGGCCACGGGGATCTTGTTTTCTGTCAGCCAGTCCATGTCAGTCCTTCAGGATTGGAGAATTGCGCATGAGAATGACCCGCCCCATCGCTTTGGGGCGGGTCTTTTCCATCATATCGCGATGATCACTTCAGCGAAGCGACAGCTTCCATCGCGTCGCCACCGTCGACGGTGGTCACACCGTCCAGCCAAGTGCTGAGCACGTCGGAGTTCGCTTTGATCCAAGCGGCGGCCGCCTCTTCCGGCTTTTCGCCGTCATCAAGGATCGCGCCCATGATCTCATTCTCCATCTCAAGCGTAAACTCGAGGTTGTTCAGGAATTTACCAAGGTTCGGGCATTCATCAACAAAACCGGCGCGGGTGTTGGTATAGACCGTCGCACCACCCAGATCGGGGCCGAAGTAGTCATCGCCGCCCTCCAGATAGGTCAGATCGAAGTTGGCGTTCATCGGGTGCGGTTCCCAACCGAGAAAGACAACGGGCTCTTCCTTGCGGGTGGCACGCTGCACTTGGGCCAGCATCCCCTGCTCGGAGGATTCAACGACTTCGAACTCGCCCAGCTCAAATGCATTCTCGTCGATCATCGACTGGATCAGGCGGTTGCCGTCATTGCCGGGCTCGATGCCATAGATTTCACCTTCCAGCGCATCCGCGTTGGCGGCGATGTCGGCGAATGTCTTGATGCCCATGTCGGCGGCGGCTTTGTTCACGGCCAGCGTGTATTTCGCGCCTTCAAGGTTGGCGCGCACGGTGTCGACGCTGCCTTCTTCGCGGTATTTCGCAATGTCGCCTTCCATGGTGGGCATCCAGTTGCCCAGAAACACGTCGATGTCACCCGAGGCCATGGAGGTGTAGGTCACCGGCACGGCGAGGATCTTGGTCTCGGTATCATAGCCAAGCGCGTCCAGCACGACAGAGGCGGCGGCGGTGGTCGCTGTGATATCGGTCCAACCCACGTCGGAGAAGGTGACTTCGTTGCATTCAGCAGCAGCCAGCGAGGTCGCGGCGACCGTCGCCAGAGCGGATGTCATAAGCAGTTTTTTCATTGGTGTTCTCCCCAGAGAAGTTTTTATTGACTGATGCGCCAATCAAAAGCCATCGGCCACGATATTGCAACCGGATTAATTTTGCCAACTTACTGGAGGGCAAAAAGCAATACTACATGATTCAAAGCTCACTCCCGCGTGGCTATTTTGGGGCGCAGAACCGGGGTGACATTTTGGTCCGCACCCGGCTCAGGCTCGGCATCTATTTCAGGGGGGGCTTCGCCTGAGGTGGCGCGCTCTTGGGGCGGCGTCCCCTCAGATTTGGCAGTGTCTGACACAAGCGCTTCTGCCGGGTCATCCTCTTGTGTTTCTGCAATGGTTTCAGGAACTTATTTCTGTGGCCCCTCTAAAGCCAAGCCAAAGGCCGCACGGATTGCGGCCTGGGTTCCGGCACCATATAGCCCGTCGATCGCACCCTCATAGAACCCGAAATCCGAAAGCTTGCGCTGCAAAGCTTTGCGGGTATCGCTGTCGAACAGGTTCGGCTCTTCCTGCATTAATCCAAGCAGCGTTCCATCCCCCGCCCGCAGCGCGCGATAGAGGTAAAGCGCCGCATCCGCCGCCCCACGTCCAGACACTTTGCCATCGTCGATCATCGCGGCAAAGTTGAACATGGCCGCCGGGTGCCGCCTATCGGCTGCGCGGCGGAAATAATCCAGCGCCAGTTCGGAATTGGCCTGCTGCCCCAATGCGCCCTGTAGATGAATGAAGCCCAAATCGTTCAGAGCAGCAGCATGCCCCCGTTCGGCCGCTGCTTGGTAAAGCTGTAGGGCACGCCTCTGATCCTGTGCAACGCCCAGACCCTGTTCGTAAAGCTGCGCCAGTTGAAACCGCGCCTCGGGCGATCCGGTTGCCACGGCCTGTTGAAGGAGTTCCGCAGCGGTTTGCGGGTCATACCGCCGATCGTCCTTATCGCTCAGGATCCCAGCCAGTCCAAGCTGAGATCGGGTATCCCCCCGCTGTGCCAAACTCGCCAAATCTGCGGCTTGGTCATCACTCAGGCTCGACCATGCGGGGCGCGGCCCGTTTGATCCGTCTGCCCGCTCGCTCCTGCCGATAAAGGTCGGGATGGGGTTCAGCCGTCCAAAGCGTCGCACAGAAAGCTTGCCACCGCTTTGGCTGCGCAGATCGGCGCGGAATCGGTCCAACATGGTGCCTATCTCTACCTCTGGCTCTGACAATGCGTCGGCCAATGTGGCCGCGAAAATGCTCGGGCTTTGACCGCTGTCATCGCAGTACCCAACCTCGCCGGATGTGATGACCAACGTGCCTTGGCGCGGCTCTGGCGGGGGCAGCGACGATGTCGACTGAAGCGGGGCTGCATGGCAGTTGTCGAGCACCACGAGCCGTATCTGGCGCGCCTTACCCACCGCGCGCAGCAGCGCTGGCAGGGCCACCCCCTCGCCCCGAAGCGCAGAGGCCGGAGCCATCGGCGCACCAATTGGAAGCAGAAAACTTTCCCCGCCCGAGGCGATCCGGCGACCTGCATAATAGATCACGGCGATATCCGCCGTTTCCGCCTGGAAGGCGAAATCAGAAAGCGCTTTTTTAAGCGCCTCGCTTTCAGCATCAATCAGCGTGGTAACATCAAATCCTTGTCCCTCAAGCGCGGCAGTCAGGGCGGCGGCATCCTCGCGCGGTCCGTCGGGTACCGCAGCGCCTTCATAGGCGGCCATACCGATCACCATCGCCACACGGTCTTGGGCCGCTGCCGCAAGAGGCAGGGTCAGCATTAGCAGGATCGCAGTTAGACGCATTTGGCGGGCTCCTTTCGGTCAGCTTCGGTTGGGCGACGCCGCTCATTAACCTATGCTGGCAGGAAAAGGTTTCCACCATCGTAACATTTTGAAATGAATTTGCCCCTTGCCGCTCGGGCTCAAGCGTTGGGCGGAGTTTCTTCGATTTCCCGGTCTTCTTCTGGCACGTTGAGCGTGGCCCAAGTATCCCCATCCGGCAATTCAGGCGGATTGGGCAGGCAGTCCCGACGGTGGATATTCGCCTTGGCCATGAAATTGGCCGAAACGGGCGCGGTGACAAAGATAAAGGCCATGATCAGCAACTCGTGCAGCGACCCCGATCCCGACAGGAAGGAACTGACCATTGCTGCCAATAGATAGGCGCCGATGCCCAATGTGGCAGCCTTGGTTGGCGCGTGTAGCCGGGTCATCGGGTCGTTCAGCTTGAGCAGCCCGATCCCGGCGACGACGACAAAGAAACTGCCAATAATCAGCAGCACAGCGACGGCATAGGTGGCGATGATGTCGAGGCTCATTCGATGATATCTCCGCGCAGAACGAAACGGGCATAGGCCACGGTCGACACGAAGCCGAGCATGGCGATGATCAGCGCCGCCTCAAAATAGATCTGCGTGCCTTGCAGGATGCCCAGCAAAACGATGATGCCGATGGCGTTGATGAACATCGTATCCAGCGCCAGAATACGGTCCCCGGTGCCGGGACCGATCCACAGTCGGATCATCGCCATGAACTGCGCGATGGCGACCAGCGTCAGCGCACCGTAGAGCGTGAGGGTCAGAAAATCACTTGCTTGGGTCATACGAAGATCTCCTTCAAGCGGCGTTCATAGCGGTCTTTGATGTCATCGCGCACCGCATCGGGGTCGGTGGCGTCAAGCGCGTGTACCAGCAGGTAGCGGCCGTTGTCTGACAGATCCGCCGACACGGTGCCGGGGGTCAGTGTGATGGTCCCTGCAAGGATGCTGATGGCTTCCGGCTCTTTCAGGTCAAGCGGCACAACAACCCAAGCGGGCGACATGCTGGCGTTGGATTTGGTCAAGATGATCCAAGCCACTTGGATATTGGCGATGATGATGTCCCACAGAACCAGCGCTACATAAGCGATCATGCGCATCGGGCGGATGCGGTGGGGCCGGTCGGTCCACCAACGCGCGGTAAGAACCGGGATCACAATTCCAAGGATCAGGCCAAAGACCGCCATGCCAGCGCTGAATTCATTTTGCAGCAGAATCCAGACGACAATCAGCAGCAGGGTCAGGAACGGATGCGGCAAAAGCCAACGGATAGGTCGCATCATGTCAATGGGCCTCCTCTTTGCCGTCCGACAGCTTGCCGGGGGTCTCCAACACGGTGGTCAGGTAACGCTCTGGGCCGAACAATTGATTTGAGATCGCCGTGGCATATTGCGTGGCCGGGCCCGCCAACAGCGTATGCGCGACCAGCAGCGCCAGCAGGCCTCCCACCGCGACATAGCTCAGCGCCGATGGCGCCTCGGCTGGGGTGGCCCCCTCTTCGGGCGCGACGCTACGGGACTTCCAAAAGACGACGCTGCCCGCGCGGCCAAAGCCTACAAGGCTCAGAAGGCTCGCGCCCAAGATCACGGCCCAGATCCAGACCCAAAGCCCGCTTTGCGTGGCGGCGTCCATGATCAGCAGTTTACCGACAAAGCCCGAAAGCGGCGGCACTCCGACCATGGCAATGGCCGCGACAAAGAACAGGGCCGAGGTCAGCTTGGCCCCCGCCACCTGCGGCTGCGCGGTCAGATCAAGGTTATCGCGCCCCGCCCGCGCCAGATCGGCAATCAGGAACAGCGCGCCAGCGGCCAGCGTCGAATGCACGATATAATAAAGCGCCGCGGCAATCCCTTCGGGCGTGAATAGCGCGATCGAGATCATCACCATGCCCATCGACCCGATCACCGAAAAGGCCACCATACGGTCCAACTGCTTGGCCGCCAGCACGCCGATCATGCCAAGCGCCAGCGACAGCAACGCGGCGGGCAGCAACCATGTGGTATGCAGATCCGCCGTGGCGGCAAGGTCAGGCGGGAAGATCAGCGTGTAGACGCGGATGATCGCATAGGCGCCGACCTTGGTCATGATCGCGAAAAGCGCAGCCACCGGGCCGGGCGCTTCGGCATAGCTCGAAGGCAGCCAGAAATGCAGCGGCACCACGGCGGCTTTGACCGCGAAGACCATCAAGAGCAGCACCGCTGCGATGCGGATACCCACGGTCGCACCTGCGTCGATCAGGGCCACCCGCTGCGCCAGATCGGCCATGTTGAGCGTCCCCGTCTCGGCATAGATGGCCCCAAGCGCGAAAAGGAACAACGTCGAGCCCAGCAGGTTATAGAGCACATATTGCACCCCCGCCCGCAGACGCGGCGTGCCGCCAGCGTGGATCATCAACCCGTAGGAGGCGATCAGCAGCACTTCGAAAAAGACGAAGAGGTTGAAAAGGTCGCCCGTTAGGAAGGCACCCATGATGCCCATCAACTGGAACTGAAACAGCGCATGGAAATGCCGCCCGCGTTCGTCCCATTTCGACCCGATGACATAAAGCAGGACAAACAGCGCCAGCACCGCAGTCAGCGTGACCATCAGCGTCGACAGGCGGTCGCCCACCAGCACGATGCCAAAGGGTGCTGCCCAATCGCTGAGTTGATAAAGCATAACCGTGCCGTCAGATGCCTCGACCGACAGGCCAAGCCCGACGACGACCAGCGCCAGCGCCCCAAACAGCGACAGTACCCGCTGGATGGTGATGTGATACCGCGCCGCCAACACGATGAACGGTGCCAGAAAGGCGGGCAGCACGATAGGAAGGATTAGCCAATGGGTCATGTGCGCTCCTCCGCCTCGGTGCTGGGATCGTCAACGTGATCGTCATTGCCCCCCAAATACGCACCAAGTGCGATCATGACGACCACAGCGGTCATGCCGAATGAAATAACGATGGCCGTCAGCACCAAGGCCTGCGGCAGCGGATCGGTGTAGCGCGCAGCATCGGTCAGGATCGGCGGCGCGCCTACGGTCAGACGGCCCGATGCAAAGAGAAACACGTTCACCGCATAGGTCAGCAGCGAGGTGCCCATGATCACGGGGAAAGTCCGCAAACGCAGCACCAAATACAGGCCAGAGGCCGTCAGGATGCCAATGGCAGAAGCGACGAGAAGTTCCATTTTATGCCTCCGCCTTGGTGTTGTCTTCGCGCGATGGGTCAATGTCCATCGGATGATCCGCCTCAGGCACATGGGCACGGCGCGCAAGCCGCGAGAAGCTTTCCAGCGTCAGCATCACCGCACCAACGACCGCAAGGAACACCCCAAGGTCAAAGAGCGCCGCCGTGGCCAATTCAAATTTGTAGAAAGGCGGGATGCGCACATAGGTAAAATCCGAGGTCAGGAAGGGTTTGTTAAAGAACCACGAGCCAATGCCCGTCAGCCCCGCGATCAACACACCGGTGCCGATGATCCCGTGATAGGGATAGCGCAACCGCGCCGAAGCCCAGGCAAAGCCGCTGGCCATATACTGCATCACCACCGCGATCGACACGATCAGCCCCGCGATAAACCCGCCGCCCGGCTCGTTATGGCCGCGCAGGAAGATGTAGAAGCCGACCAGCAGCACCACCGGCATGATCACGCGGGTCATAACCACCATCATCATTGGGTGACGGTCCCCTGCCCGCGGCTGGTCTGGTTTGCGGTTGAGCAGCCGCGCCCGCACCGGGCCCGAGAGCAGCGTTTCGGTCAGCGCGTAGATCAGCAGGGCAGCGATGCCCAGCACAATGATCTCGCCATAGGTATCAAATCCACGGAAATCGACGAGGATCACGTTCACCACATTCGTGCCGCCGCCGCCCTTGTAGGCGTTGGCGAGGTGGAATTCAGAGATGCTCGGCGCGACAGTGTCGCGCAGCAGATAGTGGTAAGACAGCGCCATGGTCGCCGCCCCCGCCGCGAGGGAAACCACAACGTCGCGCGACCGGCGCAGCACGCTGCTTTCAATCGGTGTGCGGTTGGGCAGGAAGTTCAGCGCCAGCAGCAGCAGGATGATCGTGACCACCTCAACCGTCAGCTGGGTCATTGCCAA
Source organism: Sulfitobacter sp. DSM 110093 (assembly GCF_022788715.1). NCBI lineage: Bacteria > Pseudomonadati > Pseudomonadota > Alphaproteobacteria > Rhodobacterales > Roseobacteraceae > Sulfitobacter > Sulfitobacter sp. DSM 110093. The sequence goes on from NZ_CP085167.1 coordinate 1,968,356, forward strand.
GTCAGGCGCGCTGAAAAAGACGAAACCGGCCGAGACGATCAGCCCGACGATGCCGATCAGGATCAGCGACAACAGGCGGTTGCGGTGCAGGAAGACAAGCCCACAGGCCGCCGCCACCAGCATCAGCCAGCCCGCGATCTGCACCGCGTTGGTTGGCTGCAACGCACGGGTCGCGGCCCCGACGGTGCCGGTGGCCCAAGCGTAATAGCCCACCACAACAACGGTCACCGCCATAATAGCGGCATAGCGCGAGAAGGCCCCGTTGTGCAGACGCAGCGAGATCGCCTGAGATAGACCGACAAAGGCCGTGATGATGCGGTCAAAGATCGACTTGGCCTCGGGCCGGGGCGTGGCATCCCAAACACGCAGAAGTGGGGTGAAGAGCGCCAGCAGGATCAGGCCACCAACAACGGCGATGATCGACATATAAAGCGCCGGACCCAGCCCGTGCCAGATTTTGAAATGCGCCGAGGGAATCTCGGCCGCGCCGCCGAGGACCGAAGCCGTCACCAGCTTCACGAAAGGCTCGGCGAGGAAAGGTGCAAGGCCGATCACCACCACGGGAATGATCAACAGCGCAGGCGGCAACCAGAGGCCGGGCTTGGGATCATGCGGATGGTCGGGATAGTCGTCACGCTCTTTGCCCAGGAAGGTATGGCCGATCAGGCGGAAGCTATAGGCCGCCGAGAAAAGCGCGCCAAAGGTCGCAAGCCCCGGCACCAGCCACGGCATGTCAAAGAGCGTCGTGTGCAGGGTCTCTTCCAGCATCATCTCTTTCGACAGGAAGCCGTTGAGCAGCGGAATCCCCGCCATCGACAGCGCCGCCAGCGTGGCGATGACAAAGGTCACAGGCATCAGATGCCGTAGCCCGCCCAAACGCCGGATATCACGGGTATGCACCGCGTGATCCACGATCCCCGCCGACATAAAGAGCGCCGCCTTAAAGGTTGCGTGGTTCAGAATGTGAAACACCGCCGCCATCGCGCCAAAGGCCGTCCCGGTGCCCAAAAGCATGGTGATCAGACCAAGGTGGCTGACGGTAGAAAACGCCAGCAGCGCCTTGAGATCATGTTTGAACAACGCAATCACCGCGCCCAGCACCATGGTGATCAGACCCGCCGTGGTGACGATGACGAACCATTCGGGCGTGCCCGAGAGCACCGGCCACATCCGCGCCATCAGGAAAATCCCCGCCTTCACCATTGTGGCGGAGTGCAGATAGGCCGAGACCGGCGTTGGTGCTGCCATGGCGTGGGGCAACCAGAAGTGGAACGGGAACTGCGCGGATTTGGTGAAACAGCCCAGCAGGATCAGGATCAGCGCGGGCAGATAGAGCGGCGAGGCTTGGATCATCTCGCGGTTGTCGAGGATTACGCTCAGGTCATAGCTGCCGACGATCTGGCCCAGCAGGAGCATGCCACCAATCATCGCCAGCCCGCCCATGCCCGTCACGGTCAACGCCATGCGTGCGCCTTGACGGCCTTCGGGCAGGTGTTTCCAATAGCCGATCAGCAGGAAGGACGACAGCGAGGTCAGCTCCCAGAAGATCAGCAGGATCAGCACGTTATCGCTTAGAACGATACCGACCATCGCGCCTTGGAACAGCAGAAGGTAGGTGAAAAACTCACCCATATGATCATCGCGCGACAGGTAGGACCGCGCATAGGCGATGATGAGCAGGCCGATGCCAAGGATCAGACAGGCAAAGAAAAAGCCCAGACTGTCCAGCATCAAAGTCAGGTTCAGGCCAAGCTGCGGGATCCAGTCAACCCGCGCGGTGACCAATTCGCCCGCCAGCACGGCAGGCAGATGCGTCAGCAACCCCACCAGCGCCACGAGTGTGACCATAAAGGTCACTCCGGCGCAGGCTTGACGCCCTGCGGAATTCATAAGTCCGGGTAACAATGCACCAAGGAAAGGCAAGGCAACGATAAGGAAGAGGGACACGCGAACTCCTGATCTGGCGGACTGAAAGGTCACCACGTTCTGTAGAAATTTTCCCGGCACCTCAAGCGAAACCGGCCATTAAACGCCAGATTGTCGCAGGTTACACCGCAGTCCTGCCCCGCGAGATGGCGTTACCGCCGCCCCTATGCCCGCTAGAATGGCCCTCGGGCACCCCTATCCCGGTTGAAACAAGTCCCGGTAGGTTTCGCGCAGCACGTTCTTTTGCACCTTGCCCATCGTATTGCGTGGCAGTTCCGGCAGCACAATCAGCTTACGCGGCTGTTTGAATTTGGCCAGCGATGCGGACATATCCCCGGCGATCTGCTCAAGGTCCAGTTCCGCGCCCCGGCGCGCCACCAATACCGCCACCACAGTCTCCCCAAAATCGGGATGCGGCACGCCGATCACCGCGCTTTCCAGCACGCCGGGTTGGTCATCGAGCAGCAGTTCGACTTCCTTTGGGTAAATGTTGTAGCCGCCCGAAATGATCAGGTCCTTGTCGCGCCCCACGATGGTGACGTACCCATCCGCATCGCGCCGCCCCAGATCGCCAGTGATAAAGAACCCGTCTTCGCGCAATTCTTGCGCGGTCTTTTCGGGCATCTGCCAATAACCCTTGAACACATTCGGGCCGCGCACTTCGATGCTGCCGATCTCTCCGTCCGGGAGGATTTCGCCGGTCTTGGGGTCGGTTATCTTTAACTCCACATCCGGCAGCGGCAGGCCAACAGTGCCCGCGCGGCGCTCCCCTTCATAGGGGTTAGAGGTGTTCATATTCGTTTCGGTCATGCCGTAGCGTTCAAGGATACGGTGGCCGCTGCGTTCCTCAAAATCCACATGGGTTTCCGCCAAAAGCGGTGCCGACCCCGAAATGAACAGCCGCATGTTCGCTGCCGTCTCATTGGTAAAGCGCGCGTCATCCAAAAGCCGGGTATAAAAGGTCGGCACGCCCATCATCACGGTGGCGTGGGGCATCTCGTCGATCAGCCGGTCGATGTCGAGCTTGGGCATGAAGATCATCGCGCCCCCTGCCACCAGCGTCACATTCGTCGCCACGAACAGCCCATGGGTATGAAAGATCGGCAGCGCATGCAGCAGCACGTCCGCGCTGGTGAAACGCCACAGATCAACCAGCGTCTGCGCGTTCGACAAAAGGTTCGCCTGCGTCAGCATCGCGCCCTTAGAGCGCCCCGTGGTGCCGGAGGTATAGAGGAAGGCCGCAAGGTCATCCGCCGCCCGCGCGACGGTCTCGAACTTGTCGGAAGCCGAAGTCGCGCGATCCGCAAAGCTGCCATCGTTCTCCGTGCCCAAGGTCTCAAGCTGACAGCCTGCGGCCTTGGCCACCGGGGCCATCTCATTGCGGCGTGCGGGCTGGCAGACAAATGCCGCCGCCCCGCTGTCGGTCACGAAATAGCGCACTTCGTCTGCGGTATAGGCAGTGTTGAGCGGCAAAAAGATGACCCCCGACTGCACGCAAGCGGCATAGAGCGCAAGCGCATCGGCGGATTTGTCGATCTGCACCGCCAGTCGGTCACCGGGTTTCAGCCCCAGCCCGGTCAGCCCATGGGCGAAACGCGCGGCACGGCCCAGAAATCCCGCATGGGTCAGCGTCACCCCCCCTTCGAGATGGAGAAAGGCTGTCGTCTTGCCAGCGTGACGGCCAAACAGGGTGTCATAAAGGGGGTTTGCCATCACGGTGCTCCTCGCGTGTTAGGTGTGGGAAAGCAGACTGCCCCCGCGCGGGATTACAATCGTATTACGCAAGGTAATGCAAGCGGGCGCAAGCCCCTGCGGAGGGCATGGTGCAGGCAAATGTCGAATTATGGCAATAACTTGTAGGGCGGCGCTGACCCGCGCCGCCCTTGTGGTCTTTACCGGCCCATCAGGCTTGGCAGCCATGTCGCGATCTGGGGCAGCCAAACGATCAGCGCCAAGACAAATAGCTTGATCAGCAAGAACGGCATGACCGAGGCATAGATTTGCGGCATGCGTATCTCCGCAGGTGCGACCCCGCGCATGACAAACAGCAGCAGCCCGAAGGGCGGGGTCAGCAGGCCAATCTCCATCGTCAGCAGGTAGACCACGCCAAGGGTCAGTTCGTTAATCTCCATCGCATTCGCCAAAGGTACGAAGACCGGCACGGTGACCATGAGCATCGACACCTGATCGATGAAGCAGCCTAGAAACAGCAGGATCGCGATCATCCCCAGCAGCACCATCAGCGGCGTCGGATCGACCGCGTTGATCGCGTTTATCAGCCCATTGGTGGCCCCCGAGAAAGACAGCACCTGCGCGAAGGTCTGGCTGGCCGCGATGATGAACAGGATCATCACCGACAGCTTCAGCGTCTCCATCAGCGCGCGGCCCATCTTCTCCCAACTCAGGGCGCGATAGGCGGCCCCGATGATCACGGCGGTGATGCTGCCAAGGGCGGCGCTTTCCGTGGGCGTTGCGATCCCCGCGAGCAGTGAGCCGATGACCACAGCAAAAAGCACCGACAGCGGCAGCACATAGATCACGAAGGGCGTCCAACGTTCGCGCAGCGGCATTTCCTCGTAGACATCGGGCGGCGCGACTTTCGGGTCCAAAAGGCTCCGCCCCACCACATAGGCCACGAAAAGCACCGCCAGCAGCAGCGCGGGCAGCACCCCTGCGATCAGCAGCCCGGCGATGGAGATGCCCGCGAGCGAGCCCACCAGAACCGCCAGCGCCGACGGCGGGATCAACATCGCAATCGCGCCCGAGGCCATGATCGGCCCCATTGCCATCGACGGATGGTAGCCCCGTTTCAGCATCCCCGGCAGCAGCGTGCCGCCCAGCATCGCGGTATTGGCGATGGTCGAGCCGGAAAGGGCTGCGAAAATCGTACCACCGAAGATCGTAACAACCGACATGCGGCCCGGTACCCGCGTCACCACCCGCTCAATCGCGTCAATGGCGCGGTGCGCGACCCCGGTTTGAAACAGTATCTCTCCCATCAGGATAAACAGCGGAATCGGCGCGAGCTGAAAATTCGCCACCGACTGCGCCGAGTTGCGCGCCAGTTGCAAGATGCCGCGCTCTCCGCCCAATACGAAATAGGCGCCTACGGTGGTCACGGCGATGAAAGCAAATGCGACCGGCAAGCCGATCAGCAGCAAAACCGCCAATCCGCCCAGCATCAAGGTTAAAGTCAGTCCCCAATCCATGTCAAAGACCACTCAAGCTACGCTCGGCCGTTTCCGGATAGAGCAGACGACGAATAAAAATGATCGTACACAGCGCCAGCGACAGCGGCACAAAGGCCAGCATCCACCACTCTGGGATCACAAAAGACGTGCGGATCATCGACCCGCGCGCGGCAGAGGCCAGCACCGCCTGCAGCCCGTACCAGCCCAGCACCCCCGCCGTCACCGCGCCAATGGCGCTGGTCAGGCGGGTCAAAGCATGGGCCGTGCCCTGCGACAGGTTGCTGGTGATCAGATCAACCTTCACATGCCCGCCGATCGACAGCACCCAAGGCGCTCCAAGGAAGGTGGCAATCATCAACGCATATTGGATTGCATCCAAGGCGCCATAGACCACAGGCAAGCCGAGATTGCGCAGCACCACGTTAATCGCGATAAACACCGCGATCACCCCGAGGATACCGGCCGCAAACACGGCCAGCCCCCGGAGTGTCCGGTCAAACAGTGTTGAGATCATCGGGCGATCACTTAGTCATGCAGGCGCGCATCTGCTGCGCAAGATCGGCATCCACCTCTGCGACCGCCGCCCAACCGGCATCGCGCGCGGCATTGGTCCACGCTTCGGCATCGGCCTCGCTGAAGGTGATCGTCTCGATCCCCGCCTCTGCCTGCGCCGCGTATTCCGTCGCGTTGCGGTCGGCGTTGTCGTTGTTGAGATCTTCCATCCAAGCGGCACCTTCTTCGAGCTTGGCGCGCTGTTCGTCCGTCAGAGAGTTCCATGTGTCGAGGTTCACCAGAGTGTTCACGTCGACATTGTAAAAGCTCGGATCGACACGGTATTTCGTCTGCTCGTCCCAACCCAGGTCCAACACACCTTGGCTCGGCCAGCCGTAGCCGTCGATCGCGCCGCGTTCCAGCGCGCTATAGACTTCGGCCGGCGCAGTGCGCACCAAATTGGCGCCCAGTTGCGTGAACATCGCTTGATAGACCGGCGTGGTGCGGATGGTCAGACCGCTCAGGTCCGGCCCTTCGACCGGCTTGGTCAGATAAAGGTGATAGCCGATCCCGTCGCCGCCGTGGGCGAGGTATTTCACGTTCATCTGCTCTTGGTGGATGCCATCAACCAGTTCATAGCAGCCATTCTCGCGTTGCTCTTGAATGGTGTTTTCCGCCAGATGCAGCGCATCGCCCGTGGGCAGCAGGTTCGGGTAATAGGCGGTGGTGTTGTTAGCGATATCGACCACACCGGATTGCACGGCGTTGCCCAATTCGAAGGGCGGCACGGCTTCGGGGCCACCGACAAGATTGATTTGCACAACACCTTTGCCATTCTCATTGACCCACTCAACAAAGGATTCGAATTCGCGGCTAAAGGCGGTGCCAAGGGTAAAGGCCGACACGGCGCGTAGGGTGATTTCCTCTGCCTGGGCGGTGCTGGTGGTGGCAAGGGTGCTCACGGCAAAGAGCGCCGCGCTGAGCGTGGTCGTTGTTTTCATGGTCGTCTCCCAGTTGTTATCAAAAGCTCGCGATCTCTGCCCCGACGCCTTCGCATGCATATGCATAATATGTATCTGCATGTAATTGGTAGCGGCAAGATTTCGCTACGTCAATTTAAACTCTCACCCCCTGCCCGCGCCTTCGCACAGGCGGTGCCCTGCGCAGATTGTCGCGGCATTAAGATAGTTTAATGACACCCCGCCCATGAGAACATATATAGAACGCATGGCAAAACAGACACTCGATCAAAAACTGGCGATTCTCAGCGACGCGGCGAAATACGACGCCTCCTGCGCCTCCTCCGGCTCGACCAAACGCGACTCGCGCGATGGCAAGGGGCTGGGCTCCAACGAAGGCAGCGGCATCTGCCACGCATACGCCCCCGACGGGCGGTGCATCAGCCTGCTCAAGATCCTGATGACCAATTTCTGCATCTACGATTGCAGCTATTGCATCAACCGCGTGTCCTCCAACGTGGATCGGGCGCGGTTCAGCGTAGATGAGGTGGTGAAGCTCACCATCGAATTCTACCGCCGCAACTATATCGAAGGGCTGTTTTTGTCCTCGGGCGTGATCCGCTCGCCCGATGCGACCATGTCTGACATGGTCCAGATCGCCCGCAAGCTGCGGCACGAAGAGAACTTTCGCGGCTATATCCACCTCAAGACGATCCCCGACGCCTCCCCCGAGTTGATCGAGGAAGCCGGCCGTTTGGCCGACCGTTTGTCGATCAATGTGGAACTGCCCACCGACACGGCGGTGCAGCAATATGCGCCCGAGAAAAAGCCCGAGCAAATCCGCCGGGCCATGGCCAATGTGCGGATGGTCAAGGACGCCAGCAAAGAGAAATCTTTCTCTGGCAAGCGCCCGCCGCGCTTCGCGCCCGCAGGCCAATCGACGCAGATGATTATCGGCGCGGACGGGTCGAACGACGCCACCGTGCTGGGGCAATCGACGCGGCTTTACTCCAGCTACAAGCTGAAGCGCGTCTATTACTCCGCCTTCTCGCCGATCCCTGACAGTTCCGCCAAACTGCCGCTGATCCGCCCGCCCCTGCAACGCGAGCATCGGCTTTATCAGGCCGACTGGCTGCTGCGCTTCTATGATTTCCAACTGGACGAGATCACTTCAGTCACCCGCGACGGCAATCTCGACCTTGAGGTCGATCCCAAACTCGCATGGGCGCTGGTGCACCGCGAGCATTTCCCGCTCGACGTCAACCGCGCCAGCCGCGAGATGCTGCTGCGGGTGCCGGGGTTCGGGGTGAAGACCGTGACCCGTATCCTCGCCGCGCGACGGCATCGTAGCTTGCGCTACGAAGACCTGACCCGCATGGGTGCCTCGATGAAAAAGGCCCGCGCCTTTGTCACCGCAGGCGGCTGGACGCCCGGTGGGTTGACCGACAGCGCCGACCTGCGCGCACGTTTCGCGCCGCCGCCCGAACAGTTGACCCTGTTCTGATGCAGCGCGTCTCGCTCCCCCCCATCGGCACGGCGAAAGCATGGCGCGAAGCGGCGCGCGGTTTTCTGGCCGCAGGTATCCCGCCCGAGGATATTCTCTGGGGCGATCATGCCGCCGCGCCCGATCTTTTTGGCGGCGAGAGGCTGACGCCCATGGGCGGGCAGGTCTCGGTCCCGCGCAGTTTCGTCTCCATGGCCGAAACCGCCGTTTGGCACAGCGATCCGGAACGTTTCGCGCGGCTTTATGCCTTTCTTTGGCGGGTGAAAGACGCACCGCATCTGATGTCGGACCGAGGCGATGCCGACCTCGCCGTGCTGCGGGGGATGGAGAAGAACGTCCGCCGCTGCCAGCACAAGATGAAGGCCTTCGTCCGCTTCCGTGAAATCGGTGATCCGGCTGCCCCGCGCCGCAGTTTTGCGGCATGGTTCGAGCCCACGCATCACACTGTGGAGCCAACGGCGGATTTCTTCGTGCGGCGGTTTTCCGACATGGACTGGCGCATTCTGACGCCCGATGTCTCGGCCATCTTCGAGGGCGGCAAGCTGAGCTTTCAAGAAGGGCACGAAAAACCCGACCTGCCCGAGGACGCGGGCGAGCAGCTTTGGATCACCTACTTCCAGAACATCTTTAACCCCGCCCGCCTGATGGTGAAGGCGATGCAATCCGAGATGCCGAAAAAATACTGGAAGAACATGCCCGAAGCCGCCTTTATCCCGCAGATGATCGCCGAGGCCCCGGCCCGCGCCCGTGCCATGGCCGAGGCAGCACCAACCCTGCCGCCCGTCCGCATGGACCGCGTGCAGGCGCAGCTCTCGGCCTTCTCATCCGCATGGGACGGCCCGATGGAGGACCTGCCCACCGCGATCCGCGCCTGCACCCGCTGCCCCCTGCATTGTCACGCCACCCAAGCCGTGCCGGGCGAAGGGCCAAACCGCGCCGATCTGATGGTGGTCGGTGAACAACCCGGTGATCAAGAGGATCTCGCGGGCCGTCCCTTCGTCGGGCCAGCCGGACAGATGTTCGACCGCGTGGCGGCAGAGGCCGGGCTTGACCGCGAAGCGGCTTTCGTCACCAATGCCGTCAAACACTTCAAATTCACCGCCCGCGGCAAACGCCGCATTCACCAGCGCCCTGAGACGCCAGAAATCGACCAGTGCCGCTGGTGGATGAACGCCGAGGTGGCGCAGGTGCAGCCTAAGCTGATCCTCGCCATGGGCGCCACGGCGGCGCAGAGCCTGACCGGCAAGGGCACGGGGATCCTGAAACGCCGTGGCACGATCGAGACGGGGCCAGAAGGCATCCCGGTGCTGATCACCCTGCACCCCTCCTACCTCTTGCGCGTGCCGGACCCGGCGCTGCGCGAAGAGGCCACGGCGCAGTTCCGCTCTGATCTGGCGATGGCGGCACGGATGATGGCAGAGGCGGCTTAATCCTCGGGGTCAATGACCTGTAGCGTCCCGTCCGGCAAGGGGCGTTGCAGGCTGGGCAGCTCGGCCGTTTCAACCGTAAGCCAGCGCTGCACGTCGTCGGGATTGGTCAGGATCACCGGCATCGCCTTGGGGTGCACGGCCCTGACCTCGGCATTGGCTTCGGTGGTCAGAAAGCCATAGAGGTTATCAGTGGTCTCGCCGTCCTTCAGTTTGCGCACAGAGGTCCATTCGGTCCAGACGCCCGCGAAAAAGGCCAGCGGACGGTCCTCGCCAAGCGCGAACCAGACCGGGCGCGAGCGCTCTCTGGGGCGGTTCAGCGGTTCGGAAAAGGCGGTGAAGGGCACCACGCAGCGATGCTCGGCCCCCAGCCAGCGTCGCCAATGCGGCGAGGCGATGTTGCGGATGTTGGTCACGCCGCGGTCGGTCTTCTTGCCCTTGAGCGCAAAGGCCGGAGAGGGCATCCCCCACCGCATCATCTCCAGCACCGGACCGCCATCGCCGTGGCGCACCACCGGGGCGGCATAGTCGGGGTAGATACCGGGCATCGGCGGCAGGTTGCCTGTTTGGTCGTCGATGCCGTCGAACCAGCCGCGGATTGCGGCCTGCCCCTTGGTCAGGGAATAGAGATTGCACATCGTTGGCCCCCTTGCCGTCGTCTTGGCCCATTAGATGCGGTTTTGACCGCGCCCGGCAAGGGCCACAGGATCTTTGACAGCACCGCAATTGATGATTTATAACTAGAACAAAATGTGAACATATGGAGTCGTGCATGACAACCGATTCTACATATGGGCAGGTCCTTACCCTGCCGCGGCGCCGTCCGTCGACACCCCCCGAACCGGGGGTTCTGGCCGCACATGCGCCGCTGACGGATGTCTTTCCGGGGGCCTTCGCCACGGCCCCGGCCAGCGCCTTCGTGCTGTCGCTCTTGCCGCGCGGCAAGGGGCCGGTGCTTTGGGTGCAGGACTTTCTGTCGCGGCGCGAGAATGGGGCGCCCTATACGCCCAGCTTGCGCGGTTTCGGGCTGGAACAACCGGTGCTGCTGGTCACCGTCAGCCACCCGCGCGACGTGCTTTGGACAATGGAGGAAGGCGCCGCCTGTGCGGGGCTTTCTGCCGTGATCGGCGAGGTGCACGGCGGGCCGGAGGTGCTGGATTTCACCGCCACCAAACGGCTCTCGCTTCGGGCCGAGGCCTCAAACGTGCCGCTCTATCTCATTCGCAGCGGCGATCCCGGCGGCCTGAGTGCGGCGCGCATGCGTTGGCGCATTTCCTCGCTGCCCTCACAGGCCCATCCCTACGATGCGCAGGCCCCCGGCGCGGCCCGCTGGGATTTGGAACTGTTTCGCGCGCGCGGCCATGCGCCAGGGCGTTGGGTGGCTGCCCATGACCCCGACAAAGGCCAAAGCCCCCGCGCCGCGGATCGTCTCCGTCTGGTTCCCTATGCTGACGATGGAGCGGTGGCGCCGGGTGATCGCCCAATACCGCAGCGTTCCGGGGGATGAGGTGCCCGTCGTCCTGTCGCGCGACGGAACCCATGGGCCGGTCGTCCATGGGCTGAGCGCTGCCGCCACGATGCGCGGGATCGAGGCGGGCGCGCGGGTGGTCGATGTACAAGCCATTCACCCCGATCTGCATGTGGAACCCGCCGATCTGGAGGGCGATGAGGCGCTGATCCAACGACTGGTGCATTGGGCGCGGCGCTGGTGCCCTTGGACGGCGCGGGATCAGGACCATGGCCTGCTGCTGGACGTGACCGGCTGCACCCATCTGTTCGGCGGAGAGGCCGCGATGCTGCGCGACATCCGCAGCCGTTTCGCGCTGCAGGGGCTGACCGCGCGGGTCGCCATGGCCCCCACTCCCGGTGCGGCGCAGGCACTGGCACGCTTCGGCTCCGGCGCGCAGATCTGCGGGGCCGAGGACGTGGCCACCGCCCTCGCCCCCCTGCCCGTCGCCGCCCTGCGGCTCGATACCCAGACCACACGGCTCTTGGACCGTCTTGGCCTCAAGACCATCGGCGCACTCTCCGATCTGCCCCGCGCCGCGCTGATGCGGCGCTTTGCCAGCCTCAAGCCCGATCGCAACCCGCTGATCCTCCTCGACAAGGCCCTCGGCAAGGCCCCCGACCCATTGAACGCCCCGCCGGACCACCGCCATTTCATAACCCGCAGCCGGCTGCCTGAGCCGGTGATCGACCCCGCCCCACATCTGCCCGCGCTGGTGGATGACCTCTGCACCCTTCTGGCCCGGGCCGAGCTTGGCGCGCGGCGGTTGAGGCTGACCATCTACCGCATCGACGGCGATTGGCGTGCGCTTGGGGTCGCCACGGCGCGGGCCAGTCGCGACCCGTCGCATCTGCGCAGGCTTTTCGACGGCAAACTGGAAAACATCGACAGCGGCTTCGGCTTTGACCTGCTGACGCTGGAGGCGCTGACCAGCGAACCGCTGCCCCTGATGCAAGACCACCTCGACGGCAAACGCGATCCATCGGCGGATGTGGCCGGGCTGCTGGATCGGCTCGCCGCCAAACTGGGGGCGGACAAGGTCAACTGGCCGCAGTGGCGCGAGACCCACAAGCCCGAACGGGTGGAGCAACGTGTCGACGCCCTGCACGGCACGCCTGCCGCCGCACCCGCCTTGCTGCGCGACCGCCCCCTGCGCCTGCTCACCCCGCCCGAGGAGGTGCGCGTGATCTATGCCGTGCCCGAAGGCCCGCCCTCGCAGTTCAACTGGCGGCGCGTCACCTATAAAACCACACGCCACACCGGCCCCGAGCGCATCGCGCCCGAATGGTGGCGCGACCGCCCCGGCACCCGGCTGCGCGATTACTACAAAGTTGAGGTCGAAGGCGGACAGCGCTTCTGGCTCTACCGCGAGGGGGTGATCTATGACGGTCGCGGGGCCGAGCCGCGCTGGTTTTTGCATGGGCTCTTTGCCTGATGCCCGAGCAGGAAGGACATAAGCGCCGCACCTTGGGGGAGGACGATTTTGCCGCCCCCGCCCGCGCAGAATATGTGGAATTCGGGCTGGCGAGCTGCTTCTCCTTCCTGCGCGCCGCCTCGGACGCGGTAGATTTGGTGGAGCGGGCCTATCAGCTTGGCTACGACAGCCTCGGCATTGCCGATCACAACACGCTGGCGGGCGTGGTGCGGCTGCATGTGGAGGCCGAAAAGGCCCACATCCGCCCCCTGATCGGCGCGCGTCTGGTGCTGCTTTGTGGGACCGAACTGCTGGCCTACCCGCAAGACCGTGCCGCCTATGCGCGGCTCTCGACCTTGCTCTCGGCGGGCAAGATGCAATCGGTGGACGGCGAATGGCAGCAAAAGGGTGAGACCCATCTGACGCTGGAGATGCTGAGCCAACACGCCGAAGGGCTGCATCTGATCGTCATGCCGCCCGAGAACCTTGACGTCTTTGCCGCTGGCCTGCCGCGTCTGGTGAAAGCACTGCCGGGGATGCGGCATGTGGGCGCAAGCTTCCTTTATCGTGGCGATGACCGAGCGCGGATCAACCGCTTGGACGCACTGGCCCGCGCCCATGGGCTGAGGATTTTGGCCACCAACGACGTGCTTTACCACGCACGCCACCGGCGGCCCTTGCAGGATGTGATGGTGGCGATCCGCGAAGGCGTGATCGTGCCCAAGGCGGGCTATCTCTTGGCCGCCAATGCCGAACGGCACCTGAAATCGCCCGAGGCGATGCTGCGCCTCTTCGCCGACTGGCCCCATGCCATCGCCGAGACGCGCCGGCTGGCGGACAGGATCACCTTTCGCCTCACCGATCTGGCCTACGAATACCCACATGAGATCGTCCCCGAAGGCCGCAGCCCGATGGAGGAACTCGCCCGCCTCACATGGGAGGGCGCGGCGCGGCGCTACCCGCAAGGCGTGCCCGAGGCGGTGATCAAAACGATCGAAAAGGAATTCGCGCTCATCTCCGCCAAAAAGATCGCCCGCTATTTCCTCACCATCTACGACATCGTCCGCTTCGCCCGCGAGGAAGCTGAGCCGCCGATCCTCTGCCAAGGGCGCGGCTCGGCGGCCAATTCGGCGGTCTGTTTCTGCCTCGGCATCACCTCGGTCGACCCGGCGGTGCATAACCTGCTGTTCGAGCGGTTCCTTTCCGAGGAACGCGACGAGCCGCCCGACATCGACGTGGATTTCGAGCATGAGCGGCGCGAAGAGGTCATCCAATACATGTACGGCAAATACGGCCGCCACCGCGCCGGGCTTTGCGCCACGGTGATCCACTACCGCCCGCGCTCGGCCATTCGCGAGGTCGGCAAGGCGATGGGGCTGTCGGAAGACGTGACCTCGAAGCTTGCGGGCACGATCTGGGGCAGTTTCGAGGGCCAGATGGACGACGCCCGCGCCCGCGAGGCGGGGTTGGATTTGAGCGATCCGTATCTGCGCATGGTCCTGAAACTGGCCTCCCAAATGATCGGCATGCCGCGCCACCTGAGCCAACACGTCGGCGGTTTCATCCTGACCGAGCGCCCCCTGACCGAGATCGTGCCCATCGGCAACGGCGCCATGCCCGAGCGCAGTTTCATCGAATGGGACAAGGACGACATCGACGCGCTGCAGATCTTCAAGGTCGATATCCTCGCCCTTGGCATGCTCACCTGTATCGCCAAATGCTTCGATCTGATCGAGGCGCATTACGACCGCCCGCTGGAACTGGCCACCGTCCCGGTGGAGGATCACGAGGACGACGCCACCGGGCGACCCACCTACGACATGCTTTGCCGCGGCGACAGTCTGGGGGTCTTTCAGGTGGAAAGCCGCGCGCAGATGGCGATGCTGCCGAAGCTGCGCCCCCGCGTCTTCTATGATCTGGTGATCGAAGTCGCCATCGTCCGCCCCGGCCCCATTCAGGGCGACATGGTGCACCCCTATCTGCGCCGCCGTCAGGGCATGGAGAGCGTCGTCTACCCCGCCCCCGGCCCGGCATTTCCGCAGGACGAGCTGTTCAGCATCCTCAGCCGGACCTTGGGCGTGCCGATCTTTCAAGAACAGGCGATGAAGATTTCCATCGACGCGGCACAGTTTTCCCCGACCGAGGCGAACGAGCTGCGCAAGGCCATGGCCACCTTCCGCTCGCGCGGGACGATCGAGAAGCTACAGGACAAGATGGTGGGCCGTATGACCAAACGCGGCTACGATCCGATCTTCGCGCAGCGCTGTTTTGACCAGATCAAGGGCTTTGGCGAATACGGCTTTCCCGAGAGCCATGCGGCGAGTTTTGCCAAGCTGGTCTATGTCTCGTCTTGGATGAAATGCCACTACCCGGCGGCCTTTGCCTGCACGCTGCTGAACTCCCAGCCGATGGGGTTTTATGCGCCCGCGCAGATCGTGCGCGATGCGCGCGAGCACCGGGTCGAGGTGCGGCCTGTGGATGTGAATTACTCCGATTGGAACTGCACGCTGGAGCCTTGCGGCGAAGGCTTTGCCCTGCGCTTGGGGCTGCGCATGGTGGATGGCTTGCCGGAAAAGGCAGGCGCGCGGATCATGGACCGACGTGAGTCGCCTTTTGCGGATGTCGAAGACCTCAAGTCTCGTGCAGGGTTAGACGCCAAGGCGATCCGCCAGCTTGCCGCCGCCGACACGATGCGCAGCATGGGGATCGACCGGCGTCAGGCGCTCTGGCAGGCGCAAGGGCTGCGCGACGCGCCCGCCTTGCCGATCTTTGACCATGCCGAGGCCGCGGCTCAGGGGCCGGAGCCGGAGGTCGCCTTGCCGGTGATGCCGAAGGCCGAACAGGTCGTGGCCGACTACCAAACGCTGCGCCTGTCCCTGAAGGCGCATCCAATGTCCTTCTACCGCTCCAGCCTCGCCGCGCAGGGGTTCTCCTCGGCCCGAGACCTCTCGCGCATGGGGCATGGGCGACGGGTCAAGCTCGCCGGGCTGGTGCTGGTGCGGCAAAAGCCGGGCAGCGCCAAGGGGGTCTGTTTTATCACGTTGGAGGATGAATGCGGGGTCGCCAACCTTGTGATCTGGCCGAATATGTTCAAGCTTTACCGCCCCACGATCATGGCCGCGCGGCTGCTGGTGGTCGAAGGGCGCGTGCAGACCGATGGGCGGGTGATCCATGTGGTGGCCGACCGGCTTGAGGACCGCTCTGACAGGCTTGCTTCGCTGTCGGATGCGCCGCTGCCCGGCATCACCACGCGGGGCGATCATCCGACCCATCCGCTGCCCGGTCAGGTGGCGATGCATTCCCATCCGCGCGATGCGCTGGTGATCCCGAAGTCGCGGGATTTCCATTAATGAATCTTCATGTGACGCATGAAATAAGAACCACAATACACTGATAATAAATAATAACTAATAAATATCAGAACCCCTGTTGACCCTCTCAACGCCCCTCGCTAGCCTGCCCGCAATCCGTTGGGGTGCCGCAAGGCTGAGAGGTGAGAACCGACCCATCGAACCTGATCCGGGTCGTACCGGCGTAGGGAACGGAACCAAGCATCGGCCCCACGCGGCCCGTCGTTTATCCCGTATCCACACGCCCTTGGCCCATCTAACACATGGGGGCCAAATGGCGTTTCAAACACTAACGATTGCGGGGTCCGACAGCGGCGGCGGGGCCGGGATTCAGGCCGATCTCAAGACCTTCAGCGCGCTTGGCGTTTACGGGGCCAGCGTGCTCACCGCCGTGACAGCCCAGAACACCCACGCGGTGACCGGGGTCGAAATGATCTCTCCCGCGATGATCCGGTCGCAGATGGCGGCCGTCTTTGACGATCTGGCGATCGGTGCGGTCAAAGTGGGCATGTTGGGCGATCCTGAAACGATCACCGCCGTGGCCGAGGGGCTGGCGGGCTGCGCCGCGCCTGTGGTGCTTGACCCGGTGATGGTGGCGAAATCCGGCGATGCGCTGCTTTCCCCCGAGGCGGTGGCGACACTGCGCGCGCGAATGCTACCCTTGGCCCATGTCCTGACCCCGAACCTGCCCGAAGCCGCAAGGCTGCTCGACAGGCCGGAAGCCACCGATGAGGCCACCATGCTGGAACAGGGCCGCGCCCTGCTCTCGGCCGGTCCCGGCGCGGTGCTGATGAAGGGCGGGCATGGGAAGGGGGAGACCTGCGTCGATCTGCTGATCACCGCGGATGAAACCCTGCGCCTTTCCGCGCCCCGCCAGCACACCGCCAACACCCACGGCACCGGCTGCACACTTTCCGCCGCCATCGCCGCGGGGCTGGCGCGGGGACAAACGCTACCCGAGGCCGTGCAGGCTGCGCATGCCTATCTGCAACGCGCCATTGCTGCTGCCGACACCCTCAACATCGGCAGTGGCCATGGACCGGTGCATCATTTCCACGCGGTCTGGCCGCATGAGTGACATCACCATCATCGGCGGCGGCGTTGCGGGGCTTTGGGCTGCGCGGGCCTGTCTGGCGCAGGGGCTGCGGCCACGGTTGGTCGACCGCTCAGGCGCACCCGGCCCGCATTGCTGTTCATGGTGGGCGGGCGGTATGCTTGCCCCCTTTTGCGAAGGGGCGCTGAGCGAACCTGCTGTCGTGACCCACGGCACACGCGCCGCTGACATGTGGTCTGACGTGACCGAAGTGACCCGACGCGGCACTCTGGTCCTTGCCCCCGAACGCGACCGCGCTGAAATTCAGCGGTTCGCCGCCCGAACCGAGAACCACAGCGCCTGCGACGCAGAGGCCATTGCGACGCTTGAACCCGACCTTGCAGGGCGTCATCGCCGCGGATTGTTCTTTGCAGACGAAGCGCATCTAAACCCACGCCAAGCATTGCATGATCTGACACAGGCGCTGGCTGACCAAGGCGTGAGGGCCGAAACCGCAACGCTCACCCCATCCGACATTGGGGGCTTGGTGATCGACTGCCGTGGCATGGCCGCCAGCGACGATCTCCCCGATCTGCGGGCCGTGCGCGGCGAGATGATCCTGCTGCACGCGCCAGATGTCACGCTTACCCGCCCGATCCGTCTGCTGCACCCGCGTCATCCGCTTTATGTCGTGCCGCGCGGGAGCGGGGTTTTCATGCTAGGTGCCACCCAGATCGAAAGTGCCAGTCGGGCCAAAATGACCGCGCGCTCGGCGCTGGAACTGTTGTCGGCGGCCTATGCGCTCGACCCGCGCTTTGCCGAAGGGGAGATCCTCGAAATGGATGCCGACCTGCGCCCCGCTTTCCCCAACAACCTACCCGGCATCGTCCAACGCGGAGAAGTACTGCACCTTAACGGTTTGTTCCGGCACGGTTTTCTTATGGCTCCGACCTTGGCCGAACAAGCGGCGGCCTTTCTTACAACAGCGACAACGGGGGATCTATTCCGTGAAAATTGAAGTAAACGGCGACACGCGTGAGGTCGCAGCCGCGCAGCTTGATGCGGCATTGGCTGAATTAGGCTGGGCCGAGGCAAAAGTGGCCACCGCGCTCAACGGCACCTTTGTGCCCGCAGGCGCGCGGAGCGCGACCACACTCAGCAATGGCGACCGGCTTGAAGTGCTCAGCGCCATGCAGGGGGGCTGAGCGATGCGCGACTTTTACGGCACCACCCTGCCCCTGCCGCTGATGCTGGGCACCGCGCGATACCCCTCGCCTGCGGTGATGGAGGCCGCCTTTCGCCAAAGCGCCGCCCCGGTCGCAACCGTTTCGCTGCGCCGCGAACAGGGCGCAGGTCAGGCGTTTTGGGACATGGTCCGGGGCTTGGGCGTGCATCTGCTGCCGAATACCGCTGGCTGCCATTCGGCGCGTGAAGCGATCACCACGGCACAGATGGCGCGGGAGTATTTCGGGACCAATTGGATCAAGCTAGAAGTCATTGGCCACGCCGACACCCTGCAACCCGATCCATTTGGCCTTGTCGAAGCCGCTGAAACCCTCTGCGCCGATGGGTTCGAGGTGTTTCCCTACACCACCGAAGATCAGGTGCTGGCCGCGCGGCTGGTCGATGCGGGCTGCCGGGTGCTGATGCCATGGGGCGCGCCGATTGGGTCGGGGCTGGGGCTGAACAATCTGCACGGGCTGCGCAGCCTGCGGGCAGCATTCCCTGACATCGCAATGGTCATCGACGCAGGTATCGGCCTGCCCAGCCATGCCGCACAGGCGCTAGAGATGGGGTTTGACGCGGTGCTTTTGAACTCCGCCGTGGCCGAAGCCGAAGACCCCGCCGCCATGGCCGAAGCCTTTGCGCTGGCCTGTCGCGCAGGTGCACTCGCCGCCGCCTCTGGCCCTATGGGGCAACGCGACATGGCCGTGCCCTCAACCCCTGTGATCGGAAAGGCTTGGCTATGAACTTGCCGCGTTTTTATCCTGTTTTTGACAGTGCTGCTTGGGTGGCGCGGGCGGTGCCCTTAGGCGTGAAGCTGGTGCAACTTCGCATCAAGGATGCACCAGAAGATGTCCTGCGCGCCGAGATCACCACCGCGCTCGACCTCTGCCGCCAGCACGGCGCGCTGCTGGTGGTGAATGATCATTGGGAACTGGCGATCGAACTGGGGGCCGATTGGCTGCATCTGGGCCAAGAGGATCTTGATACCGCCGACATTCCAGCGATCCGCCGCGCTGGGCTAAAGCTTGGCCTGTCGACCCATGACCACGCCGAGCTAGACCGTGCGCTTGCCCTTGCCCCAGATTACATCGCGCTTGGCCCCGTTTATCCGACGATCCTGAAAAAGATGAAATGGACCGAACAGGGCCTCGCCCGACTGACTGAATGGAAGGCGCGGATCGGAGATATTCCGCTTTGCGCCATCGGCGGGATGAGCGTCGCCCGCGCGCCGGGGGCCTTTGCCGCCGGGGCAGATACGGTGGCGGCGGTCACGGATATCACGCTGAACGCAGACCCCGAAGCGCGGATGCGCGAATGGCTTGAGGTGACGGCATGAGCCGCTATGCCCGTCAAACGATCCTCCCAGAGGTCGGCACGGACGGCCAAGCGCGGCTAGCTGCGGCGCGGGTTCTGGTCGTCGGCGCCGGAGCGTTGGCGGTGCCGGTGCTGCAATATCTCGTCGGGGCCGGTGTCGGACAGATCACGCTGATTGACGGCGATGTGGTGGCTGAGAGTAACCTGCACCGCCAGCCGCTCTACCGGATGGATGATATCGGCCGCCCCAAGGTTATTGCCGCGGCCGAGGCCATGGCTGCGCTGAATACCGAAGTAACAGTCATACCCCGCGCCGAATGTCTCACCCCCGCCAATGCGCCCGCGCTGGTGGCGGAATGCGATATCTTGCTCGATTGCGCGGATACTTTCGCGGCAAGCCTGACGCTCTCAGATGCGGCTTTGGCACAGGGCAAACCGCTGATCTCGGCCTCGGCACTCGGGCTATCGGGCTATGTTGGCGGCTTTTGTGGGCCAGCCCCCTCCCTCCGCGCGGTTTTCCCAGATTTGCCGCAGACGGCAGCCACCTGTGCCATGGCGGGCGTTTTGGGCCCCGTGGTGGGAATGATCGGCGCGGCGCAGGCGCAGATGGCGCTGTCGGTGCTGCTGAGGCTGTCGCCCTCCCCGCTGGGGCAATTGATGATCTGGAACACCGCAAATTGGCGCATGTCAGGCTTTCGATTTGACGCCGCGCCCGAGCCTGAAACACCCACACCTTTCATAGCCGAAAGCCAGATCACCCCCCGCGATCTGGTCATCGACCTGCGTGCCGAAGCGCCCGCCCCCTTCTCGGCCCAAGCACGCCATGTCCCGCCCGAGGCGCTGTCCGATCTGCCGCTGCCGCCCGGCACCGCTCGCATCGTGCTTGCCTGTCGCACGGGCCTGCGCGCGCATCACGCGGCCAGCACCCTCCGCGCCCGCTGGCCGGGCGAGATCGCCCTGCTGGCCCTGCCCGGCGCCTGATCCTCTTCTGACCAAACACTATATTGGAGCCTTTCCCTTGAAAAATATCCTCGCCCCCCTTGCCCTGACCCTGATTGCTGCGCCTGCGCTGGCTCAGGATAAAATGACCGTCATGCTGGACTGGTTCATCAACCCTGACCATGGACCGATCATTCTGGCGCAAGAAAACGGCTATTTCACCGATGCGGGGCTGGAGGTTGAACTGATCTCTCCTGCGGACCCGAACGAGCCGCCGCGCATGGTGGCGGCAGGCCGGGTGGATCTGGCGGTTTCCTACCAACCAGAGCTGCATCTGGCACAACGCGAAGGGCTGGACCTGCGCCGCGTTGGCACCCTGATTGAAACTCCGCTGACCTGCCTTGTCGTGCGCGCCGATGGTCCGGTGCAGGAGGTGGCCGATCTCAAGGGCCGCAAAGTAGGTTTTGCCGTGGCAGGTGTGCAGGAGATGCTGCTTGATGCCATGCTGACCGGGAATGGTGTGGACCCCTCAGAGGTTGAGCAAATCAATATCGGCTGGTCGATTTCCCCCGCCCTGATGTCAGGCCAAGTTGATGGTGTAATCGGCGCCTTCCGCAATTTCGAACTGAACCAAATGCAGATCGAGGGCCATGAAGGGCGCTGCTTTTACCCCGAAGCGGAAGGTGTGCCCGCCTATGATGAGCTGATCTACGTCGCCCATGCCGAGGATATGGACCGCGAGATGATCGCACGGTTTTTGAGTGCCACCGAACGCGCCGCCGCCGATATCGTCAACGATCCAACTGCGAGCGGGGAGGTCTTCTTTGCCTCCGACGCCGCGCTTCGCAATAAGCTGAACACCCGCGCATGGGAAGACACATGGCCCCGCTTTGCCACCCGCCCCGCTGCCGTAGATCACGGGCGGTACGACCGTTTCGAGGCCTTCATGCTGGAAAGCGGTGTGGTTGAGACGGCGATCCCCGCCGCCGATCTGGTGGTTGATGTGACCGAGAAGGCCGGGCAATGACCGCCCCAGATTACGGCACGGCTTTTGCCGCATGGCGTGGTGCAGCGGGGCAGGATTGGCAACGCTACACCCGGCACATCTTCGTCGAAGGACTGCGCGACGGCACGCTGCCGCAGGCAAGCTATCTGCATTACCTGCGGCAAGATTACGTCTTTCTGATCCACTTCGCCCGCGCTTGGGCATTGGCTGCGGCCAAGGCGGAAACGCTGGATGAGATGGCCACCGCCAGCGCCACAGTGCATGCGCTGGTTCATGTGGAAATGCCGCTGCATGTAGAAACCTGTGCAGCCCACGGCATCGACCGCGTGACGCTTGAGGCCACGGCAGAAGCCCCCGGCAACCTCGCCTATACGCGCTATGTGCTAGAGGCAGGCTATTCTGGTGATTTCCTTGATCTCATGGCCGCCCTCGCGCCCTGTGTTTTAGGCTACGGCGAGATCGGTTTGCACCTCAAAGGCAGCACCGGCCCCTATGCCGATTGGTGCGCCGTCTATGGAGGGGAGGAATACCAAGCCTTGTGCCGTGATGTGGGGGCGCTGATCGATGGTGCGCTAGAACGGCGTCTGGGGCCGGATTGGCAATCCTTGCCGCGCGCGACGACGCTACAATCGCGGTTTGATACCGCAACACGGCTTGAGGTGGGGTTTTGGAACATGGCGCTTTCGCCCATTGGCGCATGACCGCTCCTGCGATCCATCTTACGGGGGTTTTACAAGGTGCCAAAGCCACTTTGATTGACCTCTTTGACATCACCTTGCCCGGCGGCGAATGGAGCGTGCTTCTTGGCCCCTCGGGCGTCGGGAAGACCTCGCTTTTGCGTCTGCTGGCCGGGTTGCCCTGTGCGGCACGGCTGCACGGGCAGATCACAGCAGAGGACGGCGCGTATCTTGCGCCGCGCGTGACGATGATGGCGCAGGACGATCAGCTGCTGCCTTGGGCTGGCGCCTTAGAGAATGTCACAATCGCCGCCCGCCTGCGCGGAGAACGCCCCGACCCTAAGCGCGCTGAGGCGCTTTTGACCGAGGTCGGACTGGGGTCAGAGGCTGATCGCAGACCTGCCGAACTCTCCGCCGGTCAACGCCAGCGCGTCGCCTTAGCCCGCACGCTCTATGAGGGGCGCGACATTGTCCTGCTGGATGAGCCCTTTTCTGCGCTCGATGTGGTGACCCGCCATCAAATGCAGGATTTGGCCGCCCGGCTGCTGGCGGGACGGACCGTTGTATTGATCACCCATGACCCTGCCGAAGCCCTGCGGTTGGCCGATCACGCATGGATCGTGGCGCGCGGCGGGATTTCACCCTGCGCCCTACCTTCCGCGCCGCCCCCGCGCCGTATTGATGCGCCCGATACCCTCGCAGCCCAAGCGGATTTGCTGCGCCGGATGGGCCTTACCTTTCCCGACAAAGCCGCCTGATGCCACTTACCGGACATAGAGTATGGCGCGGCGCGGTAAGCTTTGCGCTTGCGGTCGCAGTTTGGCAGTTGGTTGTCACCCTCAGCGGTGTGCCGCGTTTTATCTTGCCGGGGCCGTGGCTTGTGCTGCAAGCGCTTGGCGCGAATGCCACGCTGCTGTGGCAGAACGCCCTTTGGTCTGCGGGCAACCTCGCGCTTGGCCTTGGAGTGGGGGTTATTCTAGGGGTCGAAACGGCGCTATTGCTGACCCTATCCCGCCACGCACGCTGGCTGCTGCGCCCGATGCTGGTTGTGGCTCAAGCGGTGCCCGTCTTTGCCCTTGCGCCGGTCATTACGCTCTGGCTCGGCTACGGCATGCCGTCCAAAATCGTAACCATCGCCCTTGTTACCTATTTCCCCATCGCCTCATCTTTGTTCGACCGCCTGATGGCGCTTCCCCCCGGTCTTGGCGATCTATCACGCCTTGCCGGGGCCAGCCGTTGGCGCGAAACGCTGCTGCTACGCCTGCCCCACGCCGTGCCCGGTTTGATCTCTGGCCTGCGCCTTGCTGTGGTCTATGGACCGCTGGCGGTACTGATTGGTGAATGGGTCGGGTCATCACGCGGTCTGGGGCATCTCATGCTGATGGCAAATGGCCGCGGCCAGATGGCACTGATGTTTGCAGCACTAATGGTACTGGCGGCGCTGTCATTAATGTTGTGGGTGATCGTCGAAGCGCTGGCCCGCTGGGCGGCGCGGCGGTTCTATACCTAGCTGGCTGCGATGAAGGGTATGGTGGCGGAGGAGGTGGGATGCTCCGCTCACGCCACGTAACAGACAGAAACCATTGAACTTCATCACCTTACAGCCCCATACGTGTGTGGGAAACGTGTGTGGAGATACTTTTGCCTAGATACCTACAACAGCGAAGACGGCGGTGGTACGCAGTTCTCGACATCCCAAAAACACTGCGACCACAGTTCGGAGACAAACCTCGCTTTGTCCAAAGCCTTGAGACCGAGAGCATCTCAGTGGCAGAGCGTCGGGTACTCTCTGTTGTTGCTAGCTGGAAAGTGCGTTTGGAAGCAGCTCGTACTGGCAAGCCGGAGCCTTCAGTTGATTTAGCACAGGTCGCACTTGATTGGAGGGAAGCCCTTGATGCAGCTCCCGATACCGACACGCGGGACAGATACGAATTGATCCTGTCAGACAAAGCGGACAAGGCTGAGGAAAAACGCGAAGGCGCGGGTGTTGAGCTATTTAAGGTAGCAACTAGACAGTGGCTTGAAACCGGAGAAATGGTGGAGGACTGGCTTCAAACTCTCGACAATGAGCCAAAGACCATCGACATGAAGCGATCAGACCTCAAGCGTTTCAGTGAGCGCTTTCGCCTGACTTTGCATGTTGAAAGGAAAGCAGTTCAGCGCTGGGTGGATCACCTGCGTTCGCAAGAACACCTGAAACTTCCGACCATTCGTCGCATCATCTCAGCTTGCCGGGGGTACTGGAGTTACTTGCAGCGCCTCGATTATGTGCCTGATGACGCAGAGCCGTTCCGCGACGTTGTCCCCCGCCCTGCCAAGAAGTCAAAACGAGATATCGCTGAAAGGCGCCAACCATTCTCAGACAGCGACGTAGTCAGATTGCTTAACGCATCCGTCGCCCAGAAAGACGAAAATCTCGCTCGCTTGATCTGGTTTGGTATGTGGACAGGCTGCCGAATTGAGGAGCTGTGCGCCCTCAGGGTCACGGATGTCTCATTAGACCGGTTCCAAATTAACGACGCCAAATCCGAAGCTGGCTGGCGCGAAGTCCCGATCCATTCCACGCTTGCCCCAGCGCTTGAACGCATGTGCGCGGAAAGTACGGATGGCTATGTGCTGTCGGGTCTCACAGAGAACAAATACCAAGACAGATCGAACGCGGTCGGGAAGCGGTTCGGTCGCTTAAAGACGCGCCTCGGGTTTGGAAGTTCACACGTCTTCCACTCCATTAGGAAGACCGTAACCACGCAACTCGATGCGGCGGGAATACCAGAAGCAGTCAGCGCACGTATTGTAGGTCATGACATTCCGACGCTGACCTATGGGGTGTACTCAGGTGGCGCACCCTTTGAGGTGAAACGAGACGCCATAATGGTGCTGTCTTATCCTCTTCAGGAACTAGACCAGCCTGCTTCTTTTGGCAGCACCTGAGCAAGGGGGAGGCCTCAGAGGCCCCACCTTACCAAGACAGCATCAGCGGCGGATGGGTCAGAGTTAATCCTAAGGACAGTCTGACGGCTGATGCCTGCTGCTTTTGCTACGGCACTGGTCCCTGCACCTTCTCTGCTCATAGTCAGCACGGTCTGGAGGGTGCCTCGATCATAGCTCGGCTTCTTTCCTCGGTACTTTGCGGGGTCGCCTCTGTTAGCCTCAATTCCGGCCCGCTGAGCCTCCTTCGTTGCTTCCGCTTGGGCTTGAGCCGTCGCAGCCATGAAGGCTATCAGAGCGTCCCTCACAGCCTCCTGCATGGGGTCTGTAGTTGCTCCGTCGAAGGTAAGACCATTGATTACAGTTCGGACAATTACGCCTTGGCGCATAAACGTCCTGATGGTGTCTGTGACATCTTGGTAGTTCCTCCCTAGGCGGTCTACCCAGCGCACAACCAGCACATCACCCCGGCGCAATCGGTCAAACAGCCGCTTCCCCTGTGGACGTTCGGACAGCTTTGTCGCGACGCCAGAAACTCCCTCATCAGCAATCACCTCATCAATCTCGAAACCTGCAGCCTCAGCTTGTGTCAGCTGGTGACTTACATCTTGATCCGAAGTGCTAACGCGGGCGTATAGAATGGTCTTAGACATGCTTACCTTATGTGTTCGTATGGGTGGTGTCCGTAGATAAGGGCGTCCGTTAATCAATGTCAACCTCAACGGACACCTTAAGCGCATCAAATTAACTGTCCGCACAGGTATACCCTTACAGAGAACCACGCCAAAAAATTGAAAAGGCGTGCGTGACAGTTTGAACGCCCAAGGGGGCAAACATCGCGGCCACGAAGTCTCTGGATTGCTCCTAAGTTCACAGAGCTGTATGAGCCAGAACAACCAATGCGTGAACTTCAGAGGTGAAGCCTTATGGTAAAGAAGCTCTTGTTGATATCCGCTTTAGCTGTCGCTGGCTATTTCGGGTACGACACCTACAAAATGTACAAGGGCGGTTACTTCAGTATGCCTGAGCTAGGACCCAACGATTTCTCTCTTTCATTCAAGAGCGGCTTTCGGGGTGTAATGCGAGACATTCCTGACCATCGTCCTGCGAGGCGTTATTTAGCATCTCAGGCAAGCGGTGTTCCTGAGTGGTTTCAGGAGACATGGTCGGAATGTAGGCGGCCTCTCGAAAAAGAGCAGACAGCTTTTGAACAACAATTGGATGTTGGACCCGGAGGACGACTAGAAGCCATCTGCGAAATAGATGCTGGGGGTGATATCTTTGTTCGTGGGTGGTTCATCTCAGTGCCTAACCTTTGAGCATGTTAATCGCCATCTATGCGCGACGCTTGAACTTTAGTGTTTGATTAAAGTAAGCCGCGCGAGACATTGCCACGCTACGCCGGGCCTCTCCCCGTCCAACCTTGCCATAGAGCGCCCTTGGGGACCTTGGAGGAGTGAGTTGCGTTCGATGACGCGATCCTCATTACATTCCACTGCTGCCTCGCTCGCATCCGCCGAAGGTCTCTCCTGTGCCGCTGGTAGTCACGGCGCCCTCCCCACCCGAAGCAAGCCCATGGGGGAACGCCGCGATTGCCGCCGATATAGATAAGCCTCTAAGATTTTCGACCCACTATATGTTTGCACCTTAGAATGGGGATTCTCCGTCTGCTAGGTCGTCAACCCTCCAGTAGTCGGCAAGCTCCTCGGTCCTGTGGCCCAACCTCTTTTCTAGCACGACGCGCAACGCATCTAAGCAACGCTCACCTTCATACCCGATAATCTTACCGACCTGCGCGTCAATTGCATCCGCCCGAGCTTGCACCCACGCATCTGCGTCCCAATCCTTGTCGCTCTGCCCTCGGCCGCTCAGCATCTCCATAGCCTCTAGCCAAGTATTCGGTAGAGACTCACCAGCTGCAATCAACTCTTGTCGGGTGCGTCGCATCTTGGCCACCGTACCATCGCTTGCCAGCCGCAATGCCACGATCTCTTTCTTTGAGTAGACTGGGCCATTCGCATCGTGGAAGCAGTTAAGGTTCCAGACAGCGTTCATTCGCTCTTGCGAAGTCATTGGAAGTCGCGATTTGGCGTTCTCCTTAAGAGCAAGTTTGCGAGCCTCTTCTAGACTACACGTATAGACCATCGCAGGTACCTTTCCGCGCCAACCGAAACGCCTATACGCTTCAAGCCTATGATGTCCGTCGACTACGATCAGAGCCTGTGTCTCAGGGTGACGCCACACGGATATTGGGTCTAGCGGTTCACCGCGCCTTATATGAGACTTAAGTTCCTCCGCATGTGCTTCATTCAGGTCTTCATCACGGAACTGGAAAGTTCTTGTGTCAGTGCTGATGTCCGATAGCTTTACCTGAGTTGTTTTTTCCCTGGTAAGCCCTTGTTTTATCTTATTCATTTAATCCGATCCCATGTCCATTGATTGATGAGACTGACCTAGAAAGGCTATGCAGATTGCACGGCCTATGGTAAGCGATGTGCCGCCCCCACCTTCCTTGTGAGCCTCTGATCTGAGATTCAGCCCTGACGGATGGATTATCAGGGAGTTTCTCCATGGAGCGCTCAACGGAGTTTCTCAGTAACATTGATTTGGTTGTGGGCCCGCGTGGTCACCGCCGGTGGCCGGATGCGGTGAAGGCGCAAATTGTGGCCGAGACGCTGGTGGAGGGTGCCTCGGTGGACGCAGTTGCGCGGCGGTATGACATGCGGGCCAATCATTTGTCGGAATGGCGGCGCATGGCCCGGGAGGGCAAGCTGGTTCTGCCTGCTTTGGCTGAAGAACCGAGCTTTGCAGCGCTGATTGTGCGCGAGGATGTCGATGTGGCACCTGAACCTGCGCAGCTGTCGCCGTTGGATCTGATATGTGGTGCTGTCACCGTGCGATTGGATGCAAGAACATCAGCGGCGCGCATTGCCGAGATTGCTCGCGCCTTGAATGCGCCCTCATGATGTTCCCTTCAAACCGGGTGCGGATCGTTGTGGCGACCAAGCCGGTAGACTTCCGCAAAGGTCATGACGGTCTGGCAGCGCTTGTCAAAAACGAGTTACGCAAAGACCCCTTTACGGGGACCGTATTTGTGTTCCGCTCGAAACGGGCAGATCGGCTGAAGCTGTTGTATTGGGACGGCACCGGGCTGGTCATGGCTTACAAGAGGCTGGAGGAGCATATCTTCACCTGGCCTGCCATCAAAGATGGCTTGATGGCGCTGAACCACGCCCAGTTTGAAGCGCTATTCTCAGGATTGGACTGGCGGAAAGTAAGGGCTTTGTCCGCGCGTCCGCCGACTGCGGCAGAATGAATCAGGCCGTCTTTTGCAGAGGTATTGAGGTGCAGGAAATGGTAGTCATTCCCCATGTCAAAACCTGCCGATCTCCCTAATGATATTGAGGCCCTGAAGGCGCTGCTTGCCGCCTCAGAGGACCGCAATCTGCGCAAGCAGGATCGTATCGATCAGTTGGAGAAACTGGTTGCTGACTTCAAGCGTGCGCTGTTTGGCGCACGCTCTGAGAAGGCCGATCCCGAGCAGTTTGAGCTGGCGCTGGAAGACATCGAAACGGCGATGGCGGCGGTCCACGCTGAAGATGACGCGGTGGATCCACCTGCATCGCGCCCGACAAAACCGCGCAATACCAACCGTGGCTCATTCCCCAAACATTTACTGCGTATTGAAGAAGTGATTACGCCCGATAGCATGACCTGCGGCTGCGGTGCTGAACGCCATATGATTGGTGAGGATACGTCTGAACGATTGGACATCATCCCCGCCCAGTTCCGTGTGATCGTTACCCGCCGCCCAAAGTATGCATGTCGGTCCTGCACCAATGGGGTTGTTCAGGCACCCGCACCCGCCCGGCTTATCCCTGGTGGTATGCCGACAGAGGCAACGGTGGCGCATGTTGTTGTCAGCAAATACGCGGATCACTTGCCGTTGTATCGCCAAGCACAGATTTACAGCCGCCAAGGCATCGATCTGGATCGCTCCACCCTTGCAGGATGGGTCGGCAAGGCAGCCTATGAACTCCGTCCTGTCTTCGATGCGTTAATGGCTGATCTGAAAAGCTCAACCAAATTGTTCATGGATGAAACAAGAGCACCAGTGCTTGATCCTGGCAAACGTAAAACCAAAACTGGTTACTTCTGGGCACTGGCCCGCGATGACAGGGCTTGGTGTGGAGCGGCTCCACCGGGCGTTGCCTTTACATATGCGCCCGGGCGTTCCGGCCAATATGCAGATGACATTTTGAAAGGCTTCTCTGGCATCCTCCAAGTGGACGGATATGCCGGGTATAACCGCTTACTCAAACGCGCCGATGACAATGTCGTCTTGGCCTACTGCTGGGCCCACGCACGTCGCAAACTGCACGAAGTTGCACAATCTGGCACTGCCCCCATCGCCGAAGACGGGCTGAAACAGATCGCTGCGCTCTACCTGATCGAAAAGGATATCCGGGGTCTGGCACCCGAGGTGCGATTGGCAGCACGGCAAGACCAATCGGCACCGTTGATCGTCGCGTTTGAGGAGTGGCTCACGACCAACCGCGCGCGGCTGTCTGCTAAAGCCCCTTTGGGTGAAGCGCTCAAATACATCGCAAAATACTGGGACGGGCTGTGCCTGTTTTTGACCGACGGCCGCATCGAAATGGACAGCAACGCAGTGGAGCGCACGATCCGTCCCATAGCTCTGAACCGCAAAAACGCACTCTTCGCTGGCCACGACGACGGGGCCACAAACTGGGGCGTCATCGCTTCCTTGATCGAGACCTGCAAATTGAACAGTGTCGATCCGCATGCCTATCTGACAGATACGGTCACTGCCATCGTCGCAGGCCACAAACAAAGCCAGATCAACGATCTGCTACCATGGAATTACGCTAAATAGGTGGGATCGGCGCACCGCTTACGGCCTATGGCTGCATACTCATGAGCCTCTCAAGAGCCATCACCTCGCCGCCAAACCATAGGCACTGAAGGTCACCCAAGAGGTGTCGCTATATGCCCTAAAGACCTCACAGCTGCAGAGAAGCGCCTACGCCAGTCAACGGAGCAGCCCAGAACTCTCAGGGTGCGCATTGCAGCGCCAGATCAGCGCCTCCGTCAATGGTGGCTCCTAATCCCCCCGGTCGCAGAAAGCCCAAACGACACAGGTTTCCTGCCGTGGCTCCATCGCTAATTCGTGAATGTGCAGAAAAAAGTGACCGACTGTGAAGTATCGTAGACGCGAACCTCTGCATCTTCGTAACTACAGACCTCATCGGTTGGACTTATAATGCTATAATTGGACAAAGAAGAACTCTCGATGACTACAGCCCATTCGGTTGGTTCTTTTGGGACTTTGCCGCGATGGACAATTCCTCCATCCGGTTCGGAAAGGAATGTGACCGCATAGCGTTTGGACGGCCAAAAACCTGCGTTCACTGCCACCACCTGCGCCGCACTGGAATATCCGTTCTTAGCTAAGAAGCTGCCACCGATTTTATCGATCATGGTTGATAACTCAGAAGAGTAAGCTGCGGAACTCTCTAATTGCAGGGCTGGCTTATCGAGTATCTTTTCATCTATCGCGGCATCCATCGAAGGGACGGCGTAGCTGAAATCCCTGTCGCCTTCTTTTACCAACCAATAGCCATAGTCACTGCTTTTGCTAGTTTCCTCGCCTATCGCCCCCACGACGCCCATAAGTACACCTACTTCCTTTCCGTCCAGTGTTTTGACGGGAACTTCTTCTGAAATAAAGAAGGGCATTTCGCAGCCGAGAACCCTAGCAACAGAGATCGCAGCACTTCCATTCTCGATGAGTATCTCGTCAGGTAGATCTTCGCTGGCGTTGCTAAATTGCTCAGCAGTACACACGCTTGAAGCCTGCAATACCAAGGGCCAAGAACTTAGAATGACAGAGCCGAGCGATACCCAAAAACAATTCCAGCCAACCACGTTTATTCTTCCTCTAACTAGTCTTGGCAAGTGCGCCTCGCGCAGCCAAATAAATAGCTGCAGAGCCAAGGAGGCAAACGCTAAAGGCTTGCATCGCTATCACTGATTTCAGAGGTCGAAACGCCCCCAAAAAGGCCTCCCGTGATGGATAAGAGTATGTAAGAAGCTCAACCAACTCCGCTTTGATTGAGTAGCCAAAGAACAAAGAAAAGAAGGCACTTCCTACAAACACTGCCCCCAGCGAAATATCGAGCCGCCCTAGCGTCAGCCCCCTTTCGCTCGCAGTTCCCAAAGCGAAGCCAACGATTACGAAAGTCGCTAGTGTCCACGTTGAAAGTAATGATGCCAGTTCGTCGGTCCGATCAAGCAGATCGATAGGCACTGCAATCTCCGTCTGACCCGGTTGGAGCGTAGTGATCTCATCAGCTAATCCTAGGATACTGCTGCCGCCCCACCAGAAAACTAGCAAAAGCAAGATACATTCAAGAAATAGCAGAAAAGGATACGAGAAGAAGGTTCGCGTACGACTAACCAACGCATATCCCCCAATATGAACTAACCAAACGCTGACACAAAAAGGGATTCGCTTCAACGCGCACACGAACAAGAAATACGAGACACCACTTCCGGTACTATCGCGTGTGTGGGAGACGTGTGTGGTGACCTGCTGAAAGGAAAGGTTTTACCCACTTATATCAACTAGTTAACAGCCGCACGGCACGTTGGCGGAGGAGGTGGGATTCGAACCCACGGTACGCTCTCACGCACGCCGGTTTTCAAGACCGGTGCATTCGACCACTCTGCCACTCCTCCGCAGCACGCTCCTCCTAGAGCGCTCTGATTGATTCGGCAAATACACATTTTCGCCCCCTAACCCCCAGCACAACCTTGGGGAAATTCGCCGATCTTCTGTCGGCGGCCTTTTCACAGGCGCTTGGTCAGGTTATCGTGCGCCAAAGCCCCTTTCAGAGGGGCGTAGGGCGTGCCGATCCAACGGCGCGACATTCTCGCGGGACATGGGTCGCGATGCGCGACGACAGCAGGCAAGGACATCAAAGGCATGAGCAGGGACAATCAACCGTTGCGCACCAAGAAACGCCGCGCAGCGGGCTTAGGTGTGAGCATTCTCGCAATCGGATTGCTGGCAGGTTGTGAGGGCGGCGATTTCAGCCTGCCCTTCGGCGCAAAGGACGGCGCCAGCGCGCCGCGCAGCACCTCGACCAAGCTGGTTGAGCGCGATGTCGAAGCACCCGAAGTATTCTCGGCCACAGATGAGGGCCTTTGGGACGGTCGCCCC
The DNA here is from genome assembly GCF_022788715.1 of Sulfitobacter sp. DSM 110093. Classification (NCBI taxonomy): domain Bacteria; kingdom Pseudomonadati; phylum Pseudomonadota; class Alphaproteobacteria; order Rhodobacterales; family Roseobacteraceae; genus Sulfitobacter; species Sulfitobacter sp. DSM 110093. The sequence continues at coordinate 2,000,496 of NZ_CP085167.1, forward strand.
TCGCTCGGCGGGGTCTGGGTGGCGCACCCTGACGTGACCGAACCTGAGCGCGTGATCGTCCGCAATGAGGCCAATGGCAAATTCGTGATCGGCGCGCTGTTCCGGCGCGAGCGGGAACTGCCCGGCCCGAAATTGCAAATCTCTTCGGACGCTGCCGCGGCACTTGGCATTCTGGCGGGCGCCCCGGCGCCGCTCAACGTAACCGCGTTGCGCCGCGAAGAAAGCGCGGCACCTGAGGAAAGCTTTGAGGCGGAAAATACCGGCGATGCGACAAGCGCCATTGCCGCCCCGGCCCCCGTGACAGCCACAGCGTTGGAGCCTGCCGCGACGGCACCGGCCAAGGCGTCCGCCACCGCGACAGCCAGCACCACACCGGCCGCGGCAGCGCCCGCACCTACAGCCCAGAAACCTGCACGCCCGGCGGCGGGTGCCAAGCTATCCAAACCCTTCGTGCAACTGGGCATCTTTAGTGTGGAGGCCAACGCCACCCGCACCGCCAAACAGATGCGCGGCGCGGGCATGGTGCCCACCGTCAAAGAAAGCTCAATTAACAACAAACCCTTTTGGCGCGTGGTGATCGGCCCCGCCACAAGCCAATCCGAACTCGACAGCCTTCTCAAGAAGGTCAAAGCTGAGGGCTTTACCGACGCCTACGCCGTGTCGAACTGACAAAACCGGAGGAAATGCTTCCTATGATCCGCCTTTTTGCCGCCACCGTGGCACTGGTGCTCACGCTCCAGCCTGCCGCCGCTTTCGACACCCGCGCCACCGCCGCCTATGTGCTGGACCAAACCACCGGCACCGTGCTGCTGGCCAAGAACGCGGATGAACCGCTGCCGCCTGCATCGATGTCCAAGCTGATGACGCTTTATATGGCTTTTGAGGCCGTCGAGCGTGGCAAGCAGAATGGCGGGCTTGATCTGGTTGAGGAATTGCCGGTGTCCGAACACGCCATGTCCTATGGCGGCTCGACAATGTTCCTCGACACCACCGACCGCGTGTCGGTCGAAGACCTGATCCGTGGTGTCATCGTTCTGTCTGGCAACGACGCCAGCGCCGTGATCGCCGAGGCGCTCAGCCCCGATGGCACGGAATACGGCTTTGCCCGGCTGATGACACAGCGTGCGCAGCAGATGGGAATGACCAATTCCACCTTCGCCAATTCCAACGGCTGGCCGCAGGCCGGGCATCTGATGTCGGTGCGTGACCTCGGTCTGCTGGCGAACCGGATCATCTCGGATTACCCGCAATTCTATCCGCTTTTTGCCGAACGCGAGTTTGCCTTTGATGGCCGCGCGCCGCAGAACAAGACCAACCGCAACCCTTTGCTGGGCCTTGGCATCGGCGCGGATGGCCTGAAAACCGGTCACACCAATGAGGCAGGATATGGGCTTGTCGGCTCGGCCAAGCAGGGCGATCGCCGGGTGATCTTTGTGCTTTCCGGCCTCGACAGTGCAGCTGCCCGCGCACAAGAAGCTGAATCGGTTGTCAATTGGGCCTTCCGCCAATTCACCCAGCGTGATCTGGGCGAAGCAGGCACACAGATCGCCGAAGCGCCTGTGGCGCTTGGCACCACCCAATCTGTGGGGCTTGAACTGAAGGACAATCTGTCGATGCTGGTGCCCGTCACTGGCGGCGATGAAATCGAGGCCGAGGTGATCTACACCGGCCCGTTCCAAGCGCCGATCAGCAAGGGTGACGAATTGGGCGAATTGGTAATCGATCGGGGCGAATTGCCAGCCATGCGCGTGCCGCTGGTGGCGTCCGCCTCCATCTCGCCGGGCGGTTTCATGGTCAAGATGACTGCCGCCGCAATGCATCTGATGAACCGCCTCAACGCCGGGCCGCAGGCCGCCCCCGAAGTGGAAGCGGAAGCTTCGTGACGACTATAGAAAAGACCCGCACGTCGGGTCTGTTTGTCACCTTTGAAGGCATCGACGGCTCGGGCAAATCGACCCAAGCACGGCTTTTGGCGGATCATCTGAGGGCGCAGGGCCGCGACGTGGTCCTGACCCGTGAGCCAGGCGGCAGCCCCGGGGCCGAGGAAATACGCGCGCTGGTTCTGCAGGGCGATCCGGACCGCTGGTCGGCGCAGACTGAAATCTTGCTTTTCACCGCCGCGCGACGTGACCATCTGGAGCGGACCATCCGCCCCGCGCTTGAAGCAGGAAAGATCGTCATCTGCGACCGTTTCGCTGACAGCACGCGGATGTATCAGGGTCTTTCGCGTGGTGATCTGCGCCAAATGGTCGATGATCTACACGAGCTGATGATCGGGGTGGAACCTGACCTGACCATTTTGATCGACATGGACCCGGCCAACGGACTGGAACGCGCCCTGTCGCGCCAGACGGCAGAGGAACGGTTCGAGGATTTCGGCGTCGAGCTACAGGCCCAGATGCGGGCGGGTTTTCTCAGCCTTGCCGAGGAATTCAGCCACCGTTTCCAAGTGATCGACGGAGGCCGCGATATTGACAGCGTGGCGCGTGATGTGACCACGACCGTGACCGCGCGTTTGGGCTGATCTAACCGCCCTGCCCGCTTCCCTCTGCAGCGAAACATGCTAGACCGATGCCATGACAGATGACGCCCCCCAGCCAGACCGCGTAGAAGGCGCCCGCCACCCGCGCGATACGCCGAAACTGATCGGCCAAGGCACAGCCGAGGCGGCTTTTCTTGACGCCTTTAACAGTGGCAAACTGCACCACGCTTGGATGCTGACCGGCCCACGCGGTGTGGGTAAGGCGACGCTCGCGTGGCGCATCGCGCGTTTTCTATTGGCAACGCCTGATCCGAATGGCGGCATGTTCGATCTGCCCCCGGCTGAAACGCTGGACATTGACCCAGAACACCCCGTCGCCCGCCGTGTGGCCGCCGGGGCCGAAGCCGGTCTGAAATCCGTAACCCGCACGATCAACCCCGACACCAAGCGGATGCGCAAGCAAATCGTGGTGGACGATATTCGCGCGCTGAACGGGTTCTTTCAGATGTCCGCCGCTGATGGGGGGCGCCGGGTGGTCATCATCGACGACGCGGATGAGATGAACCCCAACGCCGCTAACGCACTACTCAAAATGCTCGAAGAGCCGCCCGAGCGGGCCATTCTGCTGCTGCTCAGCCACCAACCCTCTAGCTTGTTGCCCACCATCCGTTCGCGCTGCCGCACGCTGCGGTTGGGCACGCTCGACGCGGACCAGATGGCCGAGGCGCTGGCCGGTTCCGGGGTAGAGGTCGAAGGCGACCCCGCCGCACTGTCCGAGCTTTCCGGTGGGTCGGTCGGCGGCGCGCTGCGCTTGTCGCTGATGGGTGGGGTCAAAACCTATGCCGATCTCGTGGGGCTGATCTCCTCGCTGCCGCAACTCGACCGGGGCCGCGCCATCAAACTGGCCGAAGCCGCAGCACAGCGCGGGGCCGAGGCCAAGCTCGACCTGCTCTTTACCCTGCTTGACCTGCTGCTGGTCCGTCTGGCACGCACCGGGGCCACCGGCGCGCCGCCTGCGCAGGCCGCTTGCCCCGATGAAATCGCCGTGCTGCAACGCCTCTCTCCCAACCCCGCACAGGGCCGCGCTTGGGCCGATGCCGCACAGCAGATATTTGACCGCGCCCGTCACGGGCTGGCGGTGAACCTTGACCCTGCCGCGCTGGTCCTAGATACCCTGCGGCAGATAGGCCAGACGGCGCCGCGATAGCCGAAAGGACAGCATGACCGAGACGCCCCACATCACCGACAGCCATTGCCACCTCGACTTCGAGAGCTTGCAAGAAGACCTGCCCGCCGTCATCGCCCGCGCCGCTGACGCAGGCGTCACGCGCATGGTGACCATCTGCACCCGGCTAAAGAATGAGCCCGCCGTGCGCGCCATTGCCGAGGCGCATGATCCGGTGTTCTACGCCGCGGGCACCCACCCGATGTCCGCCGCCGAAGAGCCCCTGACTTCCGTCGACGAACTACTCTCCCTGACCCAGCACCCAAAGATGGTCGGCATCGGTGAGACTGGCCTTGATTACCACTACACCGCCGAGAGCGCGGAGGTGCAAAAAACCTCCCTGCGCATCCATATCGCGGCGGCGCGGGAAAGTGGCCTGCCGCTGATCATCCATGCGCGTGACGCGGATGACGATATGGCCCGCATCCTGCGCGAGGAACACGCGCAAGGTGCCTATTCCTGTGTCATGCATTGCTTCTCCTCCTCCGCTGAACTGGCGCGTGCTGCGCTGGAACTGGGGTTTTACCTGTCGATGTCCGGCATCACCGCCTTCCCCAAGTCGCAGGATCTGCGCGACATTTTCGCCGCCGCCCCGCTCGACCGTATCTTGGTGGAAACCGACGCGCCCTACCTCGCGCCGCCCCCGCATCGTGGTAAGCCGAATGAGCCTGCCTTCACCGCCCATACCGCCCGCCGCGGGGCTGAGACCTTTGGCCTCGACTACGCAGACTTCGCGGCCCGCACGCAGGAGAATTTCGAGCGGCTCTTTGCGAAAGCCGCCGCTTGGGAGCCCGCGCGCTGATGGCCGAATTGCGCGTCACCATATTGGGCAGCGGATCGTCCGGGGGCGTGCCGCGGATCGGGGGCCACTGGGGCGCTTGCGACCCGAATGAACCCAAGAACGCCCGCCGCCGCTGCTCGATCCTTGTGGAGCGGGTGACGGAGGCAGGCACCACCACCGTATTGATCGACACCTCCCCCGACATGCGCAGCCAACTTCTCGACGCGGGCGTCGGAAGGCTCGATGCGGTGATCTATACCCATGCCCATGCGGACCACGTGCACGGGCTGGATGACCTGCGCATGGTCGTGATGAACATGCGCGCGCGGCTGCCGGTCTGGGCAGATGCGCCGACGCGCGACGCGCTGATTGAACGGTTTGGCTATGCCTTTGTGCAGCCCGAATGGTCCAGCTATCCGCCGATCCTCGATATGCATGACATCACCGGAGAGGTCAGCATCGACGGCCCCGGCGGCACGCTGGAATTCACACCCTTCACCGTGACCCACGGCAATATCGACGCGCTTGGTTTTCGCTTTGATGACATCGTCTATTTGCCCGATGTCTCGGCCATACCGGATGCGTGCTGGCCGATGATGGATAACCTGAGCTGCTGGATCGTCGATGCGCTGCGCCGTGACCCACACCCGACCCATAGCCATTTGGCGCAGACGTTGGAGTGGATCGACCGGGTGCAGCCAAAAACGGCTGTGCTTACCAATCTGCATAATGATCTTGATTACCAGACCCTCGCCGCTGAGACAGCCGCGCACATTCAACCGGCCTATGATGGGCTGACCCTGCATTTCCCCCTCTGACGAGGCATTCCGCGCTTTTTAAAGGCCATATTCGTGCAAACTCTTTTAGACGTCATCCTGCCGGTCTTTCTTGTTATTGGTTTTGGGTATGTCGCCGTCTGGCGCGGACTTTTCCCCGTCTCTGGCATCGACGGGGTGATGAAGTTCACCCAGAATTTCGCCATCCCCTGCCTGCTGTTCCAAGCCATTGCCCGCATTGACCTGTCCAGCAGCTATGACCCGCGCCTTCTGGGCAGTTTCTACGGCGGTGCGGCGCTTTGCTTTGCGCTTGGCATTCTAGGCGCGCGGGTGCTGTTTCGACGCGACTGGGAGGACAGCGTCGCGATTGGGTTCTGCTGTCTTTTCTCAAATTCGATTCTGTTGGGCCTGCCAATCACCGAACGCGCCTACGGTGCCGACTCGCTGGCCGGGAACTATGCGATTCTGTCGTTCCATGCCCCTTTCTGCTATGGCTTGGGGATCACGGTGATGGAGTTCGTGCGCAACCGGGGGCAGTCGGGTCTGTCGCTTTTACGCAATGTCAGCCGCGCGATGTTCCGCAATGCTTTGGTCATAGCGATTCTGGGGGGCTTCGCCGTTAACCTCAGCGGTCTGCCGATTCCCGGCGTGGTGGATGACGCCCTGTCGCTGATTGTACGCGCCGCCCTGCCAGCGGCCCTCTTCGCCCTTGGTGGGATCTTGCTTCAGTACAAGCCCGAAGGCGATATGAAAGCGATCCTTATGGTCTGTGCGATTGCGCTATTGGTGCACCCTGCACTGGTCTGGACCTTTGGCACCGCGCTTGATCTGCCGCAGGCGGGATTTCGGTCCGGCGTGCTGACGGCGGCGATGGCACCGGGGTTCAACGCCTATATTTTTGCCAATATGTACGGCCGCGCGCGGCGTGTGGCAGCCAGTTCGGTCCTGATCGCGACGGGCAGTTCGATCCTGACGGTTTGGCTCTGGCTGAGTGTGCTGGGCTAAGCCTCAGCGGCGATTCACCCAGCGAACGCCGTGCAGCATTTGCAATCATAAGGGGATAAGTGGTGCGGGTGAAGGGACTCGAACCCCCACGCCATAGGCGCCAGAACCTAAATTTAACGAAGACTTCGCGCAATCAATCAGTTAGCAATTTTATTTCGCAGGACATAGTTCGTACGAACCGTGAAACCGCGAAACCGCTACACTCTATCTTTGCTGAGTGCAGCACATGAGCGGGATAGCGTTGATCTGGGCCGCTAATGTGAAAGGCTTGAAACCCGCTGCGAAGATCGTCCTGATACAACTCGCGGACTTCCACAACAAAGAGACAGGCCAGTGTAATCCCAGCGCGCAGCGCTTGGCGGACGAATGCGAAATGGGCCGCGCCACGCTTTTCCGACATATGTCCACGCTCGAAGAAAAGGGCTTGGTGACTCGCCATGCGCGTGGCGATGGCGACGGCGGTCGGGGTGCAAATCACTATGAGTTGCATCTTGATGTTTCACTTGGCCCGAGCGCGCGTAACAAGGCGAAGTCGGATTCTCAAAATGGGGTTTCGTCTCGAAATGAGACGGGGGGAAGAGTCTCAAAAACGAGGCGGAAGAGTCTCAACTGTGCGACGGGGGTAGTCTCGAAACGAGACACGAACCTTACCATTGAACCTGAAAAAGAACCTGTGTGTTCGGCTGACGCCGCCCTACACACACATCCGGCATTCGATGATTTTTGGAAAGCGTTCCCTCGCCACAAGGATCGAGAACGAACAGCTAAGGCGTTTGCCCAAGCTATCGCAGACGGTACCGCCCCTAATGTGATCATCGCTGGGGCTAAGGCCTATGCCGTCGAGAATGACGGCAATCGCAAACAGTACATCGCATTCTCGGAAAACTGGTTGAACGAACAGCGTTGGCAAAACCACGAAGTGCCGACCGTGAGCACAGCTGTCGATGCCGAAACAATCGCTCAAAAGATCGCCACCCAGATCATCGAACGTAAGTCTTGGGTCGCCAACACGGTGACGGCGACCAAAGCCCGCGAGTTGGTAAGTGCTGGATTGGTCAGCATCGATGAATGCAAGGCCGCAGGGGTGGCAATATGATCAATCGCTTGGTCCCAATGCCCCCATTTCTGAGAGGGGACGGGGCCGTGGGTCTGGGTGTTTCTTTCTCTCTCCCAAAAAATCGGGGGAAAAATCGTGGTTAGAGCATCGAAAGAAGCATCTGCGGCGCTGCAATTCCTTCCCAAGTTGATCGTTCCTGAGGGACGGTTGGCCGGGAGACGGGTGAAGCTGGCGACATATCAGAAAGACTTTGTGCGGGGCGCATTCGCCAAGGGCATTGAGGCCGGTTGCCTTTCGATTGGCCGGGGCAATGCCAAGACGGCTCTGAGCGCGGGTATCGCTCTGGGGCATCTGATGGGGGAGATTGCCCCCCAGCCTAAGCGCGAAATCATCTTTGCAGCGCGCAACCGGGACCAAGCAAAGACCGCTTTTGGGTTCCTTCTGGGGTTTATCGAGGGCTTGCCAGAGGACGAAAAAGAGCAATTCACGATCCGGCGCGGGTCCAAGCTGGAAGTCGAGACGGCAGAGAACGGCGGTGGGCTGGCGCGGGTAATCGCGGCGGATGGCAAAAGCATTCTGGGCGGCGCGCCTACGCTGGCAATCTTGGATGAGCGGGCAGCTTGGGAGCGGGAAAAGGGTGACGCGTTAGAAAACGCTATCCTATCCGGTCTTGGGAAAAGAGATGGCCGCGCGCTGATCATCTCGACAAGCGCCCCTGACGACGCAAATACATTTAGCCGGTGGTTAGATGAACCGCCCCCCGGCACTTATGTGCAGGAGCATCGCCCAGACCCCGGCTTGCCGCCTGACGATCTGGCAAGCCTGCTGGTTGCCAATCCCGGCGCATCTGAGGGTATCGGCCCATCTGCTGAGTGGTTAACGGCTCAGGCGCGGCGAGCGATTGCACGGGGCGGTTCGGCCTTGTCTAGCTTCCGAAACCTCAACCGGAATGAGCGGGTGGCGTCGGATGATCGTTCGGTGCTGCTGACGGTCGACGAATGGTTGGGGTGTGAGGTGGCCCCGGATGATCTTCCCCCGCGTGAGGGCCCGGTTGTGCTGGGCGTCGATCTGGGCGGTAGCCGTTCCATGTCTGCGGTGGCGCTCTACTGGCCAGAGACTGGTCGTGTTGAAGCTGTCGCGGCATTCCCGGCAAAGCCTAACCTTGCGGATCGGGGCGCGGCGGATGGGGTTTCTAACCGATATTCGGAGATGGCCGAACGGGGCGAACTGGTCACGATGGGCGAGACAGTGGTTCCGGTGGGCCGGTTCCTTGCTGATGTCGTGGAGCGCCTCAACGGGCAGACCCCGGCGGCAATCGTCGGTGACAGGTTCCGCCATGCTGAATTTCTTGAAGCCTTGCGTGACGCGGGCCTTGATCGTGTCCCGTTCATCTGGCGCGGCTTTGGGTGGCAGGACGGCTCTGAGGACTGCGAAAGGCTGCGCCGCGCTGTGTTCGAGGGTGAGGTTCGGGTTCTGCCGTCCTTGCTGCTGCGCTCTGCCTTTGCCGACGCGATCACACTTATTGACCCAGCGGGCAACCACAAGCTGGCAAAAGGCCGGTCAACGGGCCGGATCGACGCGGCGGCTGCAACGGTTGTGGCGGTTGCTCAGGGGCAGCGCATGAAACGCGCCCCGGCCATTTCACAAGGGAGAATGGGATGGGGCTGAGGAAAGAATACAAGCGGCATTCTAAGGCGGTCACACGCGGCCCGCGTTGGAAGGCTCTGCGGATGCAGGCGCTCGACCGTGACGGCTGGCAGTGTGTCCAGTGTGGCGAGCGGCGCCGGTTGGAGTGTGACCACGTTGAGCCGGTGCGTGATCGGCCTGACCTCGCCTACACCCTGTCAAATTTAAAAATTCTCTGCTGGCGCTGCCACTCGAGGAAAACCCGAATTGAGGTTGGGCACAAAGCCTTGAACCCAAAGCGCCAAGAGTGGCGCGACCTTCTGTCGAGCATGAAAGGAAGAACAAATGCTGACCTCTAAAAAGCTGGAACTTCGCCGTTCTGAAATCCGCCAGAACCTTGCCGAACTGGCCGGGTCTGAAACCCTGACAGACGAAACCCGTTCCAAGATCGACGATCTGGACCGCGAGTATCAGGACACTGAGCGCAAGTATCGCGCGGCCCTGATCTCTGAGGATGATGAGCGCCGCGAGGCCGGGGCCGAACTTGAAACACGTTCTGAGCGTGAATGGGGTGAACTGGCATCCCGGTTCGAAGTTCGCCAAGTGGCGCTTGCTCTGGATGAGGGGCGCCAGCTGGACGGCGCCACGGCTGAGATGGTCGAGGAACTGCGCAGCGTGGGCGGCTTCAGAGGCATCCCGGTTCCCCTTGAGGCGCTGGAAACCCGTGCGGGCGAAACGCTGGCGGGCGGTGTTCCTGATCCGATCCGCACTATGCCGACGATCGAGCGTTTGTTCGCCGGTTCCTCTGCAACCCAGATGGGCGCGCGGATGATCAACGTGGGCGTGGGCGAGATTGAATATCCCGTAGCCACGGGTGGCGCGCAACCGGGCTGGGCAGGTTCGGAAACAGGCGACGTGCCGGGGCCGCAAGCCTACACCACGACTGACCGCCCCATGAAACCTGACAACACGCTCGGCGTTCAAATGAAGATCACCCGGAAGGCTTTGAAGCAAGCCGGGGCCGGTCTTGAGCAAGCCGTGCGGCGCGATATGTCGGCGGCGATCCAGCAGGAGACCGATCGGGCAATCTTCCTTGGTTCGGGTTCTGGCGGTGAACCTCTAGGCATTTTCCCCGGTGCCAGCACCTACGGGATCACTGAAACCCCGATTGATGCGGCGGCGTCTTATGCGGCGTTCCGCGCGGCGGTGGTTCGGTTCATGACGGCGAACGCGGCCAATAGCCTGAGCGCGATCAATTTGCTGCTGCGCCCTGAGGTGTTCGACAGCATGGATGAACTTATCACCGGGCTGGCGATCTCGGAATGGGACCGTCTTGTTGCCAAGACGGGCAAGGTGGTGCTGACCACTAACGGCATCAACGCCCCGGCGGGTGGCCCCCCGGTCGAATCCAAGGCGCTGCTAACTACCATCACAAACGGCGTGGCCCCGGTGTTCTGCGGTATGTGGGGGGCGGTCGATCTGATCCGCGATCCGTATTCTGACGCCAAGTCTGGGCAGCTGCGCTTGACTGCCCTGACAACAATGGACGTGACAGTTGCGCGCGGTGTGCAGCTCGAAATCCTGACCGGGGTACAGTGATGCTGACCGGCTTTGCAGGCGGCGGTCTAGAACTACGCAAACGCGCCTCTGGGGCTTTGGCGCTGCAGGGCCGGTTTCCCTATGGCAAGCGGGCGGTACTCAGTGATGGGGGTCGCACCGGCAGGCCAAAAAAAGAGGTGATTGCGCCCCGCGCTTTCGCCTACCGGGTGGAGCGTCCTGAGGAGGATATTCACCTGCTGGTGGGCCACTCTTTCGACAAGCCTCTGGCCTCACGCGGGGCCGGTACGCTGGACTTTGTCGATGGTGATGAGGCTCTGACCTTTACGGCGCTGATCACTGAGGAAATGCAGCAAGTGTCCTATGTGCGCGATATTCTGGCGGGTATCGCGGCGGGGCTGACCCTTGGCATTTCGCCGGGATTTCGATTGCCGCCCAAGCGGGCTGTCCCTCAGCCTGAAAAGATCGAGGACGAAGGTCTCGATCCAGAAAATGGTGCGCATAATGCGATTATCCGCACTGTGCTAGCGGCGCTTTTGTATGAAATCAGCATCGTCACGCGGCCTGCGTATGACGAGGCGCAGGTTGAAGCCCGGAGTTGGCAGCCTGACGCATCCAAAACCGGTGGCTTTGACGTCGGTCTGCACCGCCCCCTTAACCGGTGGAGGGCATAACCATGACGGTAGACCTTATCAAGCAATTCGAGGATGTGCCGGAGAACTACCCCGCGGCACCCTCTGGCCTTTCCATAAGGGCGGCTGCGCTGGATGCAAATATGATCTGGGCGAGGATCGAAGCCTACACCGCGTGGCGCTTCACTGATCGCGAGGTGATCTGGACGTTGATCGGTGACGGCGGCGACCAGTTTAACCCGCGGTTAACGCCTGTCGTGTCTCACATGGCCGAACAATGGCTAAATGAGAACTGGCGTCCTCTGACCCTGCTAGACGGGCCTCTGGGCATCATCCTGCCTTCTGATGGCACCTACAAGATCGTGGCGCAGGTTGGCGGGGGCGATGTGCCTGCGGCTGTCTCTGAGGCCTTCCGGCGGTTGGCTGAGTATTTGGGAGGGGCGCGAAATAGCACCAATGAACCGGGGGCATCTTCCGTCCGAACTAGCATAGGTGATGACCTTGATTTTGAAGTCGAGCGCAACCCGAACTGGGTGGCCCGAGCGATGCAGCAGAGCGGCGCGGGCGATCTGCTGCGCCCATATCGGAGGGTCTGAGCATGTGGCCATTCACACGAAAACAACTTGAAATCGAACCTCGGTCGAGCGGAACAGGGTACACAACGCAAGTAATGCAGGCGCGCGCGGATTATATCGGCGGCGTCGATGGCGTGGCTGAGCTGACCGGGACGGTACAGGGAGCGGTTTCGTTATGGGAGGGCGGTCTGAGCCTTGCCGATATCGATGGTACTGACCTACTGACCCCGGCCACGCTGGCGCTTGCTGCGCGCTCTCTGGCGCTGCGCGGCGAGGCGGTGTTCCTGATCCGCGATGATGGGCTGATACCGTGCTCAGATTGGGATTTGACGACCCGTTTCTCTCGGCCTACCGCCTATCGCGTGGGGATCCCTGACACAGGGGGCGGCAAGACAGAAACGGCCTTGGCGGGTGAGGTATTGCACCTGCGCATTGGTGCTGATGTGGGTATGCCCTATGTCGGCACCTCACCCTTGCGGCGGGCGCGTCTGACGGCTGGTCTGTTGCAAGTGATGGAAACGGCGCTGTCGGAAGTCTACAACAACGCGCCGCTGGGTTCATCGGTGATACCTTTCCCTGAGGCACCTGATCAAGATATGAGCGATCTGGCGCGGGGCTTTCGCGGGTTTCGCGGAAAAGTTTTGGTCAGGGAATCTGTCAACGTGACGGCAGCGGGCGGGCCTGCGCCTCAGACTGATCTCAAGCCTAGCGATGTTTCGCCCGACCTGTCTAAAGCCATGACCAAAGAGACATGGGCGACGGCGCGGTCGAGCATTGAAATGGCCTATGGGGTGTTGCCCGGTCTGACCAATGTTGCAGTCACCGGGCCGATGGTCCGCGAGGCTCAACGTCATTTGGCCCAGTGGGCATTGCAGCCGATTGCGGTGATGATCGGACAAGAGGCCAGCGAAAAACTGGGCGGCAAGATCAAGCTGGATGTGATGCGGCCCCTACAGGCGTTCGATGTTGGCGGGCGGGCGAGGGCGCTTAGCGCGATCGTGCAGACGTTGGCGCTGGCGAAAGAGGCGGGGGTTGATCCTGCCTTGGCTCTGAAACTGGTGGACTGGAATTCGGAATAGGCAGGTTGCGCCTCTTACGTCAGAGCGTCGAAAGCAACCCCGTTAGTCGGTGAGTGGGAAAACCCCGACAATGTGCAGCCCCAACCTCTGCGGGCGTGGCACAGACCCGGCACTGATTGGCCGCAGGATCGAATCGTTAACCTAATTCGCGCGCTGCCATTTCAGGTGTCAAAATTCTTCCATGCGGATAAAAATCCATACCCCGAAGCTCAGAAAAGTTTTTATCTCCGGACACGAAAATATCGCGCTCATGATGAGCATGCGCCCAATACATTTGCCTATCACAGAATGCGTTGCGCCACTTCCAGTGAAGTTTTTTCTCTTCCTCTTCGGTTCTCACCGGTTGACGACTAATAAAGTCGTTCAGGCCATAATCGATCCTTGGAAACAAAGTGTTATGTATCCTTCGATCAAGCTCAATCATCTCTTCAGTGCCGCCGTAGTACCCTTTACCGAAAAAACTGAAACCATAAGTCATAATGCCGTTCAATTGTTCTAGTTCACCCAAGCCAACAGCGTTTAGCCGTTCAACAAATTCTTCGTAGTTGGCCATAGTCCTGTCACCAGGTTGCCGCTCACTGGCACTTACGGCGACCACCGATACACTGATTGTACCCGCTTGATGCGCCGAGATGATCTCTTTGACAGCCTGAGAATATCTTCTTTCTTCTTCGAGATCGATGATGCAGTTTGTGTCTAAGGTATACGTGACCATTTCTTTAACTTTACCCCCAACCCTTCTCCATCTTCGCAAATGAACTCTATTCCCGCTTGTTCGAGGGCATCGACCAAACGCGCCCTAACCGTTTCTGAAACGGAGCGCCTTTCCTTCTCGAAATCGACGATTGTCGACAACCCCAAGCTAGCTTGAGCTGCAAGTGTAGGCTGTGTCCAATTCAATAGCGCGCGCGCTGCTCTGCATTGTGCTGGCGTCATAATCAACATTTAATATTGACGCACTGGGCGCGCCGGATTATTTAGATAAAGTAACGCTACCACAGAAAAAGACAGGGACAACGGGAAAGCGGAACGACACAGAATTGAGTGTACCGGCTACCAACCGACCCGTAGAAATGATGCAAGGATATTTCACCAAGGTAGCAGAACAGCATCCTCCCAAATCTTCGCACTAATTTGTTTTACCAATAGTAACACAAAAAAGTTGCATATACTCGCTACTTGTGAGACCATTGGTAAGACAACGGAGGCGGAGATGAGATTTAGAGCGTTAAACTATACGGCAAATATTGCCTCACGGCTTGGTAAGCGACCGGAGAAACTTGCTATTATCGACCGGGCGCTGGCCAATGCCGGGCTACGACGCAAAGGAACCGGGCGCTCAACGCCAGCACCAACGTTAGAAGAACAGTTGATGTTGATCTTAGCTGCAACAACGGCCTCGGCTCCATTGAGTTGGGCCAGCGATCGGAAAGAGCCAACTGTAAAAGAGTGCGCTGATGAGGCAAGCTTGTGGTTTGAATTACCTTCTGCTGCGGAAAGCGGCGAACATCTAGCTCGTTTTAGCCGTGGAACATTCGGAGAGACACTAGTAGCCATCGTTTCAAACATGAGCCTCCAAGAGTTCGAAAAGTACCCCGATCTTCAAATTCGCCTCAACCTTACCACAGAGCTGGCAGAGATTCAGCTATCAAGCGAACGAGAATGTCAGCGAGAGCATCTTTCTTTTGGTCGAAGCGGGCGAAGTAATCTTGTCGAAGCGCAGACTGTGGTAGAGATATCTGGTAGTTTGTTACGCTATTTCGCATTCGAACTTGCGAGTGCGAAACAGGCTTGAGATGCCCCGGTTCACCCCACTCTTCGTCACAGAAAAAACGGCCGCTGCGCTATTCGATATGAAGCCTGCGGAGTTCCGTCTGTTGGTAGAGCACGGCGCGCTTCCGAAACCCCGCGATATACGCGGCTTTGAGCGCTGGCGTGTCGCCGATTTCGAAGCAATTTGGACGGGAGACGCTCTAACAGAGGAGATATTTGAAGTATGAGGAAGCCAAACCTTCCCTATCTCGAATTTAAAAATGTTAAGGGTCGCTACTATATCTACTTTCGTCTGGACAGAGGCGGGAGAGTTACTCGACATCGCCTTCCAAACGACCCAGATAGCGAAGAATTTTCGAAGGCTTATTGGGAAATCCGTGCGGGGCGCAGAAAGACAGTTCATAAGACGACGTGGAATAACTTGGTCGCAGAATTCTATAAAACACCTGGCTATATATCCAAGGCCAAAGGTACTCGGGAAAATTACCGGCGCCACTGCGAAGCGATCCGAGAGAAGAATGGAGACAAAAACGTCGTCAATTTTCGACGGAAAGACGCTCTAGCGGCTCAGCGCGCCATGCAAGACACATGGTCTAAGGCGAACGAACGCATCGCTGTGTTGTCGATCCTCTGTAAATTAGCGGTCGATCTCGAATGGATCGAACGGAATCCAGTAATTGATATTCGCAAGTTGACCGGCGGTGAGTATGAGCCCTGGCCGGAAGATAAACTTCTGGCCTTCGAACAGTACTGCGAACTGCACAAGCTGACACAAGCGCGAACGATCTATGAACTCGCCATTGGAACAGGCCAACGTATTGGCGACTGTATCAAGATGCAGTGGAGCGATTTCGATGGCGAGTATATTAGCGTTGTTCAGGACAAAACCGGTTCCAAGTTGGATATTTACTGCCCTACCCGTCTTCAGAAATATCTCAGCAACCTACCCCGCAATGGGCGCTACATTATGGCCAAGAACTTGACTCAGTCCATTGGCAAACGGGCAGCCCAGAAAGCAGTCGAAGGTGTCCGAGAAGCTCTCGGATTGATGTACGGTGCAAACCGATTGGTGCCGCATGGCTGGCGCTATACGGCTGCGGTACAGCTCGCGGACGCTGGTTGCAGCGACGCAGATATTCAAGCCGTCACCGGACATAAGACAATGGAGATGGTGCGAAAATATCGGGCTGGAAGAGATCAGCGGACAGCGTCTAAGCGCGCTCAACAGCGGCGCGATAGTTAAGGGTGAAACGGAAACAAAAAATGAACCTGCGAAACAAACCGCGAAACCTACACTTCCCTAAGCGTACAGAGGCATAGATATGTTAAAATTACTGAATATATCCAGAGTGGTGCGGGTGAAGGGACTCGAACCCCCACGCCATAGGCGCCAGAACCTAAATCTGGTGCGTCTACCAATTCCGCCACACCCGCACTGCACCAACCGGTGCCCGCGCTAATTAGCAAACCCGCGCGGCAGATGCGAGAGCAAAAAACACAAGACATTAACTAGATGGTTGCATATGGTTGATCATACCTGAGCAGGTACAACAGAAAGAAACGCCCATGAAACCGAATACGGTCGGGTGCGTAGGCGGCAATGATCGCCATGCGGGCCAGTTTTCCCCCTATGCTGCGCTGGACACTGGTCTTGTGCAGGGCGCCCTTATTCTAACGCTGGATGGCGAAATTCCGGTTGAATATCTCTCCGTCGGGGATCGGATCATCACGCGCGATAGCGGTTTCGCTAAGATTTTGCATATCCAACGCTCCACTCGAAAAGCGCGGCGTATTGCTTTGGCGGCTGGATCATTAGGCCATACGCGGCCTGAACGTGATGCGCAGCTTGCCGGGGATCAAATGGTGCTGGTCCGTGATTGGCGCGCACGGGCACTGTTCAACTCTGAGCGGGCCTTGGTCGCCGCGCGGGCGCTGGTGGATGACGAATTCATTACCGATCTGGGCGAAGAAGAAACAACGCTGATCCAGATTTTCTGCGACGGTCCGCATATTATCTACGCCGATGGGTTAGAACTTGGCACCGCCGATGCTGCCCGCGCGCGGGGCGCGGTGCTTCACGCCGCTTGAACGTTCAGGGCACGAAGCACCTGCGGCAACAGGTCTGGTAAATCCTCAGCAATCAAACCGGGGCCATGTGTCAGCGCCGCTTCGGCGTGCAGCCATGCGGCCAGGGATGCCGCCTCAAGCGGGTCGATCCCCCGCGCCACTAGCCCTGTGGTGAACCCTGCCAACACGTCCCCGGCCCCTGCCGTGGCCAACCATGGGCTTGCCCGATCGTGAGTGGCGCAGTGACGCCGCACATTCCCCTCCGGCGTGGCGATGACCGTCTCTGGCCCCTTCAGCAAAACCACACAACCAAAGCGCGCCGCCGCTTCGCGGGCCGCCCAGGCCTTTGCGCTTGGCCCTTCGGCCTTGGCAGCCTCGGCGAGATCGGGGGCCAGCCGCGCGAACTCACCCATATGCGGTGTCAGGATGCACCGGGGATGAAGACCCGCGCGTATCTCAGCATCTTGCGACATCAAGGTCAGCGCATCGGCATCCAATACCACAGATGGCGCGGCAAGCGCCGCCTTCACCAATCCGGCAGCCCGCGCGCCCAACCCCAAAGCCGGGCCGAGGCAGAGCGCGTTGATACGGTTATCTTTTAGCACGTCAGCAAGTGCCGCGCCGTCGGGAATGCGTTCAAGCATGATCGCCGTGACCTGCATCGCCACTTCAAGCTGCGCGGCAGGCGGCACGCCCAGTGTCACTGCCCCTGCGCCGATCCGCAATGCCCCCCGTGCCGCCATGCGCGCGGCCCCGGTTTTCCCCGGCCCGCCTGACAGGACCAGCGCATGGCCGTGGTCGTACTTATGCCCCGGCTTTTTGCCCAGCAATGTGACATCAAGGGTGTCGCGGGTGATCTGTGAAATCTGCATAGTGAGAGAAGTAGCAACCACCCCGCAAAGGTACAGCCCAACATCCGATTCATTACTGCCCAATCTTTAGGCAACCTGCGCAAATTCTAATCGACCCTTGGCAAATGCTTCCGTCGCGCCATGTAACCCCCTGCCCGGCGCTGGACGTTACGCGGGCGGGATGCTCTGTCAAAAACCAGAGCATAAATGCGCGGGAATTGTCAGGGGAATACCATGAAAAAGATCGAAGCCATCATCAAGCCGTTCAAACTCGACGAAGTCAAAGAAGCCCTTCAAGATGTAGGTGTTCAAGGCCTCAGCGTCATTGAAGTCAAAGGCTTTGGCCGTCAAAAAGGCCACACCGAACTCTACCGAGGTGCGGAATATGTTGTAGATTTCCTTCCCAAAGTGAAGGTCGAAGTGGTATTGGATGACGATCAGGTCGATGCTGCTATTGAAGCCATCGTCGACGCCGCCAAGACGGAGAAAATCGGTGACGGCAAAATCTTCGTTTCCCCTGTAGAACAAACAATTCGCATCCGTACCGGTGAATCCGGTTCAGACGCACTTTGACAACGGCCCTCGGGCCCAGACTACGAATAGACCATAAAGGACCTACACGATGGATACCCAGGAATTCCTGAGCAAAATCAAGGATGAAGGCATTGAATATGTCGACATCCGCTTCACTGACACCCGCGGCGCTTTGCAGCACGTTACCATCGTGAGCGATCTGGTCGACGAAGACTTCCTCGAAGAAGGCTTTATGTTCGACGGCTCGTCCATCGCTGGCTGGAAAAGCATCGAAGCCTCCGACATGAAGCTGATGCCCGATGTCAGCACCGCCTATGTCGACCCCTTCTATGCCGAAACCACCATCTGTGTGCATTGCTCGATCGCTGAGCCAGACACCGGCGAGAGCTATGAGCGCGACCCGCGCGGCACCGCCGAAAAGGCCGAAGCTTACCTCAAGTCTTCCGGCATCGGTGACAACGCTTATTTTGGCCCCGAGGCAGAGTTCTTCCTCTTTGACGATGTGAAGTTCTCTAACAAGGTCAACAAAGTATCCTACGAAGTTGATGCATCCGACGGCTCGTGGAATTCCGACACCGACTATGAGATGGGGAACATGGGCCACCGCCCGGGCCTCAAGGGCGGCTACTTCCCGGTAAACCCGGTGGACGAAGCGCAAGACCTGCGCGCTGAGATGCTTTCGACCATGAAGCGCCTTGGCATGAAGGTCGACAAGCACCACCACGAAGTTGCGTCCTGCCAGCATGAACTGGGTCTGATCTTTGGTGAGCTGACCAAGCAAGCTGACGAAATCCAGAAGTACAAATACGTTGTCCACAACGTGGCCCATGCCTATGGCAAATCGGCGACATTCATGCCCAAGCCGATCTTTGGCGATAACGGGTCGGGTATGCACGTCAACATGTCGATCTGGAAAGACGGCAAGCCCCTGTTCGCAGGCGACAAATATGCTGACCTCAGCCAAGAAGCGCTGTGGTTCATCGGCGGTATCCTGAGCCATGCCAAATCGCTCAACGCCTTCACCAACCCGACGACCAACAGCTACAAGCGGTTGATCCCCGGTTTCGAAGCCCCCGTTCTGCGCGCCTATTCCGCGCGTAACCGTTCGGGCTGCGTGCGTATCCCATGGACCGAAAGCCCAAAAGCCAAGCGCGTCGAAGCCCGTTTCCCCGATCCGGCGGCGAACCCCTATCTGGCGTTCTCGGCCCTGTTGATGGCCGGTCTTGACGGCATCAAGAACAAGATCGATCCCGGCGAGGCGATGGACAAGAACCTCTATGACCTGCCCGCAGAAGAGCTGGCGGACATCCCGACAGTGGCAGGTTCGCTGCGCGAAGCGCTCGACGAGCTGTCCAAGGACATGGATTACTTGCTGGCCGGTGACGTGTTCACCCGTGACCAGATCGAAGGCTACATCGCGCTGAAAACCGAAGAGGTTCTGAAATTCGAACAGACCCCGCACCCGGTTGAATTCGGCATGTACTACAGCTGCTAATCTTTCTGGCCCTCAGGGCAGTTAGATAAGTTTTGAAAGGGCGCGGGTCACACCGTGCCCTTTTGCTATTGGGGCGTGGAACAGAGGGTTCCGCCCTGCGTTGACTTGCTAGAGAAGCGCAGGAAATAGGGTGCGTACTATGGCAGATCAATCGTCAGCGCTTATGGATGTGATTGGGGAAATCAAAGACGCCTCCGAAGGGAAAGACACCGTAGAAGTGGGCCAGTTGATCGACGCACTTGATGAGCGCGGATATGGCCCTGCCCTCGCCGTCCTTCCGTTAATCGAATTGACGCCACTGGGTGGCATTCCCGGTTTTCCGACCTTGCTCGCGCTGCTGGTGGCGATCCTCGCCCTGCGCATGTTAATGGGCTATGCGCATTTCTGGGCCCCGAATTGGCTGCGTCGGCAGCATCTGGGGGCGTCGAAGGTGTTGAAATCCGTCGAATGGCTGCGCCCCATCTCGGAATGGATTGACGAAAAACTCCACGCCCGTCTTTCGCGCATCGCTGGCCCCACCGGTCAAAAGCTCGCCTGCGGTGTGATCCTATGCCTCTGCCTGTCGGTGCCCCCGTTGGAGGTAGTGCCATTTGCAACGTCGGCCCCGATGATCGTCATCTCGATCTTTGGACTGGCGTTGTTGTACCGGGATGGATTGTTAATGCTCTTGGGCTTTGTCGGCGCCGGCATTGCGGCCTTTGCTGGGGCAAACCTGTTTTATGCGGGCTGACCATCTACGCGCCCTTTCACCGCCACAAAACAGCCACACCGCTTGACCAAGTTGTCACGAAACCCTGCAGAGGAAGCAGATTCGATGGCGATTTCTACGACCACATTTGACGATCGGGTGATGCGCATCCAAGAACGCGCCAAGCGCGTGGAGAGCAAACGTCGCGGTGCAAAGCGAAGCCGCAAAGGGCTGATCTTTTTAGTGACCATCGGCATGCTCTTTGGCGGGGCGAGTTTGGCGCAAGGCAGCGTGCCACAGGTCGACGCATGGGCGGATGTCGTCTTTGGCTATGTTCGCGCACTTCTGCCCCGGTGACGCCAAAAGATTTTCCGCTTCATATACCAACTTAGTTGAACCGTTGCCCGTTTGGGCTAACCTTTGCCCGGTAATACACACGCAGAGGGTCAAACTCATGTTCAAAACACTTTTCACCACCACCGCGGCCATCTGCATGTTCGTGGCCGCGCCTACCTTGGCCGCGCAATGCGGCAATACGGCCAATGGATTTGAAGCCTGGAAAGGTGCCTTTGCCCAAGAGGCCCGCGCCGCTGGTGTCGGCCAGCCGGGCCTGAACGCTTTGGCAAGTGCGCGCTATGCCAACGGCACGATCGCCGCAGACCGCAACCAGAAGTCGTTCAAATATTCTCTGTCCAAGTTCATGCAAGTGCGCGGCGCGGATACGATTGTGGCCCAAGGCCGCAAACGTAAAGCGCGCAATGCTGGTTTCTATAGCTCGCTAGAACAGCGTTACGGCGTGCCTGCGGGCGTTCTTTTGGCGATCCACGGGATGGAGACGGGCTTTGGCGGTTTCATGGGCGATAGTGCTGTCGTCTCGGCCATCACGACGCTGGCCTATGACTGCCGCCGCTCTGACTTTTTCGTGCCCCATGCGATTGGCGCGCTGAAACTGGTGGATCGGGGCGCTATCACGCCAAACACCAAAGGCGCGAAACATGGTGAGTTGGGCCACACGCAGTTTCTTCCCGGCAACGCGTTGAACTACGGGGTGGACGGCAGCGGCGACGGCCGCGTGGATTTCTATAGCGAAGCGGATGCCATCGCCTCCACCGCCAACTTCCTGCGCCAAAAAGGCTGGCAGCCCGGCGCCGGATATCAAGAAGGCCAACCGAATTTCCGCGTCATTCAGGCGTGGAACGCAGCGGGCGTCTATCAAAAGGCCATCGCCATCATGGCCAGCCGCATCGACGGCTGAACTTCTTAAAATTTGTTAAGCAGCGGCGCGTCCTTATAGGGCGCGCCGCTTGCGTTTATGGCCTCCGCCTTGGTTCTGCCCTCGTTTAATCGCCGCATGCCAAAGGGTTCCCAGCTTTCTTTTGAGCCCTTGCGGAACTGCCCGCAGCGTCAGTTGTTGGTCTGTAGATAAGATAATCGACGCAGACGAATGGAGAGACCCATGCACGGAATTTTCTACCTTATCGGCCTGATCGTGGTCGTTCTCGCGATCCTGAATCTCGTATTTTAATGGAGGTCACCATGCCCGAAGACAAGAATACACAGACCCAAACTGCTGCCGCTAAAGAGCAGGCCGCCGCTGCAAAAGACAAAGCTGCCGCCGCCGCGAGCAGCGCCGCAGAATCCGCGAAGGCACAGGCCCGCGACGTGGCCGACACCGTTTCTGCCGAAGCGACCAACTATGCCTACCAAGCCCGCGACACGGCTGCCGACGAAGTTAAAGGCGTGTCCTCTGCCCTGCGCACGGCTGCCGATGAACTGCGCAGCGGCTCCCCGCAAGAGCGCAGCTTTAGCCAGCTTGCTGATGGTTTAGCCGACGTGTCGGAAACGATGCGTGACAAAGACTTGGGCGAAGTCGTCGACGACCTGAACGGCTTTGCCAAGCGTAATCCGCTGACCTTCCTTGGTGGTGCTGCGCTGCTCGGATTTGTTGCTACTCGCTTTGCCAAAGCGTCCGGTTCGCGCCCCAGCGGTGGCTATGGCGGTTCAGGCGTCGAATATGACGATGATGACCGTATCGATCCGCCCATGCCCGGCACGCCGCCGACCGGTGCAGCCAGCACCGTTCCCGGCCGCACTGCTACGCAACCTGCCGCGCCCAACGTCGTAACAGGAGAGAAAGCATGACCACCGAAAGCAATAAATCCGCCGGGAGCCTGCTGACCGAAGCGCTTTCCCATGTCAGTTCACTGATGCGCAAGGAGGTCGATCTGGCCCGCGCGGAAGTGAATGAAAATCTGAAACATGCGGGCGTGGCCATTGGCCTGATCGTCGGTGCTGTGGTTGTGGCGCTGACTGCGCTCAACGTTCTTAGCGCCGCATTGGTTGCCGCACTGACCGAAGCAGGCATCGCCGCTGGCTGGTCGGCTGTGATTGTTGGCGTTCTGCTTGCCATCGTCGCTTATGTGATGGTTCAGAAAGGCACCAATGACCTGAAATTGAACAGCCTTGCACCAACCCGCACCGCCAAAAACGTCAAGCGTGACGCACAGACCATGAAGGAGGTTTACGATGACAAATGACTCCAGAGATCCCGAAGAAATTGAACGCGAAATCGAACGGGAGCGTGCCGGTCTGGCCAATACGCTAGACGACCTTCAGGACCGTTTCTCGGTCGAAGGCATTGCCCGCCAGTTCTCAGACCAGTTCCGTGAACATGGTGGCGACTGGGGACGGTCCGTCTCAGACGCGGCCAAGCGTAACCCGGTGGCTTTGGCCCTGACCGGCGCTGGCCTCGCGTGGATGATGTTCGGCAGTGGAAACAAGCGTGACAGCCGTAGCTATCAGGGGCTGGACCGTGATCGTGCGCATCCTGTGCCCGTCCCTGTCACCAACACGGAAAACCGTCCTGCCGTGCGCGACGCACATCGCTCGGCGGCCCCGGCAAGTGTCTATGCGTCCAATTATGGCGCTGACCGTAGTGCTGGCGATAACGTCCCTGCATGGGCCCGCGACGTACACCACGATGACGACGATGGCCGTGGCCTGGGCGACCGTGCCCGCTCTGCCGCTGGCAGCGTAAAAGGGGCCGCTGGCTCCGCCGTGAGCGGAGTTTCGGGGGCCGCAGGTTCTGCTGCAAGTGGCGTGTCGAATGCTGCAAGTTCCGCTGCGGGTGGCGTAAAAGGCGCCGCCAATTCAGCTGCCGGTCGTGCACGCTCGGCTGGGTCGTCTGTTGCCAGCGGTGCACGCTATGCCCGCGACCGCGCGTCTTACGGTGCAAGCTCGGCCGTCGACAGCGTACGCAACACCGCCAGCGGCGCAGCACATAGTGTTCGTGATAGCGCAAACGCCGCGAATGAACGTGCCCATGCCTTGCGTGACCGTCTATCCGAGGGGACCGAGCATATGAGCGCCGAAGCGCGTGAACGGATTGTTATGGCCCGTGCCGCCGCAGTTGATGCGTGGAACGCCAGTGGCCGCTATGCCCGACAGGGCGGCGAACGCGCCTCGGATCTCTTCGATGAGCATCCCTTTGTCGCCGGTGCACTCGCCTTGGCCGTAGGGGCCGCAATCGGCGCCGCCCTGCCCCGTAGCCGCACCGAAGATGCCTACATGGGCGAACACAGTGACACGCTCTTTAACGAAGCCGAGCGGATCTACTCGGAAGAGCGTGAGAAGCTGGGCAAAGTGGCCAAAGCTGCGACAGACGAAGCTGGCAAGGTCTTGAAAGAGACCAAAGACAACGCCGATGCTGCAGCCGACGAAGACACCGCAGCAGATGCGGCCGTCAAAAAAGCCAAGCAGAGCGGCCAGCGCGTCGCCGACGCTGCCAAAAGCGAAGCCGACAAGCAAAAGCTCGGCGACGTCAACAGCTAACCTACCTAACGGCCCGTCCCTACAATTAGGGGCGGGCATTTTTAGATACTATCAATAGACAGAGGTTTACGTATGGCGCGCGGACGTGGAGCGGAAACGCCAATGGAAATCCCAGCCCCCGGGTGGAAAGACATCCTATTTCGGGTCAAGGACGAAATCGCGGCAGACCACGTGTCACTGGTTGCTGCTGGCGTCGCATTCTACGCGTTACTTGCGATTTTCCCTGCTGTCACCGCCCTCATGGCGCTCGCTGGTTTGGTGATGGAACCTGCCGAGGTGACCACCCAACTCGAAGCGCTCATCAACCTCATTCCCGAAGAAGCGGCCAACATCATTCTCGATCAAGCCGTCGCCGTCACCGGTTCTGAAAAGACCGGCCTTGGCTGGGCCTTCCTAATTGGCTTGGGCCTCGCCCTATACTCTGCTTCCAAAGGTGTGGGCAGCCTGATGGAAGGGCTGAACGTCGCGTATGACGAGAACGAAACCCGCGGGTTCGTCGCAAAATTGATCTGGACTTTGGGCCTCACCCTTATGCTTATTGGCGTGCTATTGCTCGGCCTTGGTGCAACTCTGGCCGTGCCTGCGGTTGTGGGGTTCCTCGCTCTGCCAGAATGGATTGAAACGCTGCTGACCTACGGCAGTTGGGTACTTTTGGCGGTGTTGACTGTTGTCGCTCTGGCCGTGCTTTACCGCTATGGTCCGGCGCGCGATAACGCCGAATGGAAATGGCTCACCCCCGGTTCCATCATTGCTTGCATCCTTTGGATTGTGGCATCGGTCGGTTTCTCCATCTATGTCAGCAATTTCGGCAGCTACAACGAAAGCTTTGGCAGTATGGCCGGGGCGATCATCTTGCTGATGTGGCTTTGGATTTCGGCTTTCATTGTGCTGTTGGGGGCTGAGTTTAACTCAGAGATGGAAGCGCAGACCCGCAAAGACAGCACCACCGGACCGGATGAGCCGATGGGTCAACGCGACGCGGTGAAAGCAGACCGGCTGGGCCGCGCGAAGGGCAAATAGGAGAAAACACCATGGCACCACGCGCACTTTGGAAAGGTCAGCTTCGCCTCTCGCTGGTGTCGATCCCCGTTGAAATATTTTCGGCGACCAAAACCAGTTCAAAGGTGTCGTTCCGGCAAATCCACAAACCTTCGGGCAAGCGTATCCGCTATGAAAAATCAGTGCCCGGCATAGGCCCGATCAAGGCAGAGGACATCGTAAAAGGGTATGAGGTCAGCAACGATGAATACATTCTGCTCGACCCAGACGAAGTGGATCAGATCAAGCTTGAAACAAAGAAGACTTTTGAGCTGGTGCAATTCGTCGACGCCTGCGAAATCTCTCCGCTCTACTTCGACAAACCCTATTACATCACCGCGTCGGATGATCTGGCCCAAGATGCCTACCGCGTGGTGCGGGATGCATTGCGCCAAGCAGGCAAGGTTGGGCTGGGTCAGGTCACGATGCGCGGCAAAGAATACCTCGCCTGCGTCAAACCCTGCGGCGATGGGCTGCTGATGGAGACGCTGCATTACGCAGATGAACTGCGCGAGGCGGATCAGATTTTCACCGATGTCGAAGATGACGACACCGACAAGGATCTGCTCGATGTTGCGACCTCTCTGATCGACACAAAAACCGCGCCATTTGATGCCTCCGCCTATACCGACAAATATGCCGAGGCGATGCAGAAGCTTCTCGATGCAAAGGTGAAAAACAAAAAGACACCGCGCGTGCAGACCGGGGATGACAGCGCTGCCGAGGGCGAGAATGTTATCGACCTGATGAGCGCGCTGAAAGAAAGCCTTAAGGAGGCTGGCGGCAATAAGTCTGGCGCTAAGAAGAAGGCGCCGCGTAAAAAGGCATCGTAATGGGCAAATCACCTGACAAGCTCGCCAGCTATAACGACAAACGCGATTTCAAAGCGACTTCTGAGCCGCGTGGTCAAATCGGCAAGGGCGCAGGGCAAAGCTTTGTGGTTCAAAAACACGATGCCACTCGGCTGCATTACGACTTTCGTCTTGAATGGGAGGGGGTCTTGCTTAGTTGGGCTGTCACCAAAGGCCCCTCGTCGGCGCCCTCTGAAAAACGGCTTGCCGTGAGGACCGAAGATCACCCGCTGGAGTACGGCGGGTTTGAAGGGACCATTCCCAAAGGGCAATACGGCGGTGGCACGGTTATGCTGTGGGATCGCGGCACGTGGATGCCGCAGAGCGATGTTGCCAAAGGGTTAAAAGACGGCAAGCTGAAATTCACGCTTCAGGGACAGCAGATGCAGGGCGGCTGGACCCTTGTACGTATGCACAGCGGCGAAAAGCGCGAGAATTGGCTGCTGATCAAAGAACGCGATGACTATGCAGATGATGTGCCCGACGGCCTGACAAAAGGCACTGCGCGGTCGATCACCTCAGGCCGGACAATGACCGAGATCGCCAAAGATGCACCCGCCAAAGAAGTCTCTGATCCGCGCCCCAAACGTAAGGGCAAAAACCCCGCATTCGTGAAACCGCAGCTTGCCACGCTGGTCAGCGACGCGCCCGAAGGCGGAGATTGGATCCATGAAACCAAGTTTGATGGCTACCGCTGTCTTGTGTCAATCGGCAAAAGCGGCGCGCGGCTTTATACGCGGTCGGGTAACGATTGGACGGATAAGTTCTCAGGTTTGGCAGGTGCGTTTGACACGCTGCCCTGTGACCGTGCGCTGCTGGACGGAGAGGTGATGGCCGCCAAGATCAAAGGGTCGGCTTTCTCTTCGCTGCAACGGGCACTGAAAGAAGGGCATCCGCTGGTCTTCTACGCCTTCGACCTGCTGTCGCTTGATGGTGAGGATTTTCGCGCTACTGCCCAAGATGATCGCCGTGCGCGGCTGGCAAAGCTGCTGTCTGGTGTAGCAGCAGGCGGCTCACTGCGCCTAAGCGACCATGTTGTTGGTCACGGGCCCGAAGTCTTTGATCGCGCTTGCAAGGCCGGGGCCGAGGGGATCATCAGCAAACGCATCGAGGCCTCCTATTCTGGGAAACGCAGCCGGAACTGGCTAAAGATCAAATGCACACGGCGGCAGGAATTTATCATCATCGGCTATTCGCCGTCCGACAAAAAGGGCCGCGCCTTCGCCTCTTTGTTGCTGGGCAGTCATGAGGGCGGGGAACTGCGCTATAAAGGCCGTATCGGGACCGGATTTTCCACTGATGTGATGGATGATATTTTCCGCGCCATGACCGCGTGCAAGACCCCGCCCGCCAAAGACACCCCGCCCGAGGTTGCCCGCGGTGCCAAATGGGTCTGCGCCGATCTGGTGGCCGAAGTCGATTTCACCGAATTTACCGCAGATGGCGTGATCCGGCATGGCAGCTTTTTGGGGCTTCGCCGGGACAAAAAGGCGTCAGAGGTCACATTGGAAGAGCCGGAGGAGGAACCGGAAATGAGCACTGGCAGCGACAGCAAAATCGGCGGTGTGCCAATCAGCAATGGCGACCGCAAAGTCTTTCCCGATGCCGGTTGCACCAAGGGTGATGTGGCGCGGCATTACGACCGGGTTGGCGCGCAAATGATCGAATTGATGGGTCAGCGCCCATTGTCGCTGTTTCGCTGCCCATCAGGGATCGACGGCCAGTGTTTCTTTCAAAAGCACGACAGCGGCGGGATGCCCGATGCACTGTCGCGGGTATGTATCGAGCAAAGCGATGGCGATGCCGCCGATTACCTTTACGCCACGCGGACCGAAAGTCTGATCGCGGCGGCGCAAATGGGCAGCCTTGAGTATCATATTTGGGGCGCGCGGGTGGATCGGTTGGACCGCCCAGACCGGCTGGTCTTTGACCTTGATCCAGATGAGGGTTTGGACTGGGACGATGTGCGCGCTGCGGCTTTCGAGGTACGCGATGCGCTGAGCATACTTGGCCTTAATTCGGGTGCCATCGTCACGGGTGGCAAGGGGGTGCATGTCTGGCTGGCCTTGCGCCGCACACGGGGCTGGGACACGGTGAAACTGTTCTCGAAAACGTTCGCGCATGTGATGTCCACCCAGCAGCCAGAACGTTACACCGCGAGCATGTCCAAGGCGAAACGCAAGGGCCGTATCTTCATTGATTGGCTTCGCAACGAACGCGGCTCAACCGCGATCGCGCCCTATTCTCTCCGCGCCCGCCCCGGTGCGCCGGTGGCTGTGCCAGTGACTTGGAAGGAGTTGGAGAAACTCGACAGCGCCAATGGGTTCCACATGGGTGATATGGCGGCGCGGCTGGACCACCCCTGCCCGGCGCTGGCGGTGCAGGGCGATCTACAATCGCTGACAGATGGGGTGATTGAAAAGTTGCAGGCATGGTCGGAGGGCTAAGAGCTACTCAGCCGAGAGCCCCGCGAAGTAGTCCGCCAAGGCTGTGATATCCGCATCACTCAAATCCTGCGCAGCCTTGCGCATCAGATGCGTCCGTTCCCCACCGTCCCGATGGCCATCGCGCCAAAGCCTAAGCTGGCCCGCAAGGTACGCCCGGCTTTGCCCGATGAGAAGCGGCGCGATCGGTGCGTTGGCCATCCGCCCCGGCCCATGGCAAGCGGTGCAGGCGGGCACATCGCTGTTCCCGCGGGTTGCCAACTGCGCACCGGGGGTGTTGGTCTCAGGCGCGGGGTCAGCCTGCCGTTGCGGGCCTTTGGACGTGCCGAATTTCTGCGCCAGTGCCGCGATCTGACTATCGCTGAGCGCCATCGCCGCCTCTTGCATAATGCCACTTTGTCGCTGGCCACTGCGATACTGGCGCAGCGCCTCGGCGATCTGGCCGGGGGTAAGCAGATCAAGGCGCGGGATATGGCTGTTACCACTCTCGCCACCTTCGCCATGGCATTGTGCACAGCTCGCCTGCCCGCGACCTTCGCCTGCCAGCGCTACCTGCCCCGCCGCGTCGGGCAGTGCGTTCAGATAGGCCACGACCGACCAAACCTCATCGTCGCGATCTTTGGCAGGCCAATGCGGCATGCCGGTCATTTTTACGCCCTCATTGACGATCCAAAACATCTCTCCCGGTGTCCAACCGGTGATGCTGCTGACATGCGGCGGGGTCGGCTCCATCGCCTGTGCCGTGGCGCCTTGCCGTTGCCCCGGCAGCGCGTGGCAAAAGGCGCAGGCGTTCCTGAAATGCAACGCGCCGAGCTTCACCCGATCTGGCGAGCCTATGTCATCTGGCACCTCTTCTGGCCCCGGTGCGCGCAGTTTGACCGACTGTTTAAAGGTCGTGTGCATCAACCACGTCACCCCCCACATATGCCCCTCGCGGGCCGAGACATTGTAAAGCCCGATCGCCACGACAGAAACTGCCACCACGGCGCCAGTTGCTGCCACTGCGGCGAGGGTCTGGATCACCCGTTTCATGCCATTTCCCTTTTGTCTTCCAGCGCCTTAGCGACCAGCGCCAATCCTGCGACCAGATAAATCGGCGTGCCGATCCCCAGCATCAATAGCCCGCCCAACTGCTGCGCGTCGAGATCCGGCGCACGGCCACAGATCACAGCATAAAGGTCGCGGGGGGCAAGGATAATCAACGCCCCCAGCAGCGTCATATGCATGGAGGTCAGCAGCAGCCCGCCTGCTCCGGCCAGCGGCTCCCCACGCAGACAGCCGGCCCAGACCAGCAAACCGGCCAGCGCAAAACTTAGCTGTTCAAAGACCAGCCCCGGCCAGCCGCCATCGGCCCAGCCGTGCAATGCGGGCAAATGCCAGCCCCAGACCACGACGAACTCAACCACCGCGCCCAAAAGCGGCGACAGGGCGAAAATCGCTTTGACCTCTGGAAAACCCAGCACCAGCAGCGGCGCCACCACAGCCACCAGTCCCATATGCCGCAGCATGTGATGCGGAAAGTCGGCGCCAAACCATTGCCCCAGAGGCAAAATCCAGAGCACAGCCAACAGCGCCAGCCCGGCATATCCCAGCCCTACCCTCATCCGCAGCTGCCGATGAGCAGCACGGGCAGCGATACATAGACCACTCCGATGAAAGAGATTACCGCCAGCAAAAACGCCGCGTGCCCAAGGAATTGATGCCGGTCTTCGCTTGTTCCTGCGTCATTCTCCCACTCGCGGTCGCGGGGCATATCCCATTGCCGCCATGCGCCCCATGCCAGCCAGAGGATCAGCGCCAGCGCAATCAACGTGCCGATCCCGATGCCCACACGTAGCAGCGTTACCACGTCGGCCCCGCCCTTGGCACAGACGACGGCTGCCGCCCCATAAGAAACCGTGAAATGCACCGCCCAGATCAATGGGCTGAAGGTGATCCTCCATAGGCTCAGCGCCTCGGCGCGAAACTCATGGGCGTCTTGTTCGTCGCGAATATCGCTCATGACAGCCACCCCGGTGCGAGGCCCAAGATCGCGGCGGTCACCATCACTTTTACGGCCATGAAATGCCAATAGAGCGTGACATTGCGCAGATCGGCATCATAGCGCGGGGTCAGCTTGCCAAAGACGCTCGCGGCCAAGCAATAGCCCTGCATCAACACACCCACGCTTAGATGCACCACCAACCAGACCATCAGCGCCCAAAGGATCGCGGGGTAAACATGGGAGGTCGGGTCCAAATCACGCACGGCGACCCAAGCGGCGACGCATGCCACAGCCGCAGCCAATGGTGCCAAGACCAGCGCGGCGCGGGCCAGTCCCAGCCTTCCGCGTATATTCGCCTCTCTCGCAGCGAGCGTCAGCGCCCAAGCCGTCACGCCCGTCAGCGCAGCCACAGCGACCCAATGGCCCAGAGGATGCATCGCCCCGTCGGGCGGGAAATCAGACCGGGCGGTCCAGTAGAAAAAGAACCCGAAAACCACACTGGCAAAGGCCGTGGCATCACCCAACATGGTGATCCACATGGCCCACCAACCGACGGAATCCGGCCCTGAGGCATATGTCGGCAGGCGCAGGCCCAGCCCCGCATCGCGCATCTCTTCCTTCGGAGGACGTGCGGTGGTGGTCCAGAGCCAATACATGATGCAGACGATGGCAAAGGCCCCGCAGATGATGGCAGGTGTGTAGATGTGAAAGGTGGGAAAGATGAACGCCCCGCCGGTGAAAATCGCGGCGAGGATGGTGATCCATGCAGGCCCCGTGACACGCTGCACATGCACAGGCTTGGCGTCGATCACGCTGGTCACGATGGTCTCGCGCTGGTGCTCTGGCGCGTCGGGCAGATAATAACGGCCTGCGTCCATCCGTTCGACCAGTTGCGGTTGATCCCACAGCGGATAGCGCGAGGTGATATGTGGGACAGAGCGCACGCCCCACGCCTCCTCTGGCACCTCATGGGAGAACTCAAGCGTGCCCGCACCCCAAGGGTTTCGCGGGATCTGACCTTGGGCCTTTTTCGGGCGCAGCAGATCATAGAGGAACACGGCAAAGCCCGCCGCAATGATGAAAGCCCCCAATGTCGAGATCAGGTTCAGCCAGCCCCAGCCGGAACTTTCGGGGTACGTAAACACCCGGCGCGGCATGCCCATCAACCCGGTCAGGTGCATCGGCAGAAAGGTGATGTTGAAGCCCGAGAAGATCAGCCAGAAGGCCCAGAGACCCAAGCGTTCGCTCAGCAATTTTTTGGCCATGAAGGGATAGAAATAATAGACCCCCGCGATCACCGGGAAAACCATGCCGCCGAAAAGCGTGTAATGCAGATGCGCCACGATGAAGTAGGTATCATGCACCTGCCAGTTGAACGGCACGATGGCCAGCATGACCCCCGTTAGACCGCCCGCGACGAAGATCGCCAAGGCCCCCGCGATCCAGAGCATCGGCAACGTCAGCTTCACCCGCCCCACCATCAGCGTGGCGACAAAGGCGAAGATTTGGATGCCCGTGGGTATCACGACCGCCTCAGACGCCGCTGAAAAGAATCCTAGTGAAATCTGCGGCAACCCGGTGGTGAACATGTGGTGCACCCAGAGCCCGAAGCTGAGGAACCCTGTGCCAACGGCGCTCAACACGATCCACGAATAGCCCACGATGGGCCGCTGCGCGACGGTGGGCACGATCATCGCGGCGATGGCGATGGAGGGTAGGAAGACGATATAGACCTCCGGATGCCCGAAGATCCAAAACAGATGCTGCCATAAGATCGGATCGCCCCCGCGCGTGGGGTCAAAGAACGGCCAGTCAAAAGACCGCTCCAACTCGAAGAGGAAATCCCCGGCGATAAGCGGCGGGAAGGCGAACAGGATCATGCCCCCCACAACCAACACATACCACGCATAGAGCGGCATGATGTTGACCCGCATCCCCGGCGGACGGCATTTCAGCGCGCCGACGATCAACTCAACGGCCGCCGCGATGGAGGCGACCTCGATGAAGCTCAGCCCCAAAAGCCAGACATCGGGGCCGATCCCCTCTTCTTTGGTGGCCAGCGGCGGGTACATGAACCAGCCTGCCTTGGGTCCGGAATCGAACAGAAGCGAGCCCAGCACAAAGCAGCCACCGATCAGAAAGCACCAATACCCGTAAGCAGATAGCCGGGGAAACGGCATGTCCCGAGCGCCGAGGAAGGCGGGCAGCAGCAGGATCGAGATTGCCTCAAACATCGGCACGGCAAAGAGAAACATCATCGCCGAGCCGTGCATGGTGAAGAACTGGTTGAACCGGTCCGCGTCCAAAAATGTCATGTCTGGAAAGGCCAGCTGCACCCGCATCAATAGCGCCAGCACCCCTGCAATCAGCATAAAGGCCAGCGCCGTCAGCGCATACCATTTGCCCACTTCAGAGTTATTGACGGCGGTGACATAGCGCCAACCTTGCGGCGTCTTCCACGCCGCGCGCACCTCTGCCGCGCCGCGCTGTTGCTCGGCTTCTGATACCGGCTTGGAAAGCGCCTCTTCGCTTGGTGGGTACGGGCCTTCGGCCACAGGGAGCGATGCGGTCTTTGTCATGTCAGCCCCTTCAGATAAGCGGCCAGTGCGTCCAAGTCTTCGGGGGCAAGATGGTCATAGCTTGGCATGGCGACCTCGGGTTTCAGGCTTTCGGTATGGGCGATGAACCGGGCAAAATCTTCTTCGCTGCCGTTCAGAATGCCCGCACCGATGCTTTTCCGGCTGCCGACATGGGTCAGATCCGGCCCCACCTGCCCCACCGCCTGCGTGCCGCGCACGCTATGGCAAGCGCCGCAGCCCTCGCGGGCAAAGACCTGCGCCCCACGAACAGCCTCTCCGCTGGCGGGCGCGGTGGCTGCCACGGCCTCAGCCGTCAACCATTCGGCAAAGTCTTCGGGCGTCATCACCACCGTTTCAAACGCCATCAACGCATGTGACGCACCGCAGAATTCAGCGCATTGCCCACGGTAAACGCCCGGCTCTTCGGGCAGGAACGACAGATACGTCTCGCGCCCCGGGATCATATCGACCTTCCCGCCAAGGGCGGGCACCCAGAAGGCATGAATCACCTTATGCGCGTTCAGCACCAAGCCGGTGCGCCGCCCCGTAGGCAGCCGCAATTCATTGGCCGAGGTTACGCGGCTGCCATCGGGCAATTCATAATCCACGCGCCACCACCATTGTTCAGCCGTGATATGGACCTTGAGACCCGGATCGGCCTCGCGCTGCGGTTTCATCATCGGCAGGCTATAGGTCAAAAGCGCCCCCAGCAGGATGACCGGAAAGATCACCCCGCCGCCGACGATCAGCGCCTCACCCCAGCGGCGCGGCATTTCGCGCGGCTCGACCCTTGTGACATAAACAAAAATCGCCGCCAGCAGCAGCCAAAGTACAACCGCGCCGCCGAACATTAGCCAGATCAACGACAGCACGTCCTGCGCATCGCGCCCGGCCGGGTTCAGCACCGATTGCCGCCCTTCGCAGGCAGATAGCGCCATCAGGCTCAGGCAGATCAGCATCAGGCGCATGGTGTTGGCTCCGTCATTCCGCTGGCATATTGGTCAAGGTTTCGCGTCAGAGTGGCACAGGCCGCCCCGTGGGAACAGGGCCGCCCTGTGCGAATTTGACCCTCAAAGGACGGCTGCCAGCCCACCCGTTCATTGACCGAGCGCTTGGCCCAGATCGGCGCGAAGGTCACCGACATCCTCAATCCCGACCGACAGTCGCAACAGTCCTTCGGGGATCCCGGTGTGGGGCTCGATGGTGTGGCGATGCTCAACAAGACTTTCCACGCCGCCAAGCGAAGTCGCCCGGTGGAAAAGCTGCAACCGCCCTGCGGCTTTCAGAGCCGCCTCCGCCCCGCCCTTGACGACAAAGGACAACAACCCGCCATAGCCTCCGCTCATCTGCTGCGCAGCAAGGGCGTGGCCGGGATGGTCTGGCAGACCGGGGTACATCACCTGTTCCACCTGCGGATGATCCGCCAGAAACTCGGCCAAGTTCATGGCATTGCGGGACATTTCGCGCATTCTGAGCGGCAAGGTGCGCATGCCGCGCGCCAGCAACCACGCCTCCATCGGGCCGATCACGGCACCTGCCTCATTCCGGTCATCGCGGATCATCTGCCAGCGCGGTGCGCCCACGTCATTGGTGGCCAAAGACCCGGCCAAAACGTCGGAATGGCCGTTGATCCCTTTGGTTGCCGAATGCATGACAATATCCGCGCCATGCTCCAGCGGATGGCTCAGCACGGGCGACGCCGCCGTGCTGTCGACGACCAGTGTCGCGCCCACCTCATGCGCGGCGGCGGCGGCGCCCGCGATATCGGTGATGCGCAGCCAGGGGTTTGAGGGGGTCTCGATCAGACAAAGGTCAGGCTTTTCGGCACGGCAGAGCGTGTTAAAGGCATCCAGATCAGAGGCGTCGACCTCATGCAGCGAAATCTGACGCCGGTTGCAGAAATCACGGATCCATTTCGTCGTGCCCCAGTAAATCTGGCTCTGCACCACCACACGCGCGCCATTCGGCACGGTGCGAAAGACCGCTGCGATTGCTGCCATGCCCGAGGGGAAGATCAACGTCTCTTCGGCCCCTTCGAGCGCATTCAGGATACGCTCCGCCACGCGGGTATTTTCGTTATGCGAACGCAGATAGACGTTATCGGGGTTTACCAGCGCGTAATTCTCATCGCGCAGATAGGTGGTGGCGAATTGCACGGGCGGCACGACCCCGCCCGACGCAGGATCAATGGCCCCGGCGGCTTGGGCCGCGATGGTGGCAGGGTGCAGATTTGGTTTGGGGGGCTGGGCCAAGGTTGTTCTCCGACAGGTGTTTTAAACGAGTGGTATACAAAGCAACAAGCCGGAGCAAATGCGATCACGCGCAATGCTTTCGCGTCACGCTTGGGTGAGCGGATGGCCGCAGCCCTTGATCCGACGGTAGAAAACGTCACCTTTGACGCAACCCAATCAGGAGCGCCCTATGGCCACCGAACGCATCACATTCCCCGGCCCGGGTGGCACGGAACTGGCCGCACGGCTGGACATGCCCGACGGGCCGCATCTGGCAACCGCGCTTTTTGCGCATTGTTTTACCTGCGGCAAAGACATCCCCGCCGCGCGGCGCATCGCCGGGCGTCTGGCGGCGATGGGCATTGCCGTGCTGCGCTTTGATTTCACCGGGTTGGGCCATTCGGGCGGCGAGTTTGAGAACACATCGTTTTCGTCGAATGTTGATGATCTGATCGCCGCTTGTAGCTATCTTTCCAGCCGTGACATGGCCCCTGCACTGCTGATTGGTCATTCGCTGGGCGGGGCGGCGGTGCTGAAAGCGGCAGCGCAACTGGCGCATGTCAAAGCGGTCGCCACGCTCGGCGCGCCCTTCGATCCGGCCCATGTCACCCATAATTTCGCCGAGAGCCTGCCTGAGATTTCTGCCAGGGGCAGCGCTGAGGTCAACCTTGGCGGGCGGCCGTTCACCATCAGTCAGGGCTTTATCGACGTTGTGCAGGGCGCCTCCCTCGCCCCCGATATCGCCAAGCTGAAAGCCGCGCTGCTGGTGCTCCACGCCCCGCGCGATGAGATTGTGAGCATCGACAACGCGGGCCAGATTTTTCTGGCCGCGAAACATCCCAAAAGCTTTGTCACCTTAGACGATGCCGATCACCTCATCACCCGCGCGGGCGATGCCGAATATGCGGCAGAGATCATCGCCACATGGGCGGATCGCTATATGACACTGAAATCCCCCGCCCCGCCCCCCGGTGCGCCGGAGGGGATCGTGCGCGTGACCGAAGCCGACGCCGATGGATTCTTGCAAGACGTGAACGCAGGCGCGCACCACCACGCGCTGGCGGATGAACCGCTGGCCTATGGCGGCACCAATCGCGGCATGTCGCCCTATGGGTTTTTGTCCGCAGGCTTGGGCGCTTGCACTTCGATGACGATCCGCATGTATGCCCGGCGCAAGGGCTGGCCGCTGACGGGTGTCAGCGTCGATGTTTGCCACGACAAGGTTCATGCGCAGGATGCGGGCACCGGTGCTGCGGAGAAGATCGACACGTGGCGGCGGCGTATCCGGTTAGAGGGGGATTTGAGTGAGGAACAGCGCCAGCGGTTGTTGGAGATCGCGGATAAATGCCCAGTGCATCGGACGTTGGAGCGGAGTTCGAAGGTAGTGACCGAACTGCTTTAGCTACAACATGTTTACCATCCCGGCCCGGAATCAAGCCGCAGGCGCCGGGCCATCGTCTGCCCGCCCGTCACGCCAAAGGCGTGTCAAAATCGGGCGGGCGCACCTTTGGTGCGACCGGGTAGGCGTTTTGGTGAGGCTGGGCGTAACCTCGCGAGCGCACATCATGGTTGAGCCATAAAGCGGCACCGGCTTACGTATGATCGCCGACCCGCGGGCAGGCGATGGCCCTCGTCACCCTCACCACCCCAGACTTGTCCTTAACCCCAAGTCAGTCTATGCCGCCCCTGACCCATCCCCTGTCCTAAAAAGGTGCGCGCATGATCCCCCGCTACTCCCGTCCCGATATGGTTGCCGTTTGGTCGCCGGAAACGAAATTCCGCATCTGGTTCGAGATCGAGGCCCATGCCTGCGACGCGATGGCCGATCTGGGCACCATCCCGCGCGAGAATGCCGACGCCGTGTGGAAAGCCAAAGACGTTGAATTCGACGTGGCCCGCATCGACGAGATTGAGGCCGTCACCAAACATGACGTTATCGCCTTCCTCACGCATCTGGCCGAACATGTCGGCAGCGACGAAGCGCGTTTTGTGCATCAGGGCATGACCTCCTCAGACGTGCTTGATACCTGTTTCAACGTACAACTGACCCGCGCCGCTGATCTGCTGCTGGTCGGCATGGACAAACTCCTCGCCGCGTTGAAGAAACGCGCGCTTGAGCATAAAGACACCGTACGCGTGGGCCGCAGCCACGGCATCCACGCCGAGCCCACGACCATGGGCCTGACCTTCGCCCGCTTCTATGCCGAGATGGACCGCAACCGCGCCCGCCTTGTGGCAGCACGTGAAGAGATTGCCACCGGCGCAATCTCGGGCGCAGTCGGCACCTTCGCCAATATCGACCCGCGCGTCGAAGAGCATGTCTGTGAGAAACTGGGCCTCAACCCTGAGCCGATCTCGACCCAAGTCATCCCGCGCGACCGTCATGCGATGTTCTTTGCCACGCTCGGCGTCATTGCCAGCAGCATCGAAAACGTGGCGATTGAAATTCGCCATATGCAGCGCACCGAAGTGCTGGAAGGCGCGGAATTCTTCTCCATGGGGCAAAAAGGCTCCTCGGCCATGCCGCATAAGAAAAATCCGGTGCTAACCGAAAACCTCACCGGGCTTGCCCGTCTGGTGCGCATGGCCGTGGTTCCGGCGATGGAGAACGTGGCGCTCTGGCACGAACGCGATATCTCGCACTCTTCCGTTGAGCGTGGCATCGGGCCTGACGCGACTGTCACACTTGATTTCGCCCTGCACCGTCTGGCAGGCGTCGTCGACAAAATGCTGATCTTCCCCGAGAACATGCTGGAGAATATGAATAAATTCCCCGGCCTGGTGATGAGCCAGCGGGTGCTTCTGGCGCTGACCCAAGCGGGCGTGAGCCGCGAAGACGCCTATTCCATGGTGCAGCGCAACGCGCTGAAAGTCTGGGAAGAACGCCTTGATTTCCGCGACTTGCTGCTGGCCGATGCCGAAGTTGTCGCGGCCTTGGGCGAAGATGGCATCAACGAGAAATTCGACATGGGCTATCACACCAAACATGTCGACACGATCTTTAAGCGCGTCTTCGGCGCGTGATGCGTTCATCGTAATGCTTTGAGATTGGCGCAGACGGGTGTATCCTGTCTGCGCCTGTCAAAGGAGCAAACGACATGAAACTCGCACTGACACTCGGCGCCCTCATGGCGCTCACGGCCCCCTCCCTCGCCCTTGCATCGGGCTGCGTCCATGACAAACAGGTCATGACCTGCGCCGAGGGGATGAAACTCGACATCAGCAGTGGCACCTGTATGCCCGACGCGACCGCCTAAGGCTCTGGCCTTTTGGGCCTATTTCACGCTGTCTGATCCGGCCTTTGCTGGCCGATACCTGTGGCTTGTTGCGCGGGTCCCACCGGCTGACCCCGGCCTATGCCCCCGGCATGGCTTGTTGCGCGAGGCTGCGCAGGCTATGTCAGGAAAAGTTTAACAGCCTGTCAGAGCACATGTCGGACCAACCCAAACAAAAGAAAAAGCGCCCCTATTCCTTTGGTCGCCGCGCGCGGCACTACCTAAGCAATCTGCTGATCGTGGGAATTATTCGCACCGCTTTGGCCCTGCCTTACAAGGCGCGGCTCAGCTTTGTCGGCAGCTTGGTGCAGCATGTCTTGGCGCCGCTTGCGGGCTACCGTCGTCGCGCGCTCGACAATCTTGAGCATGTCTGGCCTGAGATGCCCCTTGCCCGTCGCAAGGAAATCGCGACGCGCTGCCTCAACAACCTCGGTCGGTCTTTCATCGAGAACTACTCGGCCGATGATTTTCCCAAACGCATGGCCAAGGCCGAACCGCGCGGCCCCGGCATGGCAGCGCTGGAAGAGGCCAACCGTACAGGCCAACCGGTGATCCTCGTGACCGGGCATTACGGCAATTACGAAGCGGCGCGGGCGTCCCTCGTGGCGCGGGGCTATGACATCGGCGGGCTTTATCGTGAGATGAAGAACCCCTATTTTAACGCCCATTACGTCAAAACGCTCGAAGCCTTCGGCGGGCCTGTGTTCCCGCAAGGGCGGCGCGGCACGGCAGGTTTTGTGCGGCATCTGAAACAGGGCGGTCGGCTGGTGCTGCTGTTTGACCAGCATGTCATCCGCGCGCCGATCCTAGATTTCATCGGCAAACCCGCCCGCACCGCGGTTTCTGCTGCGGAGCTGGCGTTGCGCTATGACGCGCTGTTGATCCCCTTCTACGGCATTCGCCAAAACGACGCGGTCAGTTTCGACGTGGTGCTTGAAGCGCCTGTGCCGCATAGCGATGCAGTGACAATGACGCAGGCGCTGAACGACAGTCTGACCGCGCAGATCACCAAAACGCCCGAACAGTGGTTTTGGGTTCACCGCCGCTGGCGCCCTCACGAAAAGTAACGCAAAAACCGATCCGCGCTGCGGCCCTATTTGCTGCGTGCTGCCGCTAGAATCGCCCCCGGACCGCCCGGTTCTTGCTGCTGGATGATTACCACAACGGGTAGGTCGCCCTCGGCTTTTGCTGTCAGTGAGAGCGGTGTCGAGCCGTCCCATTTGGCCAACACCTGCCAACCTTGAACGACATTGCTGTGTTCCATGACATGGCCTGCATTCTCGCCGCGGGTGACCTTGGTCCGCTCCATCGGCGAATAGCGCAGCATGTGAACTTGCATCTGGCCAGAGGGCTGGGCCAAGGGCTCTGCCTTGATCTGCACAGCATCGCCAGAATGCTTAATGTTCAACGCGATGCTGGGCGCAACCTCGGCATGTTTTTCAACCGCATCCATCAATTTCATCGGCTTGGCACCGACGATATCGGTCTGCCCCTGCACGATCAGTTCAGGCGTGAAAACGCTGCGCCGCCGCCCCACGGCGGCATAGCCGCGCTGACGCTCGGCATGAGACGCGTCGCCAAACGGGTCTTTCCAGCCAATGTAATCCCAATAATCCACATGCAGCGCCAGCGCGATGATATCGTCGCGCCCCGCAAGTTCGGCCAGCATTGCATCGGCAGCAGGACAGGATGAACAGCCCTGAGAGGTAAAGAGTTCAACGACCACAGGCTGATCCTGCTGAGCCTGCAAAGGAGCGGCCAGCAGCGACAGCGCGGCGAGAACGGGATAAATCAGCGGCTTCATAAAATTCCAGACGGATAAAAAATTCGAGGTGATGGCCAACGTTTATCCTTCGGCATCGTAAAACGCTAATCAACCTTTGTTGAAACGCCCGTTAGCGCCCTCATCACATCACCAATGGGCCTCCCCCTTCAAATTCGGTACACAATGGTATACAAAATCGTCCGAACCCGCTTGATAACAGTTGAACCGCCGCGCCTCTAGTGGCATTGAGACGACAATCTAGCCACCCATCAGACCCCGAAGGGAGCCCGCCATGACAATCCAAGTCGGTCACGACAGTGCCAAGACACGCAAGACACTCTCCGTTGGCAGCCAGAACATCGCCTATTATTCCATTCCTGCCGCCGAGGCTGCGGGCTTGGGCGATTTCTCGAAATTGCCAGCGGCGCTGAAAGTCGTTCTGGAAAACATGTTGCGTTTCGAGGACGGCAAAACCGTCACCGTGGACGACATCAAGGCGTTTGCCGAATGGGCGACCAAGGGCGGCAAAAACCCCCGTGAAATCGCCTACCGTCCGGCCCGCGTGCTGATGCAGGACTTCACCGGCGTTCCGGCGGTCGTTGACCTTGCCGCAATGCGCGATGGCCTTGTGGCCCTTGGTGGTGACGCTGACAAGATTAACCCGCTGAACCCCGTTGACCTGGTCATCGACCACTCCGTCATGATCGACGAGTTTGGCAACCCGCGCGCGTTCCAGATGAACGTGGACCGCGAGTATGAGCGCAACATCGAGCGTTATACCTTCCTCAAGTGGGGCCAAAAGGCGTTTAACAACTTCCGCGTTGTGCCCCCCGGCACCGGCATCTGCCACCAGGTGAACCTTGAGTATCTCAGCCAGACCGTTTGGACCGACAAGGACCAAAACGGCGAGGAAGTCGCCTACCCCGATACGCTCGTCGGCACCGACAGCCACACCACCATGGTCAACGGCGCTGCCGTTCTGGGCTGGGGCGTTGGCGGTATCGAGGCCGAAGCCGCGATGCTGGGCCAGCCGATCTCCATGCTGATCCCCGAAGTCATCGGCTTTGAGCTGACAGGCCGCATGATGGAAGGCACCACCGGCACCGACCTCGTGCTGAAAGTCGTTGAAATGCTGCGCGAAAAAGGCGTGGTCAGCAAATTCGTCGAATTCTACGGCGAAGGTCTGGATCACCTGCCGCTGGCCGACCGGGCAACCATCGCCAACATGGCGCCTGAATACGGTGCCACCTGCGGCTTCTTCCCGATCGACGACGAAACACTGCGTTACCTGACCAACACAGGCCGCGACAAGGATCGTGTGGCGCTGGTCAAAGCCTATGCCCAAGAGAACGGCATGTGGCGCGATGCGAACTATGCGCCGGTCTACACCGACACGCTCACGCTCGACATGGGCACCATCGTGCCTGCGATCTCGGGCCCGAAACGCCCGCAGGATTACATTGCCCTCG
The DNA here is from genome assembly GCF_022788715.1 of Sulfitobacter sp. DSM 110093. Taxonomy (NCBI): domain Bacteria; kingdom Pseudomonadati; phylum Pseudomonadota; class Alphaproteobacteria; order Rhodobacterales; family Roseobacteraceae; genus Sulfitobacter; species Sulfitobacter sp. DSM 110093. The sequence continues at coordinate 2,042,166 of NZ_CP085167.1, forward strand.
ACAGTGCGCACACCGCATTCGCCGAATACGTCAAAGGCATCCGCGAAGGCAAAGACACTTCGGCCAACTCGGAAATCCGTTGGGAAGGCGAAGGCGGCCAGCCCGAGCCGCGCGACATCCCCGGTGACGAAGGCCACCACAACCGCGGCTATGTCGCCACCGACGATGGCAACTACCAGCTGCATGACGGCTCCATCGTGATCGCCTCGATCACGTCCTGCACCAACACATCGAACCCCTACGTCATGATCGGCGCGGGCCTTGTGGCACGCAAAGCGCGTGAACTGGGCCTGACCCGCAAGCCTTGGGTCAAGACATCGCTGGCGCCGGGTTCGCAGGTCGTGTCGCATTACCTTGAGGCCGCTGGCCTGCAAGAAGACCTCGACGCGATTGGCTTCAACCTCGTGGGCTATGGCTGCACCACCTGCATCGGCAACTCCGGCCCGCTCGAAGCGCCGATCAGCAAAGCGATTAACGATTACGATCTGATCGGCACCTCGGTGCTTTCGGGCAACCGTAACTTCGAAGGCCGGATCAGCCCTGACGTGCGTGCCAACTACCTCGCCTCCCCGCCCCTCGTGGTGGCCTATGCGCTGGTGGGTGACATGAACCACGACCTGACAAACAGCCCGCTGGGTCAGGACAAAGATGGCAATGATGTTTACCTGAAAGACATCTGGCCCTCGACGCAGGAAGTCGCTGAACTGGTCGAACAGACCGTGACGCGCGAAGCGTTCCAAGAGAAATATGCCGATGTCTTCAAAGGCGACGAAAAGTGGCAGTCGGTCGAAACCACCGACAGCAAGACCTACGATTGGCCACCGACCTCGACCTACGTGCAAAACCCGCCCTATTTCCAAGGCATGTCGCCAGAGCCGGGCGTGATCTCCAATATCGACGGCGCGAAAGTGCTGGCGGTGCTGGGTGACATGATCACGACTGACCACATTTCTCCTGCCGGTTCTTTTAAGGAGACCACCCCTGCGGGTCAGTATCTGACAGAGCGTCAGGTGCCGGTGCGGGAGTTCAACTCTTACGGTTCGCGTCGCGGTAACCACGAAGTCATGATGCGCGGCACATTCGCCAACATCCGCATCAAGAACGAGATGCTCGACGGTGTTGAAGGCGGTTACACCAAAGGCCCCGATGGCGCGCAGACCTCGATCTTTGATGCCGCCATGGCGCATCAGGAAAGCGGCACACCGTTGGTCATCTTTGGTGGTGAGCAGTATGGCGCAGGTTCCTCGCGTGACTGGGCCGCCAAGGGCACAGCGCTTTTGGGTGTGAAGGCCGTGATCGCCGAGAGCTTTGAGCGTATCCACCGCTCCAACCTCGTTGGCATGGGCGTCATCCCGTTTGAGTTCACCGGCGGCGACACCCGCAAATCGCTGGGCCTGACCGGCGAGGAAACCGTGTCGATCAGCGGGTTGGACACGATCAAGCCGCTGCAGGAAGTGCCCTGCACGATCACAATGGCCGATGGCAGCACCAAAGAGATCACGCTGAAGTGCCGCATCGATACCGCGATTGAGATCGAATATATCGAACACGGTGGCGTGCTGCATTATGTGCTGCGCAACTTGGCGAAATCCGCCTAAGCGCCAGACACCGCATTGCGGTTAAGATTGGGGGAGCGGCCTGTGAAGGGCCTCTCCCTTTTTCTATGCGCCGCACGCTTGATCCTACGCTGAGGAACACAAACCAATCCGGTTCGTTGATCCTGAACCACCCCAAGCGGAAGGACGCATAATGAGCCCGAAAATCACCGTTCTCTTTTATTCCACCTACGGCACCAACCACGCCATCGCCCAAGAGGCTGCCCGCGCCGCCGAAGAAGCGGGCGCAGAGGTGCGTCTACGCCGCTGCGCGGAAACCGCCCCACAGGCCGTTGTCGATGGACAGGATGCGTGGCGTGAACAATTGGAGAAGATGAAGGACATCCCCGAAGCGGCTCCGGAAGACATGGAATGGGCCGATGGGTATTTCATCTCTGCGCCGACGCGCTTTGGCGTCGCCGCCAGCCAGTTCCGCGCTTTCATCGACACATTGGGCCCGCAGTGGCAGTCCGGCGCATTGGCGAACAAAGCTGTTACCGCGACCACTTCTGCGCAGAACCCCCATGGGGGCCAAGAAACCACGATCCAGTCGATCTATGTCACCGCCATGCACTGGGGCGCGATCATCGTACCGCCGGGCTATGCCGATGGGGTGAAATTCGAAGACGGCGGGAACCCCTACGGTTATTCCTGCGAACCCGGCCCGCTGGATGAAACCGGCAAGAAATCCATCGCCTTCCAAGCCAAACGTCTGGTTGAATTTGCTGGCAAAATCAGCGGCTAAGCGCGTCTTGCAATGCCGGGAGAAACCGCTGCTCGTAATCGCTACCGACCAGCGGCCCGGCAAAGCGAAATAGCACCGTCCCGTCCCCGCCGACGATGAACGTCTCTGGCGGGGCGGTCACACCCCAATCAATCGCGACACGCCCCTGGGGGTCGAAACCAACCCCGGCAAAGGGGCTTTTTTCGTCCTCCAGATAGGCGCTGGCGTTCTTCTCGGTATCTTTGAAATTCACACCAATGATGTTCATCCCCTCGGCCTGCATTTCCAGCAGCTTGGGATGCTCAGCACGGCAGGGCGGGCACCAGCTTGCCCAAAAGTTCACAAGCCTCACCTCCCCCCCACGCAGCATGTCGTCGGTGGCCTGCGGATAGCCAGGCAGCGCGGCCTCGGGCATGGCGGGTGCTTGTTTGCCAACCAGCGTAGAGGGCAGCCCCTCGGGGTCGTCGCGGTACATGCCCACCGCCGCCAGTGCCACGAAGGCCGCGAAAATCAGCGGCGGGGCGATCATCATGGGAGAGAGTTTAGCCACGACGTCCGGCCTCCGCTTCGACCTCTTCCAAAGCGCGGCGTGCCGCCCGGCCCCGCAGCAGGGTCAGCCCCACCAATGCGGCCAACAGCAGCAGCGACATCCCATAGGCCGAGAGCACCTCGGCTGCATATTTTCCAAGTTCCGGCATCACGCCCCCCTGTTCATCCGCGCCCGCAGCGCCGCCGTACGGCGCAGGCGGATTTCGGTGCCCGTGCGGTAAACCACCAGCGCCAGAAACAGCAGGCCAAAGCCGATCATCGCCAGCACCAAAGGATAGAAAAACACATCGGCCACGCTGCGGTTGCCCGTGGCCACGGGGATTGACGTTCCCTGATGCAGCCCTTGGTTCCAGAACTGCACCGCATAGCGCGACAGCACCGCAAAGACCGAGCCGACGAGGCAGAGCACCGAGGTCAGATCAGCGGCGGTATCGGGGTCTTCGACGGCCTGCCACAGCGCGATATAGCCAAGATAGAATAGGAACAGGATCAGAAACGATGTCAGCCGCGGATCCCATGCCCACCACGTGCCCCACATCGGCTGGCCCCAGATGGCTCCGGTCACCAGTGCGATCAGCGTCATGACCAGCCCCACGGGGGCAGCGGCCTTTGCCGCCAACGCGCTGACGTGGTGTCGACGAATTAGCCAGATCAACGAGGCGACAAGCATCATGAACCATGCGTTAATCGCCATCAGGGCGGCAGGCACATGCAGATAGATGATTTTGACCGTGCTGCCTTGGCGCGCGTCATCGGGCGTGCCGAAGAACCCCCACAGCAGGCCGACGCTTACAAAAACAGCCGCCAGCGCCCAAAGCACAGGCTGCACACGCGTTGAGAGCGCAAGGAATTTTACCGGATTTGCGTATTGCCAAAGGGACATGCAGTTTACCTATCGCGCGGGTGGGTGGTGCTCAATGCACAAATACTTGGGGCACGATTTCTTGAGTCATCGCAACCCCATCCGAAGCACCGCCGCTGCGGCAAATGGCATCAAAGCCACCACGGCCAGCGTCAGCCCTGCAAGCATCAAGAGCGGCGTCGTGGCATCCAGCCCCGCCGCCCCGCGCCGCGCGACCTCAGCCCCGAAAATCAGCGTCGGGATATAAAGCGGTAGCACCAGCAGCGACAGCAGCAGGCCACCGCGTTTGATTCCCACCGTCAGCGCCGCACCGAAGATCCCGATGACCGACAGCGCCGGGGTGCCAAGCGCCAAGGACGCCAGCAGCCACAGGTGCCCCGGCGCGGCGAGTTGCAGCATCACGCCAAGCAACGGGGCCGCCAACACCAACGGCAGGCCCGTTGTCAGCCAATGCGCCAACGCCTTGATCGCAAGTGCGCCTTCCAACGGCAGCGGCGCGGTCAGTAGCAACTCAAGAGAACCATCCTCTAGGTCCAGCGCCAACAGCCGGTCAAGCGACAGTAGGCAGGCCAACAACGCACCAAGCCAAAGCACACCGGGAGCAATCGCCTTGAGCAGCGCGCCCTCTGGCCCGACGCTGAAAGGGACCAACATCGTCACGATCAGGAAAAACGCCAGCCCAAGGCCAAAGCCCCCACCCGCCCGCAGCGCCAAGCGCAAATCACGCAGCAGCAGCGCCTTCATAAGAACGCCGCATCGCTGGCACCAAGATCAGCATCGGGCGCGGCGCGGTAGGCGCTGATATCAAGCACCTGCGCCTCAACTCCCATATCAATATGCGTGGCCATAAGGGCCGAACCACCCGCTGCCAGATGTCCGCGCAGCACCGTACCGAACAGCGCCACAGCATCCGCATCAAGCGAAACCGTCGGTTCATCCAGCACCCAGATCGGACGCCCGGTGACCAACAGCCGCGCCAGTCCCAAGCGACGCTTTTGCCCGGCAGAGAGCGTCCCTGCCAAACGATCGGCCAAGGGACGCAGCGCATAGCCATCAAGCGCCTCAGCAATATCAACATTTCCAAATACTTGCGCCCAAAAGCTAAGGTTCTCGCGCACCGTCAGCATGGATTTCAACCCATCCGCATGGGCCGCATAGGCCATGCGGTCCTCCGCCCCTTCGATCCGCCCCGCCAGTGGCGCTTGCAGCCCCGCAATGCAGCGCAGCAGCGTCGTCTTGCCCGCCCCGTTGGGGCCGCGCAGCACCAAAGCTTCCCCCGCCGCCAGCGCGAAGGATACACCCGCCAGCACCGGCACCCCGCCACGTGCCACGCAGAGATCGCTCACTTTCACTGGCCGCGCCGCTCCGCCCTTAGACCGGCAAAAGGGCCAGCGCGATGCGCCGCCCCTCACTCAGCAAGATATTGTAGGTGCGGCAAGCGGCGGGAGAAGACATCACCTCGACCCCCAGCCCGGCCTCTTCCAAGGTATCACGCAGGTCGTCGGGAATATGCGCCACGTCCGCCCCGGTGCCGAGGAAGACCACATCGACCTTGCCCGCCAGCGCCAGCACCGGCGCGGGATCAGCCAGACCGCCCCAGCCCGTGATGCCTTCGGGGCCGATCACCTGCGGGCCTTGCACGACCTCTCCGCCAATACGGAAAAAGCCGGGGCCATAGCCATCAATCGGTTTGGCGTCGGTATAGGTGATCTCGTTCAATCGCATGTCATGTCCCTCTCAGGCTCAGATATTCCACAGCGGCAGGCCAAGGATAGCCGAAGCAGCGATGACGATATAGGCCACCGCGCGAAAAAGCCGCTCTCGGCCCGGATCAAATAGCCGCGCCCCGATCATGTTGGCGATGATATTCGGCACCCCCGCCAGCAGGCCAAGGATCAGTGCAGGCCATACCACCTGCCCTGTCGCCGCCAGCATCACGAACAGCAGCAGGTCGATCCCCAGCAGGTAAAGCAGGAAATTCGCCCGTATCACGGCAGCGGGTTTGCGGCTGGCCATATAAAGCAGGATCACCGGCGGCCCAGCGATCCCGGCAAAGCCCGTCATAAAGCCACCCAAAGCGCCCGTGGCGGTGACCAACCGCGCGCCAAGCGGCCCGTGGTAGCGCCAGCCCGCAAACAGCAGCACCAGAAGCCCCAGCACCACGCCGGAGACAATCCAACCAAACCCTTCGGGCGACATCATCGACAGCCCCCACAGGCCCAGCGGCATCCCGATCAGCACGCCCAGCAGTAGCCGCCCCACTTCGCGGGGGGCACCTTCGCGCAGGGTATCGGGGAGGTTTGGCAGAGGGCCGATCAATTCGGCAGCGGTCATGAACAGGATCGCTTCGACCGGAGAGAGCACAGAAGCCGCCACCGGCATGATGATCATGGCAGAGCCGAAGCCCGCAAAGCCGCGGACCAGCCCTGCCACGATCACGGCCAGCGCAAGCCAAGCCACCCCGGGGGTGGCCATGGCCTGCGCCAGCAGGTCAGGCATCAATATTGGCGAATTGCGTGCCCGCGCCCGCGTCAGGCTTGGACCAGTCGCGTTTCACGCCAAGGTAGAGCACCACATTCTTGGCCACATAGACCGAGGAATAGGTGCCGACGATCACGCCCCATGTAATCGCAAAGACAAAGGCCCGGATCACATCACCGCCCAAGATCAGCAGCGCGATCAGCGCCAGAAGCGTGGTGCCCGAGGTCATCAGTGTCCGGCTCAGCGTCTCGTTCACGCTGAGGTTCATCACCTCACGCAGGGGGCGCTTTTTGTATTTGCGCAGGTTCTCCCGCAAACGGTCAAAGATCACGACCGTATCGTTGATCGAATAGCCAATGATCGTCAGGATCGCCGCCACCACCGGCAGGTCGAAACGGATTTGCAAAATCGAGAACAGCCCGATGGTCAGCACCACGTCGTGGAACAGTGCCACCACCGCGCCCACCGAGAACTGCCATTCGAAGCGCAGCCAGATATAGATCAGGATCGCCGCAAGCGCCCCGCCCACGGCAAGGAAAGCCGTCTGGATCAGCTCGCCCGAGACCTTGGGCCCAACGGATTCCACCGAGGTGAACTTGATGTCGGGGGACACGCCTTTCAGCGCGGCCTCGATGGTTTCGATGGTGTCCGTGGTCGCCGCTTCTTGGCCCTCTTGGGCCTGAACGCGAATCATAGCTACATGGCGGTCTTCCCCAAAACCGGGGTCAAAGACCTCGGAAATGGTTACGTCGCCCAGCTCCAACGGAGCCAGCGCATCGCGGTAGGCGCCCACGTCGATGGCTTCAGAGCTTTCGGTTCGCAGGGTCGTGCCGCCGCGGAAGTCGATGCCAAAGTTCAGCCCCATCACGCCCCAAGCGATCAGCGACAGGATCATCGCCACAACGGAAGCGCCAAAGGTGATCTTGGCATAGCCAAAGAAATCGAAGTTCGTGTTGTCGGGTACCAGCTTTAGTCGCATGTCAAACCTCGATTGTCTTGGGACGGCGGCGTTCAAACCAGATCACCACCAGCAGACGGGTGACGAAGAAGGCGGTGAAGACCGATGTCATGATGCCCAGTCCCAGCGTTACGGCGAAGCCGCGCACCGGGCCAGAGCCTAGGGCAAAGAGGATGACCGCCACGATGAAGGTCGTGATGTTGGCATCCAGAATGGCGCTCAGTGCGCGCTCATAGCCCAGCGAGATCGCCCGCGCAGCCCCTTTGGCGTTGCGTTGTTCTTCGCGGATACGCTCGAAAATCAGCACGTTGGCATCCACCGCCATGCCGACCGTCAGCACAATCCCGGCGATGCCCGGCAGTGTCAGCGTGGCCCCGATCAGGCTCAAGAGGCCAAAGATCAGGCCAACGTTGATGATCAGCGCGATATTGGCGAAGAACCCGAATAGGCCATAAGACGCCCACATGAAGAACAGCACAGCGGTAAAGGCCACCATCGTGGCGATCTTGCCCGCGTCGATGCTGTCTTGGCCCAGTTCCGGCCCGATGGTGCGCTCTTCGACAAAGCTCAGCCCCGCAGGCAGGGCCCCGGCGCGCAGCAACACGGCTAGGTTGGTGCTTTCCTCGACCGAGAAACGCCCGGTGATGATGCCTGAGCCGCCGGGGATATGGCTTTGGATGGTGGGGGCGCTGATGACTTCGTCATCCAGCACGATGGCGAAGGGAGAGCCGATGTTTTCAGCTGTGTAGTTACCAAACTTGCGCGCGCCGGTGGTGTCAAAACGGAAGGACACAGCAGGTGCACCGTTCTGGTCAAAGCTTGGCTGCGCGTCAACCAATTGCTCGCCGGTGACGACGGGGGCGGTTTCGATCGTGTAGAACACGCCCTCTTCATCCGCCGCAGGCAGGACCGCGTTGCCAATGCCGGGGTTGTCGTTTTCATTGGAGCCACGGTTGACCACCGGGTTGAAGGTCAGCTGCGCCGTGGTGCCGATGATGGCTTTCAACTCAGCAGCGGAGCCAATGCCCGGCACCTGAATCAGAATGCGGTCTGAACCCTGACGCTGGATCGTCGGCTCACGGGTGCCGACTTCGTCGATGCGGCGGCGCACGATTTCGAGGCTCTGCTGCATGGTGCGCTCATCGGTGGCCTGCATTTCGGGATCCGACAGGGTGATGGTGATGATGCCATCAGCGCCGCTCACGTCGATGTCGCTGCCGCCTGCCCCGGTCACCGTGGTGACGGGGCGGGCCAGATCACGGGTAATTTGCAGCGCCTCGGCCATTTTCGACGGATCGTTCAAACGGACCCGCAATTCACCCGCCGGTGCTTCTTCACGGCGGACCGGGGTCAGGCTGCGCAGAGCGTCACGAACCTCGGGCCATTGGGCTTCCATGCGCGAGGCATAGACATCGGCCAGTTGTACCTCGGCCAGCAGATGCGCACCGCCGCGCAGGTCAAGGCCAAGGTTCACCAGCCCCGAGGGCATCCACTCTGGCCAAAGCGCGCGCTGCGCTTCCAACTCAGGCGTACTGCCCTGCACGTCGATGGCCGCAACCGCGTCATTGTGCTTTTCGACAGGAGCGTAAAAGGCATTGGGAAGCGCCAGCCAAAGCCCTGCCAAACAGGTCAGGACAATGACAATCCGCTTCCACAGATCAATCTGTAGCATAGTTCCGCCTTTGGGTTGCGGCCTCGGGGTAGGGTTTATTTCGCCGGTTCGGTCTTGGAAACGACGGTCGCGATGGTGGCCTGTACCACGCGAATTTTAACGCCTTCGGCGATTTCGACTTCGACTTCGCCGTCTTCTTTGACCTTAACCACCTTGCCGATGATCCCGCCTTGGGTGACGACCTGATCGCCGCGGCGCAGGCCGGCCACCATGGCCTGATGTTCCTTCGCTTTCTTCTGCTGTGGGCGGATGAGCAGAAAATACATGATCGCGAAGATCAGGATCAGCGGCACAAATTGCTGGATGCCTTCCATGGGGGTCGTCCTTTTCGATGGGTATTGGGCCGCAAATGGGCCTTGAGAATTTGGCCAGAACCTAAGCGCGGTAACAACCGGGTGCAAGGTGCAAAGCCCCGTGGTTTATATGGGCCAAGGCTGGCGCATATCGCCGCATGGTTGCGGCCCCTACCGCCCTGCCACGCTTTGAGGCATAACGCAGCTAAACCGACTCACCCGATCCCGAGGACAGACATATGCACGATATCCGCGCCATCCGCGACAATCCCGAGGCTTTTGATGCCGCTCTTGCCCGCCGGGGCGAAGCTGCGATGTCTCAGGCTGTGCTGTCCCTTGATGCCGCACGCCGCGCCAAGATCGCTGCCGCTGAGACTGCGAAGGCCGAGCAAAACAAGGCCAGCAAGGAAGTCGGCGCCGCCAAAGCCAAAGGCGACGAGGCAGAGTTTGACCGTCTGCGGGCCTTGGTCAGCGACAAAAAGGCCGAAGTTGCCGCGATGAATACCGAGGCGCAGGAGCTGGACGCAAAGCTGACGGACATGCTGGCGCGCATCCCGAACAGCCCCGCCGATGATGTGCCGCAGGGCGCAAACGAAGAGGACAACGTAGAGGTGAAGGTATGGGGCGATAAACCCAGCTTTGATTTCACCCCGGTCGAGCATTACGAGATCGCAAGCGTCAAACCCGGCATGGATTTCGAGACGGCCTCGAAAACATCGGGTGCGCGTTTTGTCATGCTGAAAGGCGGCGTGGCCCGTATTCACCGGGCATTGGCGCAGTTCATGATCGATACCCATGTGGATGAAAATGGCCTGACTGAAGTCAACTCCCCCGTGCTGGTGCGCGATGAGGCGATGTACGGCACGGATAAACTGCCCAAATTCGGCGAGGACAGCTATCAGACCACGAACGGTTGGTGGCTGGTCCCGACTTCTGAAGTGCCGCTAACCTATTCGGTCGGCGGTGACACGCTTGAGCAAAGCGCGCTGCCCATTCGCCTCACCGCGCATACGCTTTGCTTCCGTTCCGAGGCCGGTAGTGCTGGTCGTGACACGGCAGGCATGTTGCGCCAACACCAGTTTGAGAAGGTCGAGATGGTGTCGATCACCCATCCCGATGAAAGCGACGCCGAGCAGCAGCGCATGGTAGGCTGTGCCGAAGGTATCCTTGAGAAACTCGGCGTGCCCTACCGTACCGTGATCCTCTGCACCGGCGACATGGGCTTTGGCGCACGGCGCACCTATGACATTGAGGCTTGGGTGCCGGGGCAGAATTGCTACCGCGAGATTTCGTCGATCTCGACCACTGGCGATTTTCAAGCGCGGCGGATGAATGCGCGGTTCAAGCCCGAGGGCGGCGGCAAGCCGCAGTTCGTGCATACGCTGAACGGCTCCGGCTTGGCCGTCGGGCGCTGCCTCATCGCGGCGTTAGAGAATGGCCAGCAGGCGGATGGATCGGTGAAGCTGCCGGACGCGCTGGCGCCCTATCTGGGCGGAAAGACGACCCTGACCGCGGAAGGTGTTTTGGCCTAGGCTCAAGCTGGCCGTTCAGCCCGATCCGCGCCGCAGGCGCCGGGCCATCGCCTGGCTGCCCGGACGGGTAGGCGATGGCCTCTGGTTGCCGTGGCGAGCGGGCGCTCTAGGATTAGATGTAACGCAACATCAAAACCCGCGAGGCCCCGCTTGCCCAAATCCTCCCGCACCCTGATCGCCGCGCTCTCACTGCTGCTCAGCATCGCCTTCGCGATTTCGCCCTTCTTCGTGCCCAGCTTCTCAGGCTTCGACCCGAACCAATTTCCGATCCCGCAAGATAACCCGCCCGCTCAGCCTGCGGGCTATGCGTTCTCAATCTGGGGCGTCATCTATCTGTGGCTGATCGTCGGCTTGGGCTACGGTCTGCTGCGCGCGCCGCGCGACGCGCAGTGGCATGACATGCGGGTACCGCTGTGCCTGTCACTGGCGGTTGGCACCACATGGCTTGCCGTTGCTGTTATGAGCCCAGTCTGGGCGGCGGTGCTGATTTGGATCATGTTGGTCACGGCGCTGCTGGCGCTTTTTCTCTCTCCGGTCGAAGACCCGCTTTGGGCCGCCGCACCGGTGGGGCTCTATGCAGGATGGCTTTCTGCTGCGTCTTGCGTATCGCTGGCGCTGTTGGCGGCAGGTTATGGGTATCTAGACGGGCAGACGGCGGCGCTGGTCTTTGTCGGGCTCGCAGCCGCGCTTGGGCTTATCATCCAAACGGCTTTGGGCCGCACGCCCACCTATGGAATCGCCGTGATTTGGGGGCTGATGGGGGTTGTGGTGACCAATTGGGGTGAGACACCCGTGGTCGCTTATCTGGCGCTTGGGGGCAGCGTTATCGTAGCGCTGCCCACCCTGCGTGCCTTTCGGCGGGGTTGACCCCGCCGCTTAGTCTTTACGCCGCCCGGCCGTGTGCTTGCGCAGCTTTGATGGGGCCGCCTTCTTGCGGTTCTTATAGGGATTCGCATCGGATTGGCCGCGCATCCACAGGCGTATCGGCGTGCCAGGCATGTCAAAGTCCACCCGCAATCCATTGACCAGATAGCGAGAATAGCTGTCTGGCACCTTGTCGGGATGGCTGCACATCACCACAAAACCCGGCGGGCGCGTTTTGGCTTGGGTCATATAGCGCAGCTTGATCCGTTTGCCCTGCGGTGCGGGGGGCGGATGCGCCTCCAACATGCCCGAGAGCCAGCGGTTCAGTTGCGCTGTGGTCACACGGCGGTTCCATGTCTCATAGGCACGCATGATCGCAGCCTGAAGGCGGTCAAGCCCCCTGCCCGTTTTCGCACTGACGGTAATCAGTGGCGCTCCGCGTAACTGCGGCAGCAGACGCTCAAAACTCTCTTTGAGATCGCGCAGCTTTTCTTGACGGTTTTCTTCGATGTCCCATTTGTTCACGGCAACAACGACCGCACGCCCCTCACGCTCGGCCAAATCGGCAATGCGCAGGTCTTGCTGCTCAAAGGGAATTTCGGCATCGAGCAAGACCACCACAACTTCGGCAAACTTCACCGCGCGCAGACCATCGCTGACACTCAGCTTTTCAAGCTTTTCTTGAACCTTGGCCTTTTTGCGCATCCCGGCAGTGTCGAAAATGCGCATCGGCACCGGATCACCGTCTGGCCCCGCCCAATCGGTCATAAGCGAAATCGCATCACGGGTGATCCCGGCCTCTGGTCCTGTCAGCAGACGGTCTTCGCCCAAAATTTGGTTGATTAACGTCGATTTACCCGCATTGGGGCGGCCAACCACGGCGACCTGCAAAGGTTTGGCTCGGGTCGGCATCGGAACGGTTTCGGCCTCAAGATCGGCGTCATCCTCGGGGAGGTCCACATCCGTTTCAGGTGCGTCCTTGACCGCGCGGTCTTCGTATTCATCAGCCAGCGGCATCAGCATCGTGTAAAGGTCGTTCAGCCCCTCACCATGTTCGGCTGACATTCGGATCGGCTCTCCCAGACCCAGCGAATAGGCTTCGATCATTCCGGCATCGGCGGCTTTGCCCTCGGCTTTGTTGCCGGCAAGGATCACATGCGCGGATTTCTTGCGCAGAATCTCAGCAAAAACCATATCGGAAGGGGTCACCCCAACACGGGCGTCGATCATGAAGAGGCAGATGTCGGCCATATCAACCGCGCGCTCTGTCAGGCGGCGCATACGGCCTTGAAGGCTGTCGTCAGT